>JAZODN010000074.1:0-11025 GCA_045597045.1 Acutalibacteraceae bacterium
ATAACGCGGTGCAATAATCAAGCGCCCTTCGCACGGTATTTCGGTGCGGAGGGCTTTGCTGCTATACAGGAAAGGTGGTCACGCTGTGACAAGACGGGAAGCCAGAGAACTGGCGTTTATTTTGCTGTTTGAAAAAATGTTTACCGAAGCGCCGATGTCCAAGATTTTGGAAGACGCTCGAGAAGCGCGCGATGTGGAAGTGGACGCGTTTTGCGAGCGCTTGGCGGTGGGTGCTTCCGAAAAGTTTGAGGAGCTGGATGCGGTGTTCACCCCGGCGTTACATAACTGGAGCAAAGAGCGCCTTTCGTGTGTGGCTGTCACGGTGTTGCGCTTGGCGGTATATGAAATGCAGACCGAAACGGATAACCCCGTCAGCGTGGTTATTAATGAAGCGGTCGAGTTGGCCAAGAAGTACGGCGGCAGTGAAGACGCTCCCTTTATCAACGGAGTGCTCGGCGCTGTTTCACGCGCATGAGTGGCGCGGTTTGTCTGGGGCTGGATACCAGCAACTACACTACCTCGGTTGCGTTGTATCGCGCGGCAGACGGCACGCTGTGCCAACAAAAGAAGCTGTTGCCCGTGAAAGAGGGTGAGCGCGGCCTGCGACAGAGCGACGCGCTGTTTCACCACACCTGCCAACTGCCGGAGTTGATGGAAGCGTTGGCACCTCGTGGGGTGACCTGCGTTTCGGTATCCGATCGGCCGCGTGAGGCAGAGGGGTCATATATGCCTTGTTTCTTGGCGGGCGTGGCCACGGCGCGTCAGGTGGCAGCGGTGCTGGACGTGCCGCTTTATCGTTTTACGCATCAGCAAGGACACGTGGCGGCGGCCATTTTGGGCGCGGCGTGTATGCCGCTGTTTGAACGGCGCTTTTTGGCGTTTCACGTGTCCGGCGGCACCACCGATGCCCTGCTTGTGGAACCGCATGCGGAGCGCGTGATTACTTGCCGCCAGGTAGGTGGTTCGCTGGATTTGAAGGCCGGGCAGCTGATTGACCGTATCGGTGTAGCCATGGGACTCTCGTTTCCGGCCGGTCCTGCACTGGAAGGATTGGCAGCGACAGCCGAAAAGATATATGCTCCCAAGCCTTCCATGGAAGGGGCGGATTGCCACCTTTCGGGGGTGGAAAACCAGTGTCGCAATCAGTTGGAAAAAGGTGTTCCCAAGGAAGAAGTAGCGCGCTTTTGTCTGGATAGCGTGCGTGTGGCGCTCGAGGAAATGACCGCCCGTCTTTTAACGGAATACGGTGACCTGCCCGTTCTCTATGCCGGCGGTGTTATGAGTAACGGAATTTTGCGAACTGCGTTAGGCGGTCGGTTCGGCGGTCGGTTCGCGCCGCCGGCTCTCTCGACGGATAATGCGGCCGGCATCGCACTGCTTGGGGCTATGAAGGAGGCACGTTAACATGACGGTGATCACTGTCAGTCAATTGAATACCTACGTGCGCTCTGTTTTGGAAAGCGATCCGCATTTGGCCTCGGTTTACATCAGCGGTGAAATTTCCAATTTTACCAATCACTACCGTTCGGGACATTTGTATATGTCTTTGAAGGACGAGGGGGCGGTCGTGCGTGCGGTGATGTTTCGCGGCAGCGCCTCCAAACTGCGGTTTGAACCGCAAAACGGCATGAAAGTAATCGTGCGTGCCAAAGTGTCGTTATATGACCGTGACGGTGCGTATCAAATATATATCGACGAAATGCAGCCCGACGGCGTGGGGGCTTTGCAGGTGGCGTTTGAACAACTGAAAGCGCGCCTCGCGGCAGAGGGCTTGTTTGATGAACGGCGTAAGCGAGCGCTGCCACCGTATCCACAGCGTGTGGGTGTGATCACCTCGGCAACGGGTGCGGCCGTGCGTGATATTATCAACGTGTTGGGGCGTCGTTTCCCGTTGGCGCAGGTGCTGCTGGTGCCGGTATTGGTGCAGGGCGACGGCGCGCCGCCGCAGTTGGTGGATGCGCTGGAACGGTTGAATCGTCTGCGTGCAGCAGACGTGATCATTATCGGTCGCGGCGGCGGCTCGATTGAGGATCTGTGGGCGTTTAACGATGAGCGTGTGGCCCGTGCGGTGGCCGCATCGGAAATCCCCGTGATTTCGGCCGTGGGGCACGAAACGGATTTTACCATTTGTGACTTTGTGGCCGATCTGCGTGCGCCCACCCCTTCGGCAGCGGCGGAATTGGCTGTACCGGATCAACAGCAGCTGCTTGCTTTTTTGAAGCAGCGGCAATGGACACTGCAGCGTGATATGCAGCACACGGTGGAACGAGAAGGCAAACGTCTGGCGGCGCTGCGCGAAAAGAGGTGCCTTTCTACACCGCTGTTCTTGGTGGAAGAACATGGCGTGCGCCTCGATTATTTGACTCGTGCGCTCGCTTCGGCCGGTACGCTGACTCTGCGAGAAGCAGATAAGCGTTTGTCGGCGTGCAGTGCGAAATTAGATGCACTCAGCCCGTTGAAGGTGTTGTCGCGCGGTTATGCCATGGCACTGCGTGAGCAAGAACCGTTGATTAAAGTGGAACAGGTAGCGGTGGGAGATGCCGTGCGCGTGCGCCTTTCCGACGGACAGTTTGCCTGCACCGTTACCGATATTTTTCCAAAGGAGTAATGACCATGTCGACTGAATGGACTTTTGAAAAGGCGATGGCGCGTCTGGAACAGATTGTTGCAGCGCTGGAAAGTGGGCGCTGCCCGTTGGATGATTCTATGAAATTGTTTGAAGAGGGAACTCGCCTAACAGCCTATTGTGCCAAACAACTGCAGGAAGCCGAACAGAAAATTTTGAAGTTAAGCGCTCCCGAAGAAGCGGCGGTACCGCCGTTGGGCGAAGCGGAGGAATAAACATATGTATTCTTGCGAGATGCAACAGCATTTGGCGGCAATCGAAGCGGCGCTGCCGTCGTTTCTCCCCACACCGTGCAAAGAGTATATACCCGTGCCGGAAGCAATGCTGTATGCCTGCACGGAAGGTGGAAAACGGCTGCGCCCCGTGCTGTTGATGGAACTGTGCCGTGTGTGCGGCGGTGTGCCGTCTGCGGTGCTGCCGTTCGCTTGTGCGATTGAAATGATCCACAGCTATTCACTGGTGCACGACGATCTGCCGTGTATGGATAACAGTCCGTTGCGTCGCGGTAAGCCGTCGGTGCATGCGGCTTATGGTGAAGATATGGCGTTGCTCACGGGAGACGCCTTGCTTAACCGTGCGTTTGAAACGGTACTTTCGCCGGCGGCGCGTGTCGGAGTTTCGGCCGCAGCAGCGGCAGATGCTGCGTTCACATTGGCGCAGGCAGCCGGTATCCACGGCATGATCGGCGGTCAGGTGATGGACGTGCGCTCGGAAGGGCAGCGGCTGGATATGGACACGTTGGTTACCTTGCAGGCCGGCAAGACCGCCGCCCTCATTCGTGCGGCGTGTACCATGGGCGCTCTGCTTGCCGATGCAACCGAAGAGAAAAAGAAGGCGGCTCACGACTTCGGTCATGAACTGGGGCTGGGGTTTCAAATTATTGACGATGTGTTGGATGCTACCTCTACTGCCGAGGTGCTGGGGAAACCCGTCGGCAGTGACGAAGTGAATGAAAAAACGACCTACGTGACATTGCTTGGGGTCGAAGGCGCCAAAGCGTTGGCGCAAACCCGTACCGAAGCGGCTCTTGCAGCGCTTTCGGTGTTCGGCGAAGAGGCCGACGGGCTGCGTGCATTGGCGCGCGCACTGCTTACCCGTATTTCGTAAAATCAGCAAGGGAAGGACTGAAAACAATGCCGGAACACGAAAGTCTGTGGACAAACATTCCGGATTCCGCGACGCTGCAGCGCATGAAGAAGCAGGAACTGAATGAACTGTGCGATACACTGCGGCAGATCATGATCGAAACCGTTTCGCAAAACGGCGGCCATTTAGCGTCTAATCTCGGTGTGGTGGAACTGACGGTCGCCATGCACCGTGCGTTCCGTTTTCCGAAGGATCAAGTGGTGTGGGACGTTGGCCACCAGTGCTATGCGCACAAGCTGCTCACCGGCCGTGCCGAGGCGTTTCACACCTTACGGCGTGAAGGGGGCGTTACCGGTTTCCCATCTCCTGCCGAAAGCGATACCGACTGTTTCATCACGGGGCACAGCAGCACCTCCGTTTCGGCCGCCAACGGCTTGGCCAAGGCGAAGAAACTGACAGGTGACAACGGGTTCGTGGTTGCAGTGATGGGCGATGGCGCGCTGACGGGCGGTTTGGCATATGAAGGCCTTTCCAACGCCGGTCGCAGTCACGACCGGCTGATTGTGATCCTGAACGACAATCGCATGTCTATCAATCAAAATGTTGGTTTTGTGGCGCGACATCTTGCCAAACTGCGCATTCGCCGCCGTTATCTACGCTTCAAACAGGTGTTCGGCAAAATGATCAACCACATCCCACTGTTCGGTGCCGCACTGTATCGCTTCGTATCGGGCCAAAAAGACCATTTCAAGCGGCAACTCTACCGTTCCAGCACGATGTTTGAAGAGATGGGCTTTCACTATCTCGGCCCTATCGACGGCCACAACATCGCCTCGCTTGATGAGGCGTTGCGCACCGCCAAGAATTTGGAACGGCCGGTATTGCTTCACGTGGTAACCACCAAGGGAAAAGGGTATGACTACGCCATCCAAAATCCGGCGTTTTATCACGGTGTGGGGAAATTTGATATCGCCACCGGGCAGACCGACACGCCCGCGACGTCGTTTTCCACGGTGTTTGGGCAGCGCTTGCAAAAGCTGGCGGCTGAGGATGACCGCATTTGCGCCGTTACGGCGGCCATGACCGACGGCACCGGGTTGAAAGACTTTGCCGAGGCGTATTCTTCGCGCTTTTTTGACGTGGGTATTGCCGAAGAACATGCCGTCACCTTTTGCTCCGGCATGGCGCAGGGTGGTTTGCGCCCGGTGTTTGCGGTGTATTCTACCTTCTTGCAGCGTTGCTGCGACCAATTGATAAACGATACCGCACTGCAAAAGAATCACGTGGTGTTGGCAGTGGACCGTGCCGGTGTTGTGCCGGACGACGGCGAGACCCACCAGGGAATCTTTGATGTTGCACTTTTGAATATGGTACCGCACATGACGGTGTTTTCGCCGGCTACTTTTGAAGAGCTGGAGATTCATCTCAAACAGGCGATCTATGATGTGGAAGGTCCTGTGGCGGTGCGCTATCCCAAAGGGGCGCCGCTTGCCATGCCGCAGGGGTGGGGCGCCACCGATCGCCCGTATACACTCTTGCGTGCGGAAGGTGCCAAAACGTTGCTGGTCACCTACGGCCGTATTTCTGCCAACGTGTTGGAAGCAGCACGCCTTTTGACCTTAAACGGACGGCCGACGTCGGTGCTGAAACTGAACCGTATTAAGCCGATCGATTCCAAATGTGTAGAATTGGCGTTGGCGTATCAGCACGTGCACTTCTTTGAAGAGGGCACACAGTGCGGCGGCATTGGCGAATGGTTTGGAAATGCCCTTTCGATGCGTGAATTTGCGCGGCATTACACGGTGCACGCCATTACCGAAAACGTGGGCGTTTGCACGGTGGCGTCGGGGTTGCACAAATCCGGTTTGGACGTGGAGGGCATGCTCTGCGCAGTGAAAGAGGACGTGTTATGAGTCTTCGCCTGGATGCGTGGTTGGTGCAGCACGGTGTCTTCGGCGGTCGAGACGCTGCCAAGCGTCACATTGAAGCCGGCGAAGTGACTGTGAACGGCCGTGTGGTAAAAAAGCCGTCTGTTGCGGTGGGGGATGAAGACGTCGTGTGCTGTGACGTGCGTGAACGGTACGTCGGGCGAGGCGGCTATAAGCTGGAAAAGGCAATCGAAACAGCGCATCTCACACTTGAAGACACGGTCGCGATGGATGTGGGGGCCTCAACGGGAGGTTTCACCGATTGCATGCGTCAACACGGCGCCCGTTTGGTGTATGCCGTAGACGTCGGCTCAGGACAGTTGCATCACAGATTGCGTGCGGATGCGGCGGTGGTTTCACTGGAAAACACCGATATCCGTGACGCGTCTTTAAAAGCAAGCTTACAGGAGACGCCGGCCTTTTGCTCGATCGACGTGTCCTTTATCTCGCTCAAGCAGGTGTTGCCGTCGGTGCTTTCGTTGCTTGCACCGCAAGCAACGCTGGTGTGCTTGATCAAACCGCAGTTTGAAGCCGGCCGCCATGCTCTTGGCAAAAACGGCGTGGTGAAAGACCGCACGGTGCATTTGTCGGTTGTGCGCGATTTGTTGGCGTTTTTTGAAGAGTTGGATTGCGCCTGTGTGCATCTTACCTATTCTCCCATTCGCGGCGGCGAAGGAAACGTGGAGTATTTGGCGGTGCTGCGCCGCGGCGCGGCCGCACAACTTTTTGACGTAAAAGCCTTGGTGAACGAGGCGTTCGATTCTTTGTAAGGAGGGGGTTTTATGCGCGTGGCGATATTGCCCAACCGCGGTGTAAGCGGTGTGGAAGGCGTGTTGCAGACGGTTGTGGAAAAGTTGCAATTGCTGCATATTGACGTGGCGGTAGCGCAGGATGCGGCGTTCCCACCGTCGGACTGCGACGTGCTGCTGCAAGAGGCCGATGTCGTGCTGGCGCTCGGCGGTGACGGCACGTTGATTCACGCTGCCAAGCACGCTGCCAGTTTCGGTCGCGCGGTGTTGGGGATCAACTGCGGTCATCTCGGCTTTATGGCCGGAATGGAAGCTGATGACCTTTCCGCACTGGATCTTTTAAAAACCGAACCGCTGCCGATCAGCCGACGCATGATGTTGGAGGTGACGGTTCACAGCGCAGTGGGCGAACGCGTGTTTTATGCACTGAACGAAGCGGTCATCTCGCGCGGTAATCCTTCGCGTATGATCTGTCTTTCAGTGCAGTGTGACGGCGACCCCGTGGTGTCCTATCGCGCTGACGGCGTGATCGTGGCCACACCGACCGGTTCGACCGCTTATTCACTTTCGGCCGGCGGTCCCGTGGTGGATCCCACTGTGAATTGTCTTTTGATGACCCCGATCTGTCCTCACTCGCTGCACACACGCCCGTATATTTTCGGTGAAGATGTGTGTCTTACACTCTGCCCCGAAAGTGAAGGGCGTGAGACCTATCTCACGGTAGATGGGGAAGAGTCGGTCGCGCTGGCGTGCGGCGATACCGTCACCGTGCGGCGCAGCACTCTTGCCGCGCGTATCATTCAACTGCGTTCAACCGCATTTTATGAGGTACTCGAGCGCAAATTGACCAATCGTTGAAAGGATACTATTGTTTATGAAAACCAAGCGACATGCAAAAATTTTGGAGATCGTGCGCGACCGCGCGATTGATACGCAAGAAGGGCTGATGGAAGCGCTGTGTGCCGAAGGATTCCGCGTGACCCAGGCCACTGTGTCGCGCGATATCAAAGAACTGCGCCTTGTTAAAACGCTGGGGTCGGACGGCGCCTATCGGTATGCGCCGGCAAAAGCGGAAAACGTCACCATCTCCAGTCAGTTCTTTTCGTTGTTTTCCGATACGGTGCAAAGCGTGGATTACGCCGGCAACATCGTGGTGGTGCGCTGCCTTTCGGGCATGGCACAGGCGGTGTGTGCGTCTATGGACTCTATGCACTGGAAGGATGTGGTCGGCACTTTGGCCGGCGACGATACATTGCTGTGTATTGTAAAAGGTGAAAGCCAGGCGGTCGGCTTGGTGGCCGAGTTGAAGAAGTTGATTCGCAAGTGATTTTACAAGGAAGGTGGCGGCAGCATGCTGAACAGTTTGCACATTGAAAATATTGCTGTGATCGAGCGTGCCGATATCACCTTCGATCGCGGTTTTAATGTGCTCAGCGGTGAGACGGGTGCCGGCAAATCCATTATTATTGATGCGCTGAACGCGGTACTCGGTGAGCGCGTGCGACGCGACATCCTTCGCACCGGTTGCGAGAGTGCCGTTGTTTCGGCTCTGTTTTGCGAAATTTCTGCTGCGCTAGCAGAGGAACTTGCCGCGGTTGGGTTTGAGCCGGACGAAGACGGTGTGCTGCTGTTGGAGCGCCGCCTCACAGCCGATGGCAAATCTTCTGCCCGTGTGAACGGGCGTCCCGTCACGGTGGCCATGCTTCGCACGTTGGGGCGGCGGTTGGTGAACGTGCACGGTCAACATGAAAACCAGGCACTGTTGGATACCGAAACGCATTTGGCTTATCTGGACCGATTGGGTGATACGGGTGCATTGAAAGCAGCGTATCAAGCGGTGTATAAGGAATACCGCGCTACGCTTGCGGCGTTGGAAGCGCTGGATGTTGACGAAACGCAAAAAGCGCGGAGGATGGACCTGCTGCGTTATCAGATCGACGAAATTGAAGATGCGGCGTTGCAAGTGGGCGAAGAGGCGACACTTCGTGCCCGACGTGACCGTTTTCGCAATGCGGAACGGATTGCCAAAGCCGTTGGCTGCGCCTATAGTTTTTTAGCACGGGATGAAGAGACCGCCGGTGCTGTGAGCGATGTTGCATCGGCAGCGGATGCACTGGAGAACGCCGGCGAATACCTGCCGGAGGCGGCACAAACCGCGGAACGGCTGCAATCGCTGCAGTATGAACTGGACGCCTGTATGGATGAGGTGCGCCGTTTGGGTGATGCGTTGGAGTTTAACGAAGCGGAACGCGATGAGGTAGAGACGCGCTATGAAACGGTGCGCCGTCTGCTTTCCAAATATGGTGCCACTACGGGTGAGGTGCTGGATTATTTGGCGAAATGCCGTGCCGAATATGATGCCATGGAATCCGGCGAGGCCGAACAGGCACGCCTGACTGCCGCCGCTGCGGATGCGCGGTGCAGAGTGGAGGCAGCGGCCGAAGCGCTGTCGCTTGCGCGCCAACAAGCCGCTAAAACGTTTTGCCGTGCTGTGACCGATCAAATGACGTTTTTGGATATGCCGCGTGCGCGCTTGACAGTGGCGATGGAAGCAATCGAACCGCAGGCGAACGGTGCCGACCGTGTGGAGTTTTTGCTGGCGGCCAACGTTGGCGAAGCACCGCGACCGTTGGCGAAGATCGCCTCCGGCGGTGAGATGTCGCGTGTGATGTTGGCACTGCAAGCGGTGCTTGCGGATGTGGATGATATGGGAACGTTGGTGTTTGATGAGATTGATACGGGCGTGAGTGGTCGCGCAGCGCTGAAGGTGGGGCAAAAACTGCTCCAAACGGCAACGGGCCTGTCAGGTAACCGTCGCCGTCAGGTGTTGTGCGTCACCCATCTGGCACAAATTGCCGCGCAGGCCGATCATCATCTGCTAATCGAAAAAGCAGTGTGCGACGGTCGCACGCGCACCGAAGTCACCCCGTTGGACGAAAATGGGCGTGAACGGGAATTGGCGCGTATTATCAGCGGCGAAGTGACCGAAAGCGGTATTTTAGCCGCGCGCGAGTTGCGGCGCGAATACGGACAAAATGGCGGTTGACAAACCGTGAAAATTGTGGTTTAATACATTCAACGCAATGATGGAACGAAGTACGTTTTGTAATGTGGCGCAGAGAGCCGTCGGTCGGTGTAAGACGGTGCACAGCAAAGCGGAAATACTTTCCGGAGTGGCGAACCGAAGCGGCATGGCCGTGTGTAGGGGAGACGGGTGCGCCCGGTATCGCGCGTGGACGCTGTTTCGGCGCCCTTAAGGTCACGGCCGCAAGGCGGTGGCAAATAGAGGTGGTACCGCGGAATTTTCGCCCTCTGCAAATGCACAATTTGCAAAGGGCGTTTTCTATGCCCTTTGAAAGTAAGAAAGGAACAAAAAACATGAGAAACGTATTTGACGAATTGAGCGCACGCGGCATGATCGCGCAGTGCACCAACGAAGAAAAGGTGCGTGAGCTGCTCGGCGGCAACGAGCCGGTTACCTTCTACATCGGTTTTGATCCCACAGCCGATAGCCTGCACGTCGGGCACTTTGTGCAGTTGATGGTGATGGCGCATATGCAGCGTGCAGGTCATCGCCCCATGGCACTGCTCGGCGGCGGTACCGCTATGGTGGGAGATCCCACCGGCAAGACCGATATGCGTAAAATGATGACGAAGGAAACTATTGCCCATAACGTGGCTTGCTTTAAGCAGCAGATGGCGCGCTTTGTGGATTTTTCGGAAGGCAAAGCGTTGATGGTCAACAACGGTGATTGGCTGTTGGACCTTAACTATGTAGATTTTCTGCGCGAGGTCGGCGTGCATTTCTCGGTCAACCGTATGTTGACTGCCGAATGCTTCAAGAGCCGTATGGAACGCGGTCTTTCCTTCTTGGAGTTTAACTACATGCTGATGCAGAGTTACGATTTCTATCGCTTGAATGAGGAATACAACTGCACCATGGAACTCGGTGGCGATGACCAGTGGTCGAACATTATCGGCGGTGTGGAACTTTGCCGCCGCAAAGCAGGCAAAGAGGTATACGGCATGACCTTTGCACTGCTTACCACCTCCGAAGGTAAGAAGATGGGCAAGACCGAAAAGGGTGCCGTGTGGCTGGATGCCGAAAAGACGTCGCCTTACGATTTCTTCCAGTATTGGCGCAATGTGGCGGATGCCGATGTCATTCGCTGCCTCAAGATGCTCACCTTCGTATCGGTGGAAGAAATTGCCGAACTGGAAAAGGAACCCAATATTAACAAGGTGAAAGAGCGCTTGGCCTATGAAGTCACGGCGCTGGTGCACGGTGCCGAAGAAGCCGACAAAGCCCTCGCTGCGGCGAAAGCGCTGTTTGGCGGCAACGGCGATACGGCCCATATGCCGCAGACGGCCATCACGGCCGAGCAACTGGGTGACGGTATCTCGGTGCTCGAATTGCTGGTGTTAACAGGGCTTACGCCTTCGCGCAGTGAGGCGCGTCGTGCGGTCGAGCAGGGCGGCGTTTCGGTGGACGACCAAAAAGTCGCCGACATCAATTTTAAGCTGTCGCCTGCCGCATTCGAAAAGGGTCACGTGGTGCTCAAACGCGGTAAAAAAGCGTTCCACAAGGTTACGCTCGCATAAATATACCTATTATATAAAGAGACCGTTTTTAAAA
>JAZODN010000075.1:0-28252 GCA_045597045.1 Acutalibacteraceae bacterium
CAGCAATCCGCAAAACATCGTTCGCGACCGTACGATAAAGGATTACGAGATCGATCTGGAACTCAGCGCACATCGGGAATACTGGCATAACGGCCATCGTTACGAGTTGCATCGCGGAGACGTTTTGATTCGCAAGCCCAACGACGTGTGCAGTGCGGCGGGCTTTCAGGAATCGTATATGCTCACGCTGACTTTTGCCGACGGAGTATTACCGAATTACCATCGGACGTTGCCGGGGCCGATACAGCCGCTTTGTCAGCATCCGCTGATTCGGGATCTACCTCCCCTGCTTCACCCCGAAAAAAGCGAAGTGTTTATGCAAATATATCAGGCCCTCCTCAATTTGAACGATCCAACCGCATCGGCCGCCAAAGCGCTGGTGATGGAACTGATCCATCGTCTGATGGCCGAACAATATCATAAAGAATACGAAACGGCGAAGCCGCAGGACACATTAAGTGCCGAAACGATGACGTATATGCGCCGAAATCTCGAAAAGCCCCTCACGCTGACCGAGCTTGCGAAACACGCCAATTTGGAAAAAAGCCATTTCGTACGTTGCTTTAAACGTGAGACGGGCAAAACGCCGATCGAAACGCTGATTGCGTTACGTATGGAAGCCGCTGCCGAACTCGTGGGGAATACGAAACTGAAGATCGGTGAGATTGCCGCGATGTGCGGATATCGTAACACATCATTTTTTATCGCGGAATACAAAAAGAGGTACGGCGTATCGCCATCGGCCTGCCGCAATGCAACCAACAAAGAATGAACACATCGTTTCTTGACGAAAGGGGAACGTTTTATGAAAAAGATTAACGTATTGTTGCTGGGGGATTCTATTCGTATGTTTTACCGTGAGGCGGTAGCCAAAGAGTTGGGCGAAGAATATCGGGTATATTCCCCCGATGAAAACTGTCGTTTTTCGAGTTATGTGCTGAACAGTCTTCGTTTGTGGTTACCGCAATATCCCACGCCCGATATCATCCACTTTAACGCCGGCTTGTGGGACACCGCAGTGTTATACCCTGAAGACGGTTGTTTTGCAAAAAAGGAAGAATATACAGAAAATATGCTCAAGATTTTGCGGGAACTGAAAAAGAGCGGTGCCGCTCTTATTTTCGCCACCACCACGCCGGTTCACGACCGCAAACAGTTTCTGAACGGTCCCGTGCCGCCCGCACACAGCAATCAGGATATTACGGAGTATAATCAATCGGTTTTGCAAGCGTATAAAAACGAAAACGTGCGGGTGAACGATTTGTTTTCACTCATGTATCCCGAAAAGGAACGGTATCTCAGCGAAGACATGATTCACCCCAACGAAGACGGCGTGCAGTTGCTGGCAAAGGCGGTTGCAAATGCCGTTCGCGCATGCGGTCACGTTACGAATGACACGAAGCAAAACCAAAATCGCACGGCGGCACAAAGCGAAAAAACCGTTCAGTAAAAAGGAAAACGGATTGTCGTTGAAAAACGACAGGCCGTTTTGTTATTTTGTAATCTTCGCCATTCGTTTGCGGTAGGCGTTCCACACATTTTCAAACCACGCATCGGCTTTCGGCATCGGGCGCACGGGATCGTAGTGAGACGCGAACGTCTCCTCCCCCGTCTGTTCGGTAATCAGCCGTTTGCCTGCGGGGTACGGTTTCGGCAAGGCGTACCGCACGTGGGGTAATGCTTCCGACAGCACCTCGCCGTCCGCTTGCAACACCAATGCCGAACCGCAAGTACCCACCGTTTCGGCCGCCGTACACATCGCCGAAAGCACCGCACGGCGCGTAATCAGCAAATCGCGGTTTTTCAGCAGCGCCGGCAGGTCGTTCGGCTGCGCGGCCGCCGTTTCCCAAAAATCCGCCAATGCCGCGCACTCGTGTGCGGCAAGCGCCCTCATCGCCGAGGGGTTGCGCAAATGCGATGCGGCATCGCTCATCTGTCGCTGACTTTCAAGGCGGCTCGCCTCCACCGTTTCGCACGGTGTGCGCGCGGTCACGGCCGTCAAACGCTCAAGCCATTCTTCTGCTACGGCACGGGCCGCCGTCTCAAACGCTGCCGAAAGCGCCAAATCCTCCTCGGTGGTATTCACAATATGCTCCGCTGCACGCAACGAGCCCACCTGTGTGGAGTTCAGCGCACTGCCGCCCGGTCGATGCAAACCAAAGGTGCCGGCCACTTCGCCTGCGGCATACAAACCGCGCACCGAAGTCTGCCAATCGGCATCCACCCACAAACCGCCGTTGTGATGCTGTGCGCACACGCCGATTTCCAACGGCTCGGTATACAGATCAATACCGTGGCGGCGATACAGTTCGATTGCCGGCGGATTCATCGCTTCCAAACGCGCAATCGGCGTGGGCAGCAGGGCCCCGGAATTGGCGAGATACCGATAGGTTTCCTCCGCCAGCGCTTCAAACCCACGCTCGAGCCCCTTGGGGTCGGTGCGGTAATCCATATATACCCGACGGCCCAGCACCGCCGTTTCGTGGTGCACGATCAGATCGATCAGTGAAGAGCCTTGCAGTTTCGTGGTATCAAACGGCCACTGATAGCCCTTCAGAAACACCCGATCCAGCGCTTCGGTGGGCGAATCGAAATAGTCCGTCAAGAACTCACGCTCCACCCCGTCGCTGTCGATCGAAATGTAGCGCGGCAACACCTGCTGATAGGTGCCGGACACGTTCCAACGAAACCCAAGTGAGGCCAAGCCGTATTGCCACTGATCCAAATTGGCAGCCTTGGCCCCTGCTTCCAGCGCCATACCCGACATGCCCGTTTGGCTTTCGGGATACACACTGCGCAAATAGCATCCGGCCGGTCCACCCGTGGCCAACACCACCTGCCGTGCCTTCACAACGGTGAGTCCGCGTGTCGGCGTGTTCAGTGCCGTGTGATCCAGACAAAGCAGCCCTTGCACCGCGCCGTCTGCCACCAACAGTTTCACCGCCGACGTATTGTCCCACACGGGAATTCCCTTTTCTCTCACCGCCGTCTCCAGCCGTTCGGTCATGAACCGACTGGTCAGCGGACCGGCACTGGTAGCCCGTTGACGGGGATCGTGATCGGTCTTATATCCCGCGTATTCACCGTATTCGTTGCACGGAAACGGCACACCAAGATTACACAGTTTCATGAATGCACGGGTCGAACCGGCCGCTTCGGCCAGCGCCGTGTCGCCGTCCACCGCTTCACCGCCGAACAGATCCGCCGCCATAGCCGCCACACTGTCGGCCCCATCGCCGCCAAGCGAAAGTTTATAGTAGGTTTGTTTATCGCTGCCGGTGTTGCGGCTGGTGCCGCAATTCACACCTTCGGTGATCAGCGCCACGTGGCGCCGTCCCAAAGTCCAAAGCCAATCCACCGCATTGAAACCCGCACAACCCGAACCGATCACCGCTGTATCCAGCACACGCACCGGCACGGCTGTTCCGTTAATCGACCACTGCATAATACCACCTCACAGGCGACGGATATGGAATCCGCCGTCGGCATTAAGCACCTGTCCCGTTGCAAAATCCAATCGGCCGCTAACCGCCGCCATCACGCAATTTGCCACGTCTTCGGGCTGCCCGAAACGGCGAATGGGTGTCACACCACCGTCGATAAGTTTTTGGTATTTTTCGGTCACGGTAGCTGTCATATCCGTTTGAATGATACCCGGCCGCACCTCAAACACGGGAATGCCGTCTTCCGCCAACTTATCCGCAAACAGCTGCGTAACCATCGAAATACCGGCCTTCGAAATACAATATTCACCGCGGTTGGTGGAGGAGGTATACGAAGACATCGAGGCAATATTCACGATACGCGGCGTGTAATCCGCCACATCGGCCGCCTTGCAGGCGCGCATCAAATTCGCCGCCGCCTGACACATAAAGAAGGTGCCGCGCAGGTTAACGTTGATTAAAAAGTCAAAGCTTTCCTCGGTGGTCTCCAAAACATCCAACCGCACGCGCGGTGCCACACCGGCGTTGTTCACGTGCACATCCAGGCGGCCGTAGGTGCGTTGAACGTAATCAAAAAACGCGGCACGCTCCGCCGTGTTACTGATATCGCACTTCACGTAATCCACCGAAAAGCCTTCGGCGCGCAGTTCCTCCAACAACGAAACTGCCTCTGCCTTTTCAATGATATCCGAAAGGATCACGGTATATCCGTCTTTTGCAAGCTCCCGTGCGATGGCCAAACCAATACCGCGCCGCGAACCGGTAACCGATGCTACTTTCATCTAAACACACTCCTTTACTTTTTCAACACGTCACGCTGATAAATCGGCGCATACACCGCCGCATCGCGCGGCACGCAGCCGGCCACGCTGCCGGCACGCATCAACTCGGTGCATTTGCCACAGGTGATACAGCACTTTTTCGGATCCATCGCACCGTCACGCAGAACGTCACGTGCAAAGGTCGGATACGCAAACGCCTCACGGCCGAATCCGGCCAGATCACACACACCGCTTTCCACCGCGCCGGCCGCGAGCTGAGGGGCAAACTGACGTAGATACGAATAGCCCGAGCCGATCACCCGCAGTTGCGGAAATGCACGCCGCACTTCGCCCACGCAATCCATCATGCGCGCCACACCCGCAAGCGGATGTTCGGGCGGCAGATAACCACCCTTGTCATACGGACGGTTCACATGTGGATTGACATACGGATTCCCGATGGTGAAATCCAACAGCGGCATACCGTAGGTCTCGTGCAGCAGTGCAACCAACTGCTTCGCCTCATCCAAAACGGGAATCAGACCGCCCTCCTCCGTCACACCAAATCCATAGGGATGGGGGAACCCGTCGTACAAATTCAGGCGAGAGGTCAACATCACGTCGGACGGTACCGCCGCACGCACCGCCTCGACCGTTTCGCGCAGCAGGCGCGTGCGCCCGGCAAAATCACCGCCGTAACGGCCTTCGCGTTCGTAAGCGGAAAGCAGTTCACTCATTAAATAGCGGTGACAGCACTTGATATCGACCGCGTCAAACCCTGCCTGCGCCGCGAGTCGCGCAGTTTCGGCAAAATGAGGCGGCAGCGTGGCCAAATAGTCGTCGCTCACCACCCGTGCAGGATCAATAGGCGCGTTTTTTTCAAAAATCGGGTTGTTGTAAGCAATCAGCGGCGCCGGTGTTCCCTCGGGCTTGGAATACCGTCCCGAATGGGTCATCTGCAACACCAAGAAAGGTGAAAACCCGTGTTCACACAAAGAGACGGTGCGAATCTCCTCCACCATCGCCTTGAATTCATCCAAATTGGCGGCCGTCAGCATCAACTGGCGCGGATTGGCGCGTCCTTCGGGCACCACCGCCGTAGCCTCTACCCAAATCAACGCCGCACCGCTTGCGGCAAAACGGCGATAGCGGCGACGGGTCAACTCATCGGGCGCTCCGTCGGCTCTGCCGTCGCACCCTTCCATCGGCTGAATCGCCAAGCGGTTGGGCAAAACATGCCCTCCCACCGCCAACGGTTCACGCAGCGCTGCCGTGTTTTCCGAAAGTGGCAACGAAACCTGCAAAGCCGTCAGTTCTGCCTCCACGTCGCCGAGCGTCGTATAGTGAAATTCTCTGTGCTCCATGCCGCACTCTCCCAAAGCCAAATTTCTACGCATTCATTGTATCACAAGCCTTCACGGCAAAGTCGGCAAGTTCTGCGCAAAAACATGTAAAATCTGCTTTTTTTAAAAAAATCACCTTGTGTCTTTTCCCTATACATGATACAATGTGCGCAGTACTTTTAAAGCAAAAGGGGGATTTTTTGTGCCAGAAGAACGCATTGTTTGTGTGTATGCCGATAACACGGCATCCACTGCACAGCATTTTCATAACACGCACGAATTGCTCTATGTCAAAGAAGGGCGTATTCGCATTCGCATCGGCAAAGCGGAATACGAGGTCGGTGCCCACTCACTCATCTTCATCAGCCGCTTGGAAGAGCACGACGTTACCGTGTTGGATACGCCGTATTGCCGCTGGTGGATGCGTATCACCGCTGAGCAACTGGCTGCCGCGGTGGATGAACCGCGTCTGCGTGCGGTGTTCGATCGCCGCCCCGAAGATTTTTGTCACGTGTTCGATCTGAGTGCCGCCGCTGCCGAAACGGAACATATCCTGCAACAGATCGCCGATGAAGACATCGCCCCCCGTTCCTTCAAGCGCCACCGCATTGCCGCACTGCTGCAGCTGCTGCTCATCACCTGCTATCGCTTAAAGCGTGAACAGTTCCCCCTGCCCGTTCACCGTGTCAGCGAAACGGTTCTGCGCGTGCAAGCGTATCTGGACACCCATTTTAATGAAGACGTCTCGCTCGAAGCACTGGCTCGCGATTTTTATCTCAGCCCCTCGTATCTGTCGCACGCGTTCCGCGATTGGACAGGCTACAGCCCCAAACAGTATTTGGTGCTCTGCCGCCTTTCCTATGCGCGCGAGTTGCTTCTCACCACCGATCAAAGCGTGGCACAAGTGGCGACACGGTGCGGCTTCGGCGATGTCAACAACTTCATCCGATCCTTTCGCGAGCACATCGGCTGCACCCCGGCCGTTTATCGCCGCACCGCCGAGCAATCACTCTACGAATCGTAGAATTTCAGTCCAAAAACAGTAAAATTCTACGCAAGATATCTCGAAAGTATAGGTTTACGAATCAACCTCTTTTGCACTATAATGGATTTAGATAGTGTAGAAAGGACGGGATACATATATGGATGCCAAAACCGTTGGTAACACCATTGCCTCGCTCCGACGACGGGCAGGCATTACCCAATCGGCACTGGCCACCGCGCTGAACATTAGCGACAAAGCGGTCAGCCGTTGGGAAAGTGGGCAAGGATTCCCCGAGATCACGCAATTCCCGGCACTGGCTGCCCTGTTCGGTGTGTCGGTGGACTATTTGATGACAGGTGAGCGCAAAGGGATCGTGCTCGCCGGTAACATCTTGACAGACACGGTCAAGAACATTGAAAGTTATCCTGAGATCGGCATGCTCAGCAGCATCACCGGTGTGTCGCAGGCGGTGGGCGGCTGTGTGCCGAACACGGCGATCGACATCGCGAAGATCGACCGCAGCGTACCGCTGACCGCAATCGGCTGTGTCGGCAACGATGCTGCCGGGCGATATGTAACCGAGCAAATGCAAAATCACGGCATCAACACCGAACACATCACCGTACTGTCGGACGCACCCACCAGTTTCAGTGACGTGATGAGCCTGCCGACAGGTGAGCGCACCTTTTTCCACGCACGCGGTGCCAACGCCCGTTTCTCGCCCGAACATATCGACACGGCCGCCCTCAACGGCAGCATGCTCCACATCGGCTACATCCTGTTGTTGGATGAATTCGATAAAGAAGATACCGAATACGGCACCGTCATGGCACGTTTTCTGCACGATGTGCAAGAGCGCGGCATCGCCACCTCCATCGACGTTGTAAGCGATAACGACGGCAACTACAAAAAGACCATCGTGCCGGCGCTCAAATATTGTAACTACGCCATTATGAACGAGATTGAATGCTGCAGCATCGACGGTTATGAGGCCTGCGATGCCGACGGCCGCCCGATTGTGGAAAACATTCGCACCGCCATGGAAAAACTGGCCGCTTACGGCGTGAAGGAAAAAGTGATTGTGCACTGCAAGCAGGCCGGCTTCTGTCTGGACGTGGCAAGCGGCGCCTTCACCGTTGTGCCGTCGCTCAAGATTCCGCCCGAAGAGATCCGCGGCAGTGTGGGCGCCGGCGACGCCTACTGCGCCGGCTGTCTCTACGGCTTATACAACGGCTATACAGATGAAGAACTGCTGCGTTTCGCCTCTGCCGCCGCGGCTTGTAACCTGTTTGCCGGCAACTCGGTAGACGGCATGCGCCCCAAAAACGAAATTCTGAAAATGGAAGAAAAATACGGGAGGGTTACACTATGAAACAGGCAACCTACGACGCACAAGTCAAAAAAGCACTGGAATACTATGCCAAAGCGGGCATCGTACTGACCGAAGAGGAAAAACGCGCCATCGAGGTGGCGGATTTCGGTTTGGATATGGTGGAAGAATTGGGGCTGCAGCTGCTCGTCTACATTAACACCGAGCGTGTGTGTGCCAAAGAAATGGTGCTCACCCCCTATCAGACCTGTCCCGAGCATAAGCACGTGCCGAGCTACGGTATGGACGGCAAAGAAGAAACCTTCCGTTGCCGCTGGGGCAAGGTGTACCTCTATGTCACCGGCGAGGGAAAAAAGGAAGATATTCAAGGAAAACTGCCCCCTTCGGACGTCACCGTCTTCCACGAGGTCGTGCTGAATCCGGGCGAGCAATACACCATCTATCCCGAAACGTGGCACTGGTTCCAGGCCGGTCCCGAAGGCGCCGTTGTTTCGGAGTTTTCCACCCGCAGCACCGACGAGACCGACGTATTCACCGACACTCGCCTTGTGCGAGCACCTGAAATTGAGGAGTAATTGCTATGTTAGTTAATTTGAACGATGTTTTGAAAGATGCCCAAAAGAATCACTACGGTGTCGGCCTGTTCAACACCACCGATACCGATATGCTGGAAGCCGCCATTTCTGCGGCAGAAGAGCTGCGCTCCCCCATCGTCATCGGCACGGCGGAAGTGCTGCTGCCGGCAGGCGAACTCAAGCTCATCGCTCCGTCCATCATCGCGGCGGCCAAGCGCGCCACCGTGCCGGTGGTGGTGCATTATGACCACGGTCTCACCTTTGACCGTTGCATTGAGGCGCTGAAGCTCGGCTTCTCCAGCATCATGTTCGACGGCTCGGCCGGCGATCCTGCCAAGAACTTCGAAAACACGCGTGAAATGGTAAAGATCGCCCATGCGATGGGGGTCACGGTGGAAGGCGAGATCGGCCACGTGGGCCAGGCCGATACCGGCGACAACGAAACCTCCGATCAATACACCACCCCGGCCGAAGCGGTGGAGTTTGTGCGTGAAACGGGTGTGGATGCACTGGCGATCGCCATCGGCACCGCCCACGGCGCCTACAAATCCAAACCGAAGCTGGATATCGGCCGTCTGAAAGAGATCCGCGCGGCACTGGATACGCCGCTGGTGCTGCACGGCGGTTCCGGCCTTTCGGATGACGATTTCCGCAACACCATCCGCGAAGGCATTGCCAAAGTCAACATCTTCACCGACTTGTGCGTGGCCGGCAACACCGCCATGCAGCAGGGCCTGGCAGAAGGCCTCGCCTATCTTGACATCCGCAACCGCAAGGTCGAACTCATTAAGCAAACGGTGATGGAAAAGATCCGCCTGTTCGGCTCCGACGGCAAATATTAAGGAGGTTCGCGTTCATGCTGTATACCATTGAAAACGAATGCGTACAGGTGCAGGTCAACTCGCTCGGTGCGGAACTGTGGTCTGTTAAAACCAAGGCAGACGGCTGCGAATACATTTGGCAGGGCAATGAAGCCTATTGGATGGGCCGCGCTTATAACCTCTTCCCCATCTGCGGCCGCTTGTTCGACGGGAAGTACACCTACAAAGGCGAAACCTACGAAATGAAGCTGCACGGCTTTTTGCGCAACGCCGAAACGCACCTTGTGGAGCAAACCGAAAATTCGCTGGCGTTTGAACTGACCGAAACCGCCGAAACGCTGGCACAGTATCCCTTCCGCTTTCGCATTGTGATCGGTTATGAACTGGAAGAGCAAACGCTGCACCACACCTTCCACGTCGAAAACACCGATACGAAAGATCTCATCTTCTCTGTCGGTGGGCACCCCGGCTTCAACGTGCCGCTGACCAAGAGCGAATCCTTTGAGGATTATTTTGTGGAATTCGATTCGGATAAACAGCCGCAGTTGGTGGTGATGAGCGACACCTGCTTCGACACCGGCTATCGCCGTCCCTTCCCCCTGGAAGAAAGCGGCCGCCTGCCGCTGCGCCACGATCTGTTCAATGTGGACGCCATCTTCCTCACTTATATGAGCGACGGCATCACCCTGCGTTCCAAAAAGAGCGACAAGTTCGTGCATCTCTATTACCCCGAAATGAACGCATTGGGTCTGTGGCACAAACCGCGCACCGATGCGCCGTACCTCTGCATTGAACCGTGGTACAGCCTCCCGTCCTACGACGGCGAAGTGGACGATCTCGAGCAAAAGCAACTGATGGTACATTTGGCTCCCGGCTGTATCTACGAAAACACCTATAACATCACGGTGGGGTAATTCCCACTCCCGGCGGCAAGCTCCGGTTTCTGCCGCCCAAAACCGCGCATGCTACATGTGCTCAAAAACACAGCACCCCATCCTCCGTCCTTCGGAGAATGGGGTGCTGTTTTCATATTATTCGCTTGCTATCAGTTGGTGTTCAGCAGCTTCACAATGTAGTTGCCGCCTTCTTTGATAACGTTATATGCATAATCTTTTACATCCGAGAACCCTTCGCCCTCGGCAATGGAAATCGTGCTGGCCGTACCGGCCGCCAACACGGTGTTGGAATCGGCATCATACAACTTCCAGCTGATATAGCAACGGTCACTCTGTCCGGCACCGCGGGAATCGTACGTCTTGCGACCGTCGAAATAGATGTAGAAGGTGGAACCACTTGCCTCAAATCGCACGTCGGTCACCGAGCATCTGGTGGTATGTTTGTTGGAAGAATATCCACCCTCATAGGACAGCGAACGCGGCAGATCTCCTTCCAGCGTGAAAGTGCAGCCGTTCCACTTATCCTCCTCCGGCTCTTCCACCACCGGCGGCTCGCTAAGCGGCAAAGTAAAGGTCGCTTCTTGGTCTTCAATTTCCATAAACACCGTGATTTGTTCGCTGGCGTTGTTCAGCGCAACCGCAAGAGAGAAAGAGCCGCTGCCGCCAACCAAGACATTTCCTGCTTCCTTATCGTGATCACACGAGTTGGTGAAGAAGAGATTATCCGCTTCTTCTCCTGCTTGGTCATACGGATCAAAGCACCATTTATCCACATTCAACTTGTCTGCAGCGCCCAAATTCTTCACCGTATATTCCAGGATTGCAGCAGCCTGTGCCTCCGCAAAAAACGAACTCTCTTCACACAAATTATGCTTATACGCCGCCGTGATGGTGAATTCAAACATACCCGGCACTGACCAGGTCTGCCCCAACTGGAAGGTCGGTTTGTAATTTTCATCCTTGTCACCGCAACGGGTGCAAGCCCCTTCGCTGTAACTGTGCCCAAGTGCATTTTGACCGTAGGCGTAGCAACGGTTACATATCGCACTCTCTTCGCAGGAAGGGCCGTTCCAATCGTGCCCCAGCGCCGGACTTCCGGCGGCACCGCAATAGATGCAATACGAGGCTTCCTCACACGTTTCGGTGGTCCACCAATGCCCACATTCCGTCTTGGCCGTGGTAGCAGTGGTGGTTTTCTTCGTCGTAGTAGCAGTAGTGGTTTTCTTCGTTGTGGTAGCAGTAGTGGTTTTCTTCGTCGTGGTGGTAGTCGTCGGCTTCTTGGTGGTAGTCGTCGACTTCTTGGTAGTGGTTTTCTTCGTTGTGGTTGTGGTCTTCTTTTTCTTTGTTGTGGTGGTTTCTTCCTCCGTTGTGGTGGTTTCCTCCTCCGTTGTGGTGGTCGGCTCCATCGTCGTGGTAGTTGTCTCCACCGTGGTGGTCGTGGTGGGCGCCACCGTTGTGGTGGTCGGTTTCGTAGCAACATCGGCACTCTCGCCGCCATCCTCACCGCAACCGACAAAGCTCAGCAGCAAGCAGCAGGCTAACAGCCCACACATCCATTTCTTAAGCATGATCATTCCTCCTCTTTTTTTTGGGGGTACCCCCATCAACGTGAATTGACAGACTACACAATTTCCACGTCGATTCTAGACAGATTTTGTCTAAACGAAATTATAGACCATTTTTGTCTATTTGTCAATAGATATTTTCTATCTAAGGTAAACTATATTCGAGGTGGAAAATATGATGTTGACATTCGGAGAAAAAATCCGCAATCTGCGCGAAGACCGCGATTTGAGCCAAACGGAATTGGGGCTCGCTTTACACATGAGCCAACGTAAAATATCCTATATCGAGCGCGACCGCTGCGAACCGAATCTGCAAGACATTGTGGCCTTTTGCCGCTTTTTCGACGTTTCAGCCGACGATTTGCTTGGTCTCCCCACCCCACGTTGCAAATAATCACGGTTCGGCACGTTGGGAGCCCCCTGCCGCCCTGCTTTATGCTATAGAAATCCCCCCGTTCTCTTGCGGAGAACGGGGGGATTTCGGATAATGCGTAAGAAAATGTATTTTTTCGTCAAATATATTCCTTCATAAATCCGGCCGCTTGATGCGCTGCGATCAGATCGTCACACATAGCAACAATATCGTCAATGGAGAGTTCCGCCGCACAGCGCGGTTCCAGCATCGCCGCACGGTAAATATCTTCGCGCTTGTGGGTAACCGCCGCCTCAATGGTGGCAAGCTGGGTGTTGATGTTGGTCATGTTCATGCCGGCCAACGCCACCGGCAGGTCACCCACCACGGTGGGGTGAATGCCGCGTGCATCCACCAAACAAGGCACTTCCACGCACGCATCCTTCACCAAGTTGGTGATCAATCCACGGTTCAACACGTTGCCGCCGATCTTATACGGCTTATTGGTGATCATCGCCTCCATAATGTGCGAAGCATATTCATGGGTACGGGTGTGAGTGATCGCACCACCGGCAAACAGATCTTCTTTCTGCTGCTTCCAACTTGCAATCTGATTCACACAGCGGCGCGGATACTCATCCAGCGGAATGTTGTAACGCTCGATCAATTCAGGATACTTTGCCTTAATGTAGAAAGGATTATATTCTGCGTTATGCTCGCTGCTTTCGGTACAGTAGTAACCGAAGCGACGAATATAATCCAGACGCACCAGATCGCGATCGGGTAATTTCTCACCGGCATCCATGCGCGCGAACAACTCTGCCGTGCGGCGGCGAATTTCGGGATACAGATCGTTGCCGTCTTTATCGTAAATTTCAAGCAGCCAACCCATGTGGTTGATACCCGCGATCAAATCGCTGGTCTTATCCACATACTCCGTCATACCCAAACTGTTCAGCACCGCATTGGCACACACCTGCACGCTGTGACACAAACCGACCGTCTTAATGGGGGTATACCGCTGCATGTAACCGGCCAGCATCGCCATGGGATTGGTATAGTTCAAGAACCATGCATTCGGGCACACCTCTGCCATGTCATCGGCAAAATCCATCAACACGGGAATGGTGCGCAACGCACGGAAGATACCGCCGATACCGAGCGTATCACCGATCGTCTGACGCAGGCCGTACTTCTTCGGCACCTCAAAATCAATCACGGTGCACGGCTCATACAAACCGACCTGAATGGCATCCACCACAAAATCCGCACCGCGCAGCGCCTCTTTGCGATTTTCCACGCCAAGATACGTCTTGACCTTCGCGCGGCCTTCATTGATGTTTTCGTTCAGACGGGTGATCATCAATTCGCTTTCTTCCAAACGGTCTTTGTCGATGTCATACAGCGCAATATCACAATCGTGCATCACGTCAGAGAGCATGCAGTCGCCCAACACGTTTTTGGCAAACACGGTACTGCCGGCACCCATAAATGTAATTTTCATAGCATAGCACTCCTTCCAAACTGTACTCTCAGTATACCGAAGTCCGCCTGTCGCGTCTATGCGAAAATGCTTGCAAAACATGTGAAAATGTGATATTCTACTTTCCGAAAGGCGGCGGTATTATGCCATTTACCATATCCAACAATGTGAAAATCAGCGGATTGCAATACGGCGAAGAAGCCTGCGCACCGGGACATGCCTTCGGCCCATACATCCGCGACCACTGGCTGGTGCATTACGTGCGGTCGGGTCGGGGGCGGTTTCGCATTCACGGCACGGATTATGAGGTGCATGCCGGCGATGTGTTTTTCATACCGCCCTACATCAGCACCTATTATGAAGCCGACCGTGAGGATCCGTGGGATTACCAGTGGATCGGCATTTTTGGCAGCGGCCTCGACGAAGTGTACGCCGCGGCCGGCCTTTCTGCGCACGCTCCCGTGCGCGCGGTATCGGATGCGGTGTCACGCGCGCTGGACGATCTGTTAAAGCAAGGGGAGTCCATTCACCCCTGCGCCGCAATATCGGCCGCCTATGCGTTTTTGGCCGCCTTGGCGAAAAACGCGCCCCCCATTCCCTCGTCCGGTGACAAAGCGTATGTGGAGCGCGCCGAAGACTATCTGCGCCGTTCACTGTATAAAAAAGTTTCGGTAACCGATATGGCCGCCCACTTGAACATCGACCGCAGTTATCTCACGGCCCTGTTTAAAAAACACCGCGGCATCTCCACACAACAGTATATTTTAAAGAGAAAGATGGAAGCCGCCTGCGGCTATCTCCTTGCCACCGATTACGACCTTGCTCGCATTGCACGCTCGGTAGGATATGACGACGTATTCGTCTTCTCCCACGCGTTTAAAAAGCTATACGGTATCAGCCCCAGCGCCTGGCGCAAAGCGCAAAAAGCCAAATGAACCTTTGTGAGACCACCACACCCTCCAAGCTTTTTTCATGGAGCGTGCACACGCACAGGCGGCTGCTACTCTCCCCTGCGCTGTTGCGTCCATCCCCACAACACACGAAACATAGCAAGCGGCACGCAAAATCGCGTGCCGCTTGTGTTTTTCTGTTAGTCTAAGGTGAGCACCACTTTTCCCACATTTTCGCCACGATACAAAATATCCTGCGCGGCAGCGGCTTCGGTGATGGGAAGCGCCTTGTAAATCGTGGGCTTCACCTCACCGCTTTCCACCTTCGGCCACACCTTTTCCACCAACTCCGCCAAGATCTGCGCCTTCACGGCCGGTGTGCGCGAACGCAGGGTGCTGCCAATGATGCGCACGTTGCGCACGTAGATGTTTTTCAGATCTATCTGCGTCAGCTGCCCGGCCAGGGCCGCAATCATGATCCAGCGTGCACCGTGCTTCAGGTAATGAACACAGCGCCCCATCACCTCGCCGCCGAGACAGTCGATCGCCACGTCTACGGGATGCCCTTCTTCCAACTGTTGTTTCAGAACCTCCGCAATATCCTCTTTGGTGGTGTTGACCACCACATCCGCATTCAAATGCCCAATCGAAGCCGCGATCTCGTCCGACAGCACGGTGGTGATAACACGGGCACCAAACGCTTTGGCCATGGGAATCACCACGCTGGCAAGACCGCTGGCACCGGCATTCATCAAAAGGGTATCTCCGGCCTTCAAGCCGCCTTCCAAAAACAAATTGAGATACGCCGTGGCAAATGCTTCGGGAATCGCCGCCGCCTCTATCATCGAGCAACCGACCGGAACCGGCATCAGCATATCGTATTTCACGTTGGCATATTCGGCATATCCGCCGCCTCCAAGCAGCGCACACACCTTATCGCCCACCTGCCAACGGGATTTTTTCGCCGCTTCGGGCCCCACTTCCACAATGGTGCCGGCAATTTCAAGCCCCATCCATTCGGGGCAGCCGGGTGGCGGCGGATAGTCCCCTTCTCGCTGCATCAAATCGGCACGGTTGAGTGCCGCTGCCTCAATTTTCACCAAACAGTCTTCCGCACCCACCACAGGATCCGGCACGTTATCCCACCGCAAGGTGCGATCGTCATTTACCAAAATCGCTTTCATTTCGTTTTCTCTCCTTTATATCATCCCTGCCGCTTTGAGGGTCAGTTTGAACACGGCCAGTTCGTGGTTATAATCAAACCGTGTGGGTTTGTTTTCACGGATTTTTGCAGCAAAATCATTCATCATCGCCGTGTACCGCGAAAACTTCGATGTGGTATAGTTCTCTCCCCGTAACTTGCCATCCGCATCGCGCAACACAATACGCGCATCGCTGTAATAATCGTGCGGGTATTCCCCGCGCTCCATCGGGCGGATCTCCACCACACCTTCGGTACCGGTGACCACCAACTGACGGCGCGAAGCACCATCCAACTCGGAGCACGTGGTTTTCACAAAGGACGTCCCCCGCGGATAGCGAAATGCCGCCATACCGAAATCGGGTGCCGTTGTCCCCTCGTTTCCTGTCGATGCGTTCAGCGGGATCACCTCATCGGGTTCACCCTGAAAGGTATACATAAGATCAATCATATGGCAACCGAGGAAAAACATCATACCGCCTTTGAACTTGTTCAGCCAATCGGTCTTTTCATAATCGTACTTCAAATTCATGTGCGCTTCAACCGAGAGAATATCTCCCAGTTTCCCCGCCTCCATCAACTCCCGCGCATAGATTACGGCGGGATTGTAACGGTACATATATCCTGTCTGGAACACCAGATTCTTTTCCCGCACGATATCGATCAATCGTACAAATTCATCAAGATCTTCCCCACCAGGTTTATCCATATGAATGGGCAACCCTTTTTCGGCAAACGGCAATGCTGCCTGCACAAGATACTTTTCTTCTTTTTCAATAACTACCGCTTCAAGAGTATCGTCGGAAAGCAGTTCGTCCATTGTCCTCCACACAGTTTGGCGGTACCACTCGTTTCCTTCGACCGCAGTGCGGTATGCGGGGTCATCTTCGCACACACCCACCAAGTCAAAGTGCGGATTTTCAATCAGATCGCGTAACACGTCCCGCGCATGGTCGTGCCCTGCACCAATCTGTGCAACACGAATCGGCTTCACTCCACGTCACTCCAATCAAACTGGGTCAACGGGAAAGACGGGTCATCCAACAGATGCTGATACACACCCTCTGCTTCATCGATGGTGTGCACTTCATCCACCATGCCCTGCAAATCCAATCGTCTACACGCGGTAAGCCGAATCAGTGTGTCCATATCGTCCGCCTGAGTCCAATACCCCGGATGCGATTCCTGTTTGGGACGTGCCAACGTGTGCGCACCAATTAACTGAATGCCCGGGCCATGCACCTTGCGGTAGTAGTCCACCGTGAAATCGGCACTGCGGGTGCATCCAAGCAATGCCACACGGCCAAACGGCGCCATGCAATCGAGTGCGCCGTTGAGACCGGCACCAACCCCCGTCACCTCAATGGCAACGTTAGCGCCACCGCCCGTCAACTTCTTCACTGTCGCGACAAAATCGGGATCGAACGGATCCAGTGCATAGTCTGCACCGCACTGCAAGGCTTTCTCACGCTTTTCTGCCACGGGATCCACCGCAATGATCGGGGCTGCACCCACCAGGCGCAGAAGAGGCAGAGCAAACAAGCCCAAAATACCTTGCCCCATCACCAGCGCAGATTCGCCGATTTGCACCCCGCATTTGCGAACTGCCGCCAACGGGAAGGTAGCAATATTAAAAAGCGATGCGGTCTGTGTATCCACTTCCGCAGGCAAGACGTATACATTTTCCTGTTTTGCAATCTGTACCGATGAATGGGTCGACCAACACACTGCCACACGATCCCCTACTTTACAACGAGTCACGCCTTCGCCAACCGCGGTCACCACACCTGCCGAACTGTACCCGCCCGTACGCGGAAAAACCACCGACGGTTCGCCAACACAACTTACGCTGTCGTTCCCACTCAAGTTCGCTCGTTCGGTACCGCCACTGATAGCAGAAAAATCGAGTTTCACCTGCACCTCACCCGCAGCAGGGGTCGGTGCCGTCATATCCAGCACCTGTACTTCGCACGGAGCTGTAAACAAAATACGTTTTGCCATGATCTCTTCACTCCTTTTCTTTATTATATACCCCTTGACTTTCGAAAATCAATAGGTTATACTGCAATAAAAAAGGTAATATTCTGCATCGTATAAGGAGTTTTTCCGTTGAATGACCAAGAATTCTTCACAACCTTCCGTTTTGTGCAAATACATATACGGCAACAGCACCATACCGATAACAGCCACGGTGTATCCACGCATTTTATCGGTATTATGAAAAGCGGAAACGGGTTGCTCATTTCTGACCGCACCCGTATTGAAGTGCAAGCTGGCGACATTTTTTACATTCCGAAAGGATGCCGTTATCATTCCTATTGGCGCGGTGAACACTGTGTGTTTCAATCGCTCGGCTTTACCTACCTGCCACGTGAGCGCAAATGTCCGTATGCCCTGCAGGTGCTGCACCCCGAAGCCGAAGCCGCCGCACTGTTTGCGCAGTTGGCAGATATCGACACCGTGAGCGCTCACACCGTCGGCCTGCTCTATACCGCACTGGGACTCACACTCTCCTCCATGGCGGTGGATCATCCGCAAACCTATCACCCCATTCCCTACACCGCCATGCAATACATGACCGAGCATCTCAGCGCATCTATGAGCGAGGTGGCCACCGCCTGTGGCGTCAGCGAATCGGCGCTGTATCAAATCTTTCGCCGCACACTCGGCAAAACGCCAAACACAGCACGGCAAGAGCTGTGTTGCCGCCGCGCCATCGACCTGCTGCAAACCACCGATCTATCGATCGAAGAGATCAGCACACAGCTCGGTTTCAGTTCCTCTTCCTATTTCCGCAAGGTATTCAGCGCGGTAACGGGACAGTCGCCGCGCACCTTCCGCAAACAAACCATTATGTAACGCCGACGGCGATAAGGATACCCTCCTGCGGCAGCACTGTCGCCTCCCTCGGCTATGCTCCCACTCATGCAAACCCTCCCGCAAAAAAACAAGGCAAGCGTTCACACGCTTGCCTTGTTTACATTTTTTCTTATTCAACCGAAATAATGTAGTAATACACCGGCTGACCGCCCGGGAGAGCCGACACCTCAATATCGGTGCCGAGCTTCGCACGGATACCTTCGCACACCGCTTCGGCTTCCGCCTCGGTAGTGTCCTCACCGTACATCAGCGTAATAAAGGAGGTGCTCTGTCCGGCTGCGTTACGTGCCGATACCAAATGACGGGTCAATTTCACCGCCGCATGCTCGATCTCCTTATCCACAAAGGCAACCTTGCTGCCGTCGAGCGCCAGAATCTCGCCCTTGTGAATGGCACTGCCGCCAAACTCGCTGTCGCGCGCGGCAAAGGTGATCTGACCGGTAGACACGTTTTCGGCCGCACGGGTCATGGTAAGCAGATTTTCCTCCACCGAACCGTCGGGATCATAATTCAGCATAGCGGAAACACCCTGCGGAATCGTGCGCGTGGGCAGCACGTGCACCTTGCGATCCGCCAGCGGTACCGCCTGCTCTGCCGCCAAAATGATGTTCTTGTTGTTCGGCAGAACGTATACCACCTTAGCCGGAGTCGCTTCAATCGCACTCAAAATATCGTCGGTCGAAGGATTCATCGTCTGGCCGCCGGACACCACGTGATCACAGCCCAGATCGGTAAACAACGTCTGCAAACCGTCGCCTGCGGCAACCGCTACAAAACCGACTTCGTTTTCGGGTTCGGCACGCTGCGGCACGGGATCGGCCGCCGCATCGTCTTCCACCCAACCGGCATTTTCGTGCTGGATCAGCATGTTCTCCACCTTCACGGTCTCAAACGCGCCGTATTCCACACCGGCCGAAAGTGCCTTGCCGGGATCCTTCGTGTGCACGTGCACCTTGATAATGTCCTCATCGTCCACCACCACGACGCAATCGCCGATAGATTCCAAATAGGCACGCAAACGCATCGGATCTTTATCGCACTTCTTGTCACGAGCCACGATGAACTCGGTGCAATACGGGAACTCAATATCCGCCTCAAACGCCGCAGCTGCACTCTGCTTGGGTGCCGCTTTCGCCGTGGCGGCCACATCGCCTTCCACCACCGCACCGCCGGCAAATACTGCCTGCATGGCGTTAATGATAATCAAAAAGCCTTGACCGCCGGCATCCACCACACCGGCCTTTTTAAGCTGCGGAAGCAGTTCCGGCGTGCGCGCGAGCGACGCCGCCGCCTCTTCGCAAATTGCCGGCCATACCGCTTCCACCGAACTGTCGGTCTCGGCCACGGCACGGCCCTTTTCCGCCGCCTCACGCGCCACCGTCAGAATGGTGCCTTCGGTCGGCTTCATCACCGCTTTGTAAGCCGCTTCCACACCCAGCGTGAGCGCATTGGCAAGCGCCGCGCCATCGGCCTCCTCCATGCCCTTAAGGCCTTTGGAAAAGCCGCGGAACAAGAGGGACAAAATCACGCCCGAGTTGCCGCGTGCACCGCGCAACAAGGCCGACGCCGCCGTATCCGCCGTTTTGGTAACGCTCGGATTTTCAAGGCGCACCAACTCGCGCGCTGCCGCCGAAATCGTCATGGACATATTGGTACCGGTGTCGCCGTCAGGCACAGGGAAAACGTTCAATTCGTCAACCGCCTGCTTTTGTGCCGCAAGGCAGTTGGAAGCAGAGACCATCGCGTCTCGCAAAGTCGTTCCGTTTATCATTTCAGCACTCCTTCGTTGTTGCGAATTTCACCGCATTCTTATTCGGCTTTCATGCCGTCAACGCACACGTTTACCTCTTTTACTGTCAGGCCGGTAGCCTGCTCCACGGTAAAGCGCACCTTATTTTCAATGCTTTCGGCAATTGCCGTAATATTCATGCCGTAAATCACCGCAATGTGCAGCTCCACCACCAAACGGCCGCCTTCGCTGCGCACGCGCACACCCTGATCAGCATAGGTACGGCGCGAAATAAGGGAACGCAACCCTTGGCGCGCACCGCTTTTTACCATGCCTGCCACACCGTAGCAAGCCGAAGCGGCATTGCCGATCAAATTGGCAAAATACTCCTCCGAGATTTCGATCGTTCCCATGTGGTTTTCAATACGGATCATATTAACACACCTTTCTGCACCGCGAGGTCATCCCTCGGCCGTGCTCCATTTCCATTTTTCCAAACCGGCATATGCGTGAGATGCCGTAGGCTCCACAAATCGCAATTCCCGTGCATAGACCGCCATGCCGCGGCGCCAACAAAGCGGCGCAAACGGCACGTCCTGCGCCATCACCGCCGCAAAGGCAGCCACCGAGATATCACCCTTACGAAAAGCGGCATATGCGTTTGCCGCCTCGCCCTTAACGTCCACGCCGTAAGACGCGGCACCGCCACGGGAGAACCAAGGTGAAAAATCCATATTTGCGGTCATGCGTACTTCGCCGATATACAAATCGCAACGCCCGTTACGCAGAGCAACAAAATAGTCGTCATACGGCAGCGCCACCACTGTCACGGCAAAGCCAACTGTTTCCAGTTGCACCTTTATCAAATCCGCAAGGGCGGTTTTGAACGTATTATCCGCACAAACCAACAACGAAAGTGCGGCGGTTTTGGCCGTTTCATCCACGCCGTTCGGCACGGCGTAACCGGCATTTGCAAGCAGCGTTACCGCCGCTTCACCATCGGCCGCGGCGGCATACACCGCCGAAAGCTGCGTCTCGGAAAACGGCACGGGAAACGGCGTTTCGGCCGCTGCCGCATAACCGGCAAAGGCGCTCTCCGCCAAACGTGTGCGATCCACCGCTAACGACACCGCACGGCGCACCGCTGCCTCTTCAAACACACGGCGCTGCGCGTTCATCCCCAGGAACACCAGATATTCCGTATCCACCGCCGTGGCGGCAACCGACACGCGCGGAAGTTCGCCGTCCGTAAGATCACTGTAAAAATAACTCACGCGACCAAGTTCCACACCTTTGGTGCACTCGCTGTCATTCACCAGATCCAGCAAGCGGATCTCCGCAAACGAAACCGGCTCACCGAATCGGCTCGCTACCAAACGCGGTGTCGACTCAAACACGTAATTGCCGCTGCCGAGCACCGTGCCGTCTTCGGCATAGCGCACAACGGGGAAGGTCAAGCAAGCCGCTGCCAAGACATCCTCTTCGGCCAGCGTAAAGATCACACTGCGCCCATCCTCGGCCGCCACGGCCTCCGTCACGTTCGCGAGCAGAGCAACGTACGCCTCGCTCTCTCTCGCTGCAGCAAAGGACGCCAACACGTCCTCGACACCAACGGGTGTACCGTCGGAAAACAACGCCCCTTCTGCCAAGCGAACAGTCATTTCGGTGCCGTGCAACTGCACACTTTCCGCCAACTGCGGTTGCGGCTGCATCGTCGCATCCAACACCGTCAGTCCTTCATACAGCAGCGGTACCAACTCGCGATTCACGCGGCTGGTCATCTTAAAAGGATCCAAACTGTCTGCACGGCTGTACGCCAGCGACAACGCAGACGGCGTCAGGGGCGTGGCCTCCTCCGTTACGGGAGGCGGCGTCACAGGCGGCACGGTCGGTGTCACAGTGGAACAGGCAGTCAGGGTCATCAACAAAAAACACACGGCACACAAGCGCCGAAACCGTGCTGTCACCCTGTCACCTCCACTCGCCTTCCTCTGCCGCACAGACAGACACAGTATAGTATAACATAGATTTGCCAAACAATCAACCATATTTTAAAGAATTGACAAATTGGTGCAACACCGCTATAATTTTCAAAGAGAAGCGAGGTGTTTTGGATGGGTTGGTTCACAAAACGAAAAGCCGAAAAAGAACGGGAAGCGCTGTTTGCACGTCTGTGCGAAAAACCAATCAAGTACGTTGCACGGCGCGGCGTGCGTGCCGATGGCTCAACCGAAGAGATCGTGCTGGGCAAAGGCGGTCGCCTTTCGCACGGAAACGGCTTTTTTATGGTGGATACCGGCACGGGCGAAGTGTTCCGCTGTGCGGAGGGTTCCGTGCGCTGTGCCGAACTGCTCAGCCGCGACGGTGTCGTGGTGCAGGGCGTCAACACCCACACGGGCGCTGAAGATACCGTCGTTGCTTACTATGTATACTATCGCTGAGAGGTAATACGTATGATTTTTCCTCCGTTTTTAAAACCGCAAGATACCATTGGTGTCACCGCCCCCAGTGCCGGCATCACCGCCGAAGACGTTTTGGGGTTTGATCTTTCCCTTTCGCGCCTGCGCACCTGCGGTTTCGGCGTGCATGAAACCAAAAACGTGCGCAGTGGTGGCGTAGCAAGCGCCGCCGCCGAGGAACGGGCCGCACAGCTCAACGCGCTGATGGCCGACCCATCGATCAAGATGATATGGTGCGCCTGCGGCGGTGCTTTTTTGATCGATATGTTGCCGTTTGTGGATTACGAGGCAGCCCGGCAAAACCCAAAATGGGTGCAGGGTTATTCCGATCCTACCTCCCTTTTATACACGTTAACCACCCACTGTGATATCGCCACCATTTACGGCCCCAACGCCGGCGGATTCGATGAAGAAACCGTGCCGCCTCACGCACGGTACAGCCTGCAGCTGATAGGCGGCGACCTTTCCCCACAGCACAGTTTCACCGCCTACACCCACCGTTTTCGCGAAGAAGGCGAACAGCCGGTAGTGTGGGAAACCCCACGCGGCGATATTCGTGCCACGGGTCGGCTGTTGGGCGGTTGTCTGGATTGTCTTGCCGATCTACTGGGCACGCCGTATGACCACACCGCCGAATTTGTCGAGCGTTACCGTGCAGACGGGGTGATATGGTATTTCGATATCTTCTCGCTTTCCGCCGAAGCGGTGTACCGCACGCTCTGGCGCATGCGCACATGCGGTTGGTTTGCCACCGCACGTGCGGTGATGGTGGGGCGCGTGTGTTTCCCCTCTTCCTTTTTGAATCTCTCATACCGCGAAATGATCGAGCAAGCACTGCCCGACCTGCCGCTGGTATTGGAAGCAGATATTGGCCACGTACCGCCGCGCATGACCGTGATCAACGGGGCGATGGCCACCCTCACCGCCGCAAACGGCCGCGGCACACTGACAATGGAATTGGAGTGAATCAAGCATGACAAACCAACAGTTGCGCGCTTTGTTAGCCGATATGTCGCTTGTTGAAAAGATTGGGGAATTGCAGCAGATGCCGGGTCAATATTACACCGACGACTGCATCGAAACGGGCATTAACCCCTCCTTCGATTTCACCGAAGAAGAAGCCGCCTGCATCGGTTCTGCCCTGAACGTGCTGGAGCCGGAACGCATCAACGAAATCCAAAAGCAGCACATCGCACGGCACCCACACGGGATCCCCATGCTGTTTATGTTGGATATCATTCACGGCTACAGCACCATTTATCCCATCCCCTTGGCGCAGGCGTGTTCTTTCAACCCTGATTTGGTGCGCGCCTTGGCGCGTGCCACGGCGCAGGAATCCTGCGCCGCAGGGCAGCACGTGACCTTCGCCCCCATGGTAGATATCTTGCGCGATGCCCGTTGGGGCCGCGTGATGGAAGGCAACGGAGAGGATCCGTATCTCGGCAGCCAACTGGCCAGGGCGGCCGTGCAAGGTTTCCAAGGGGAGGATTTAAAATCCGAAGGCACTATTAGTGCGTGCGTGAAGCACTTCGCCGCCTACGGCGCGGTGGAGGGTGGCCGTGAATACGGTCACGTAGATATGTCCGAACGCTTTCTTCGCCAATATTTTCTCCCACCCTACAAAGCAGCCTGCGACGCAGGTTGCGGCATGCTGATGACCGCTTTCAACGCCGTGGCCGGCATCCCGGCTTCGGGCAGCCGCCAACTGGCGACTATCCTGCGTGAAGAATGGGGCTTTGATGGGGCGGTCATCTCGGATTACGGCTCCATAAGCCAGATGTATAGCCACGGTGTGATTCAAACCCCGGCCGAATCCACCAAGCGCGCCATGGAAGGCAGCGTAGATATCGAAATGTGCATCCACCATTATCGCCGCGGTCTGCCGCAACTGCTGGCCGACGGCACACTCACCGAAGAGCAGCTCGACCGTGCCGTGTGGCGCGTGCTCAACCTCAAAAATCGGTTAGGTCTTTTCGAAAACCCCTATCGCTATGCCTCGCCCGAAAAAGCGGCCGAGCGAATCAACTGTGCGGAGTTTTTGCAGTTGGCACGTGAAGCCGTCCCCCAATGCTCGGTACTCCTCAAAAACGAGTCAGCCGCCCTGCCGTTATCCCCCACCGCCGATGAAACCGTTGCCTTCATCGGCCCGTTCTTGAACGAAAGCAATCTCTTGGGCGGCTGGGTCAACGGTAAAGTCGCACGCGTGACCGCCGCCACGTTGCAGGAAACGCTGCAAGCGCGTTTTCCCGACCGCGCCTTCACCTACACCGCCGGCTGCCGGCTGCTCGGCAAAGAAGATGCCGCCATCGCAAGGCACAAATCGCTGGCGGTGGAAGAGGACGACACTCAGCGCGCCGCTATGTTAAGCGAAGCGGTGCAGGCTGCAAAGAAAGCCGACCGCGTGGTGCTGTTTTTGGGCGAACATCCCATGGCCGGCGGCGAAATGGCCGCACGTGCAGACATCCGCCTGCCAAAGATCCAACGCGACCTGTTCCATGCCGTTGCCGCGGTCAACAGCAACGTTGTAGCGGTAGTGTTCGACCACCGTCCGTTGGAATTGCGCAGCGTGGCCGAAAAGGCCAACGCCATTCTCAACGTATGGTTCCCCGGCACGATGGGCGCCGCTGCTGTTTGCGACATGCTGTTCGGCGACGTCGCCCCCACGGGCCGCACCACCATGTCCTTCCCCTACAGCGTGGGGCAAGAACCGATCTATTATAACCGCCTGCCCACCGACCACGCACCCGAATTTTCCCCCGTTTACATCACGGGTTACATCGACTGCCCCCTTGATCCGCTTTACTGCTTCGGCGAAGGCTTGACATACACCGATTTTGCCTACGGCGAAGTGCAATTGGATAAAACCATACTGCACGACGGCGAGACGCTGACCGCCACCGTTACGGTGCAGAACGTCGGCACTCGTGACGGTGAAGAAACCGTGCAGCTGTATATTCGTGACCGCTTCGCCTCGGTTTCACAACCCATCAAAGAACTGAAAGGCTTTCGCCGCATTTACGTTCCCAAGGGCGAATGTGCCACCGTCTCCTTCTCCCTCACCCCCGATGACCTGCGTTTTTACAACGAAGAAATGGAATTTGTGTGGGAACCCGGCGAAATACAAGTGTTTATCGGCCACGATAGCCGCATAAGCGCGTACAAAACCTTCCGTTTGGAAGCATAAGAAAACGGAGGACATCACCGCAAAGGATGTCCTCCGTTTTTTGTTTCTTCACTTTTTTCGGCTGTCAATAAAATCCTGCAGAATAATCACCGCCGAAACGGTATCCACCACCGCTTTGCGTTTTTTGCCGCGCGTGTTGGTTTCGTTCAAAAAGCCAATAGCCGATACCGTCGTGAGCCGTTCATCCCACAGCGTGTGCGCAAGCCCCGTTTTTTCGGAAAGTTCTTGGGCAAATTCTTCCGCACGGCGCGCACTCTCGCCGCGCGTACCATCCATATTCCGTGGATGCCCCACCACCAAGTGTGCCGCGCGGTGCTCCGCCGCCAGCGCGGCCACCTTTTCCAGCAATCGCTCGCGGTTGTGCTCGGTCACCGTACCCACGGGCGAGGCCAACACCTCACGCTCGTCGCAAACGGCAACACCCGTGCGCTGCAGCCCTAAGTCCACTGCTAATATCCGCATACGCTCACTTCGCCCACGGGGTCTTATCCACCCCGTTTTGTGCAATGTAATCCGCAGGCATCACATCGTCATACAAGAAGGCGTACAGCACCTTCGCAGCATAACCCAGGTTATAATACACCGTGGAACTGCCGGTCATCTCGCGGTAATCGGCGTTGATGATATATTCTTTTTGCGGAATACGGGTCTGTTCGAAAGTGGTATCCCCCAACACCGAACCGGCCAAGCCGAGAATGTCGGAATAGGAAAGTGAGGTGCGCACATAAGGCAACAACGCTTCCACCAGTGCGGGGTAACGGGACGCGCCCATACCCGTGATACGTTCAAACATCGCTTCCATCACCACGCGTTGACGGTCGGTACGCCCGAAGTCATTGCTGACACCATCGGCAGTGGAGACCGAACGCAAGCGCGACCAGCACACCGCCTGCACACCCGTCAGTTTTTGCAGGCCGGCCTTGGCAATGCAGTCTTTTTCGGTACCGAAGTTGGTCTCTTTCTTCACGATCAGTGCATTCGCCGCCTGACGCTCCGCTTCGGTGATCTCCACTTCCACGCCGCCAATAGCATCCACAATATCGATCATGCCGGCGAAATTCACCGTGGCATAATGACGAATGTTCATATTAAAGGACTGGTTCAACGTCTTCAGTGCCAACTCGGGGCCGCCCTTGGCATACGCCGAATTGATCTTGCGGTAACCGTAATCCCCCATATGCACCAGCGTATCACGCATCACCGAGGTGATCTTGATTTTGTTGTGGATCTCATCCAAACTCACGATCATAATGGAATCGGTGTTGCCCGTATACCCATCGGGATTGCGGGAATCCACACCAAACAGCGCAATGTTGGTGACCTTTTTGGTCAACGTGGTATTGGTAATGCCCAACTGTTCGTTGGTCATGTGCTGAATGGTGGAGTCGTAATCGTAATCCAAGTACTGCCACAAGAGCACACCGGCTGTCGCACACAGCACCCCCAACGTTGCCAACACCGCCACCAGGGTGATCACAATCCCTTTAAACCGCCGACGAGGTTTACGAACGGCCTCTTCCGCCGCTGCATGTTTTGCCATGTTGTCATATCCTTTCCAAGAGCCTGTCGCCCGTTTTTTGTCGCATACAGTATCTATGCATACTATAACAATGTGCTGCTGAAAAGTCAAGCAACAAAATTGTAACCTTTTTATACCGTCACCGATTGCTGCAAAACAAAAGAGTACAAAAGGCACTCTCCCACCGCTTCGCCCAAACCGTTTTCGAGCGCTTCTCTGTAAAGTGCCAACTGTGGGCGGTAACGCTCGGCGAGCACATCCATGGTTTTGGTGCGGTCGGTCTTGTAATCCACGATCACCCACCGCCCGTTTTCGCGGAAAATGCAGTCTGCAATCCCCTGCACCAGCACCGTTTCGCCCTCGGCCACCGCCGCATTTTTCAGCGGCACGCATTCAGCGGCCGGTCGCTCCACCGCAAAGGCGTATTCGCGCCGCACCTCATCGGCCGCACACATACGCCGATACAAATCACTTTTGAAGAAACCGCGCAGCTGCGAACGGGAAAGCGCCTTCCCTTCGGCGGCGGTGAGAAACCCTTCACGCACAAGACGCGTGATCTCCTCCTCCACGTCTGCGGCTGCCGCCGTATAATCCGAAAACAGCATGAACTGGTGCATCGCCGTTCCGCGTTCGGCCGGAGACAGTGTGGTATCGCTGAAAAAGGCCGGACGAGACACCGCAACGAACTGTTCGTGCACCTCGCGGTGCGCCAGCGTGGAGGCAGCCAGTTTTACCGGCACCGCCCCCAGTTCTCTATAGGGATACGCATAGGCGGTCTGTTCGTTCAGCTGTGCCAAATATAACGGGAAGTCGGATCGTAGCCATGTCGTTCTGTG
>JAZODN010000076.1:0-3539 GCA_045597045.1 Acutalibacteraceae bacterium
GAAGCGATAGGTGCGCGCTAAATCAAAATTCTCAAAAATGCGGTCGCATATAAAAGCCCCACCGTGGGATTTCCCCACGGTGGGGCTGTGCACCGTTTCAGAACAGGTTCCAGTTGTATTTTACGGTATATTCGCCGCCGGTGACGTCCTCGATCAATTCGGCAGGGCGCTCGATGTCTTGCACGTTGGTATCGTACCACGAGAAGTTACCGATCACATCCAGTTTGCCGCCGCGCATGACTACGTGCGGCACACGCTCACGGAAATAGTTGCCCACAAGCGAGTTGTTGCCGCCTTCCACCGTGAAGAAGGTGCGGTTGCCGCGATTCAGGTTGGTCTGCTGCACGTGCAGATCGCCGCCCTTCAGGATGTAGCCGTAATGGGTGGGGCCCCACATCAGCGAGTTGTAGAGACGCATTTTGCCGGTGGCATTCGGCTCGGAGAGGATATACATGCGGTCTTTCGGGGATTCCATTGCCACCAATTCCGTGTTCACGAGGTCCACGTCATCACAGCCGATGTAATGCAGACTGATCTCCGCACCGTCGGTGCCGTGACCGATAATCTTGCCGCGTGTGCCGCGGCCGTCCTGCATGATAAACTTGATACCGACCTTCGAGCCGAAAACGAAGGTGCCGAGCACGTGCTCGTTCGCACAGTAGCCGAACACCAAAGCGTCAAGCAGATCGATCTGCTTGTGCCAATGGATGCGCCATTCGTCACCCTTTGGGCGGTTTTCAAAGTTGGAGCGCGGCCAGTAGTGGGTGTTGTACTGGATGTTTTCCACCCAGCCTTCGCCGGCACAGTTGCCCACGAATACGCCGCAACGGATGGGGGCGCCGCCGAGATAGGAAATGTAGTGTCCGTCGGACGGATAGGTGCCGAAATCGAGGCCGAGCCACGAGTTGACGAATACCACGTCGATGGCATAGACATTCTTGCCGCGGCTTTGCACCGCCCACGGATAGGGGACGGGATCGGTAAAGTTCTGGTTCGGGTGGTGAATGACAAATCCACGAATACCGGCACCGTCGCCCATGGTGATGAAGGGGGCGGCATCTTCGTTGCCGTGGCCGTGTGTGGTGCGCAGCACCGTGCCGCCGGCCTGTGTGTGGGCAGGCACTTCAAATACACCGCGCAGTTCCACCCCGTTGGGAATATGGAGGGTGCCGTCCACGCGATACCAACCACCGGCGAGGTACACCACGCCGCCCGTCTGTCCTGCGGCATCCAGCGCCGCCTGCAATGCCGCCGTGTTGTCGGCGTCGGGATTGGCGGTGACGCCGTAATCGGCGGCGAGATAGAGCTTATCTGCGGCGGGGCGGCAGGGGGTGGGCTTTGCTTTGTGACCGCCGCGAGGAACTACGGGCAGATCGAGCGCTTCGTCGGAAAACTGCACCTGTGCTGCGACCGCGTCGGGCGTTTGTATTTTGGCGCCACCCTTGAAAGTGTTGCCGAGAATCTGTGCCGAAAGGATCTCATCGGTCATGGTAATGTGGTCGCCTTCGCCGAGCACACACTGCATCAGTGTGATGCCGCCGTTGCGCTGGAAGACGGCGGTATCGGTCCATCCCTCGAAGGAGCAGTTGGTGAAGGAGAGCCAGCCGGGACCGTCCAGCACCACGTCATAGGGATAGGGGCCTTCAATGTCCACGCCGTTGAACATCGCCACGGTATCAAACCGCGTTTCGGCATGAATGGCGGCGTATAAGCCTTTGATGTTTGCTGTGATCCTGCAATCCGACATGGCAAGGCCCACAGCGTTCATCTTGTGCAGGCGCAAGCCGATAAAGCAGTTGTGAAGGTGCATGGAGCTGAATTGCGCGTTGGCGGCACCGGAAGGAGAATCGACCACCGAAAAACCGGTGTGACAGTACTCGATATACACGTTATACACGTATTCCCAATCGGAACGCGCCATCAGCACACCCGTCACGTGGTTGAGCATATGGCCGCGAAGCCCACGCTGCGCACGGTCGCTCAGCGGTTTGTCTTCGGGGGTGAGGGTGAACTCTGCCCAGTATTTCGGGCCGATGTGCACGTCGATCAAACGACCGATATCGGTGGTGCGGTCCATAAAGAACCCCACGTTCAAGGGGGTGATATACACGTTCTTGAGGGTGTGCAGCTCGTTCCCCTCCGGTCCACACTGGCCGCCGCGCCACGGGTTTACCAGCGTCACGTTTTCGAGCGTGACGTTGTCCGTGCCGTGAGAGTTCCGTTGACGGAAGGCGGGGGAATAGGGGGTGCGCGCCGTGAGATTTTGTTCGGGATAGAATACATACAAATTTTTAAGACCCGAACCGACGAGCATGGTGATCTGTTCTTGTCCATCGGGATCGTTTTTGCCGTGATACGCGCAAAGAATGGTGCCGCGCCCTTTATTGGGGGCGGCATTTTGCACCCATTCGCCGCGCAGGGTCACGGCAGGCGGAATGACAAGGTTCCCGTGCAGGGCGTACCGTCCTTCGGGCAGATACACCGTGCCGCCGCCGATTTCGTGGCAGTAATCGAGCGCCTCCTGAATGGCGGGGGTGGCATCTTCGGTGCCGGTGGGATCGGGTGCGTAATCGGCTGCATTTACAGCCACGATGCACAGATCGCCCGTGTCGAAGACGGGTTCTAAAATATACGGACATTTACACTCTTGGTTCATAACCAAACCCTCCTTTATTGCCGGAGAGGCATACTGTGTGCGCATCCTTGCGCGAGGTTAGCGTACCACACGGCGCTGTGAAAAGTCAATAGAAAACGCGAAAAAAACGCATATGTTTTTTAACAACTTGGCGAACGGTTCGGTCGGCGCAAAACAGACGGTGGATACGTTGGCTCACGCACCGCCATTTTTCGCGTTTTTAAGCCGTTTTTTCGAAAAACGGGTATTGCAACCGCTGCGATTTTATGCTATGCTACAGTAAGGAATATTGTGGAGTAAGGGAGGGTATAACCTATGCCTTGTTGTTTGGCAATTGACATCGGTGCTTCCAGCGGCCGCCACCTGTTGGGTGAGATCAAAGACGGCCGTTTGGTGACCGAAGAAATCTATCGCTTTGAAAACGGCATGAAACCGCAGGACGGCATGCTGGTCTGGGATATCGATGCGCTGTTTGCAGATGTGGTGGCAGGTATTGCTCGCTGCAAAGAACTGGGTAAGATCCCTGATTCAATGGCGATTGACACCTGGGGTGTGGACTACGTGTTGTTGGATGCAGAGGGGAAAGAAATTCGTCCTTGCATGGCCTATCGTGACAGCCGCACGGCCGGTGTGCCGGCCGAGGTGTTCGGTATGGTGAGCCGCGAGGAACTGTATGCACATACCGGTATTCAGCAGCAGGATTTCAACACGGTGTATCAGCTATATTGCGATAAGAAAAGCGGTAAGCTGGAAAAGGCGGCTCATTTTCTGATGATGCCCGATTATTTGGGATATAAACTGACGGGTGTGCGTCGTAACGAATATACCAACGCCACCACCACCAATTTGGTGAATGCCGAGAGCAAAGAATGGGACACCGCCATTCTGGAACGGCTGGGCATTC
>JAZODN010000077.1:0-7376 GCA_045597045.1 Acutalibacteraceae bacterium
GCACACCGGGACGGGGCACGTTGTGGCCCTTGACGATGGCTTCGTAGGTCTTAACGCGGCCGGTCACGTCGTCGGACTTGACGGTCAGGATCTCCTGCAGGGTATAAGCAGCGCCGTAAGCTTCCAGCGCCCAAACTTCCATTTCGCCGAAGCGCTGGCCGCCGAACTGGGCCTTGCCGCCCAGAGGCTGCTGGGTGACCATGGAGTAGGGACCGGTGGAACGGGCATGGATCTTGTCATCAACCAGATGATGCAGCTTGAGGAAGTAGACGTAGCCCACGGTGACGGGGTTGTCGAACCGCTCGCCGGTGCGTCCGTCGTACAACCAGTTCTTGCCGTCCACCAGACGCAGCTTGCCTTCCTTCTGCCACACGCGCACCTGCTCGTTATCCGCCATCTCCTCGGCGGTCAGAGCGTGCATGCCCTCCTCGGACTCGTCAGCCAGGTACAGCTGCTTGCCGATCAGAGGCTCGTCACAGCCCACCTCGCGGGCCAGGCCAGCCATCTTCAGGCACTCCTGAATGTCAGACTCGTTGGCACCGGAGAAAATGGGGGTAGCCACCTTCCAGCCCAGAGTCTTGGCTGCATAGCCCAGATGGACCTCCAGCACCTGACCGATGTTCATACGGGAGGGAACGCCCAGGGGGTTGAGCACGATGTCCAGCGGCGTACCGTCGGGCAGGAAGGGCATATCCTCCTGAGGCATGATGCGGGACACAACGCCCTTGTTACCGTGGCGGCCGGCCATCTTATCGCCCACGCTGATCTTGCGCTTCTGAGCGATGTAGCAACGCACCACCATGTTCACACCGGGGGACAGCTCACTGCAGGTCTCGCGGGTAAACACCTTCACGTCCACGATGATACCGTATTCACCGTGCGGCACCTTCAACGAGGTGTCACGCACTTCGCGCGCCTTCTCGCCGAAAATGGCACGCAGCAAACGCTCTTCCGCCGTCAGCTCGGTCTCACCCTTCGGGGTGACCTTACCGACCAGAATATCACCGGCACGCACCTCCGCACCGATGCGGATAATACCGCGCTCATCCAGATCCTTCAGCGCATCTTCGCCGACATTCGGGATATCACGCGTGATCTCTTCCGGCCCAAGCTTGGTATCGCGCGATTCGATTTCGTATTCTTCCACGTGAATGGAGGTGAACACGTCGTCGCGCACAACCTTCTCGTTGATCAGAACGGCGTCTTCGTAGTTGTAGCCTTCCCAGGTCATGAAGCCGACCAGCGCGTTCTTACCGAGCGCGATCTCGCCGTTGCAGGTAGCAGGGCCGTCTGCCAGCACATCGCCGACTTCCACATGCTGCCCCACCTCTGCCACGGGACGCTGGTTCACACAAGTGCCCTGGTTGGAACGGGCAAATTTGATAAGGGTATAGGTATCGAGGTCGCCCGTGTCGTCACGACGCACCTCAATACGGTCGGCCGACACGCTGTGAACCGTACCGGCCGCATTCGCCAACACGCACACGCCCGAGTCCACACCGGCCTTGTACTCAATACCGGTACCCACAATGGGCGACTCGGTGGTGAGCAGCGGCACCGCTTGTTTTTGCATGTTCGAACCCATCAGGGCGCGGTTCGCGTCATCGTTCTCCAAGAACGGGATCATAGCGGTCGCAACCGAGACCAACATCTTCGGAGACACATCCATGTAATCCGCACGGGTGTTTTCCACGTCGTAGAACTCACCGCGATGACGAACGGTGATGCGTTCACGCAGGAAGCGCCCGTTCTCATCTAACGGCTCGTTCGCCTGCGCCACGAGGAAATCGTCTTCTACGTCGGCCGGCATATACACCACTTCGTTGGTGACGGTGCCGGTTGCTTTGTCAACCTTGCGATACGGCGCTTCGATGAAGCCGTAACGGTTGATGCGCGCAAAGGTCGCCATATAGGAAATCAAACCGATGTTCGGACCTTCGGGCGTCTCGATCGGACACATACGGCCGTAGTGGCTGTAGTGAACGTCACGCACTTCGAAGCCTGCGCGGTCACGGGACAGACCGCCGGGACCCAACGCCGACAAGCGGCGCTTGTGGGTCAGCTCGCCCAAGGGGTTGTTTTGGTCCATAAATTGCGAAAGCGGAGAAGAGCCGAAAAACTCTTTGATCGCCGCCACAACGGGACGGGTGTTGATCAGCGCCTGCGGCGTGATCACATCCATATCCTGCGCCTGCAGGGTCATGCGCTCGCGGATCACGCGCTCCATGCGCGAGAAACCGATGCGGAACTGATTTTGCAGCAGTTCGCCCACCGAACGAATGCGACGGTTACCCAAGTGGTCAATATCATCGGTGGTGCCGATATCGTGACCGAGGCACAGCAAATAGTTGATCGAAGCAAAGATATCATCACGGGTGATGTGGTTCGGGATCAAGCCGGGAACGAGTTCTTCCTTGTTTTCCTCGTTCTTCACCGTGTGATCGTGTGCACGGGCAACGATCGCCTCACGCAGCGACTGCTCGTCGCCGTTCTGCTCAAGCAGTTCGTTGAGCACGCGAATCCACACGCGCTCGTCCACGCCGGCCTCTGCCAGGAACGCATCGTCAATGGTGGTGTATTCCGCCGGAATGCATGCGCGGATATCCACCGTGCCGTTACCGAGAATCTTGATCTCGCGGGTTTCGCCGTGCTCTTCCACTGCGACATACACTTCCATCAAGCCGGTGTTGTCGAGTTCCTGTGCACGGGCACGGGTGATCACTTCGCCGGCTTCCGCCAACAGTTCGCCCGTTGCGGGATGCACCACGGGACGGCTGAGGGTGCAGCCTTCCAAACGGCCGGCCAAACCGAGCTTCTTATTGTATTTGTAGCGGCCGACGCGGGACAGATCGTAACGGCGCGCATCAAAGAACAAGCCTTCCAAATGCTGCTTCGAGTTTTCTACCGTCAGCGGTTCACCCGGACGCAGCTTGCGATACACTTCGAGCAGTGCATCGTTGGTGTTCTTGGTGGGATCCTTTTCGATGGTGGCGTGCATACGCTCGTCTTCGCCGAGCACCTCGATCAGTTCGGCATCCGAGCCGAGGCCGAGAGCGCGCGCCAACACCGTCACGGGAATCTTGCGGTTTTTATCAATGCGAACGTAAAACACGTCCTGCGAATCCGTTTCGTACTCCAGCCAGGCACCGCGGTTCGGAATGACCGTTGTGCTGAACAGCTTCTTACCGGTGGAATCGTATTCCACGCCGTAATACACACCGGGCGAACGGACCAGCTGCGACACGATCACGCGCTCAGCGCCGTTGATAACGAAGGTACCGCTGTTAGTCATCAGCGGGAAATCGCCCATGAACACTTCAGATTCTTTGATCTCACCCGTTTCCTTGTTGATCAAACGGGCGCGGACACGCAAGGGCGCCGCATAGGTCACGTCGCGTTCCTTGCACTCCTCCACGGTATACTTGGGAGTATCATCCAGACGGTAATCCAAAAATTCCAAAATCAGATTACCCGTGTAGTCCTCAATGGCGGGGGAATCGGCAAACACTTCCTTTAATCCCTCGTCCAGAAACCATTGATAGGAATTTTTCTGGATCTCAATAAGGTTAGGCATTTCCAGCACTTCGCTGATCTTACCGAAACTCGTTCGTTCGGTACGGCCCAACTTCACCTGCTTGGTTTGCACGGTCGATCACTCCTTCTTTTCACTCGGCCTGCGCCGCTGTCCCGAGGCGGTGCAGGAGAATTTCGTCATTTTGCTGAAAGGGGTTGCAATTTGCGCCGAAATGTGCTATACTGTAGGCGCAAGTTCCCCCTCCCGCAAGATTGTGCAGTATATAATCTTATACCATTTTTGTAAAAAAGTCAATTCCCTAACGGAAATTGATTATTTTTTTTGCAATTTTTTCCCATTTCACTAATCTTGACCGCAAAAACAGCCCACCCTCCGTCAAAACAGACAGAGGGTGGGCTTTTTTTGCATCTCGGAACGCTCGGGTCCGTGGTAGAATTGTGTAATTTTAGGCAAAAACCACCGTGCCGGCAACCGCATCATCCACCGTCACGCCGTAGGTAGACTGATAGGAAGCAGAGACAGTCTGATAGTAATCGCTCTCAATGGTCTTCTTTGCCGTGAGATACCAATTTTCGTACGTCTTCACAAAGTACATCACGTGATAGCCGTAGTCTGTCTTCACAATGCCGGTATCGCCCGTCTTACGGTTTTTGTCAAAGCACCAGTCGTTGAAGGTCTGCACCATCTGGCCCTGCGTCACACCTTCGTACAGACCGCCGGCTTCGCCGTTGCTGTCTTCGGTGAACTCTTTCGCCAACGCGCCGAAGGACTCCGCCGTTGCCTCGCCGTCCTGCCACTTCTTCAGCACTTCTTCTGCCTTTGCTTTGGCCGCTTCATCCGTCTTATATTTCTCTTCAGTGAACAGAATGTGGCGCACATCCACCACAGGAGCTTGATCACGCACGGCGGTACCGCGGCAGAGATACACCGTCATCGACTGGCTGTTCGGCTTTTCCACCAGTTTGGTATCCCCCACCTTGGTGCTCTTATCGAACAACCAGGTGCTGAACCCGTCGCTCTCGTTATATGCATAGCCACTGCGCAGATAGTTGGCGCCAAACTGTGCTTCCAGCGTTGCTTCGTCGGCATACACCTTACGGGCAAGCAACTCTTTCTTCGCGGTAGCAATAAACTCTTCGGGGGTACTGTTCATCAGCGTATCTGCCATAGCGCGCGCTGCTGCTTCATCGGCATAATAGGCACCCGTGCCGTAAGGAATGTTGTAATAGGTGTAATCCGCGCGCAGCAGAGTTTTTTCGTTTTTATCTGCCCACGCTTGGATATCTTCGGCCGAAGCGGTATTCGACGCCTGCACCTTTTCTTCCTGCAGCGTTGCCAGATAGAACAGCTCCAGGCAAGCCTTCACGTCGTCCAGCGTGAGGTCGGCCCCGAAGTTTTCGGGTTTGGTCGCTTCCAGCGTCTCCGCCATCAAATCCTTGTATTCCTGCGTCAGCTCCACCCCGTCGGCGCGCGCCTGTTCCGCAAAACTGAGCATCCAGGTGACCGTCTTTGTGGTGGTGTCCACAAAATAATCATACCACGTAATGCTGTTGTCATACGCACACTTTTGCGTGTTCAGCGCCTTGGTGGTGTCCAAGCCCAAGTCTTCCAGCTGATCCTCGTAACTGCTGCAGTAGTTCATGTAGGTCGAGGCGGTGAAATAGGTCATCATCGCCTTGGTCACCTTAAAGTTCTGCGACTTTGCCGCAATGGTGTGATGAATCAGATAGTCGTTGCTGTTCAAGCGCTTGTTGTTCCAAATGCCGAACACCGCACCGGCCACCACCAGCACCGCCGCTGCCACCGACACCACGCCAACGAAGGTGTTGTGTCTTTTCTCCTTGCGACGTGCCGCCGCCTGCTGCTCTTCCTGCGCGCGGCGCACCTCTGCCAGTTCTCTTTTACGTGTTCCTTTTCCCATAATGTATGTTCCTTTCTTTTTGTGACTCTCAAAACACAAAAAACAGTATACACTATATATTGACATTTTGCAATTGCTTTTTTAAAAACGGAGTGGTATACTGTATATACATATCAAAGGGGGCATCACTGTGAGTATTCGTATAGAGCCGTTCGGCACCTTGCCCGGCGGTGAAAATATAAACCGATATATTTTGGAAGGTGCCGGTGGCATGACGGCGGCACTGCTCACCTACGGCGCCACCGTTCAGCAGTTGACCTTTGGCGGTTACGACGTGGTCTGCGGCTACGATACGCTGGAAGGGTATCTCACAAACGGCGGCTATCAGGGCGCTACTATCGGACGTTACGGCAACCGCATTGCCGGCGGCCGTTTCACGCTGGATGGCGAGAACTGCACCCTACCCTGCAACGAACGTGGGATCACCCACCTGCACGGTGGCAACATCGGGTTCGATAAACGCATATGGCACGCAGCGGTGCTAAGCGAAGGCGCTGAACCGTCGGTGCGGTTTTCCCGCCTGTCTCCGAACGGTGAAGAAGGATATCCGGCCAATTTGCTGGTGTCGGTCACCTTCACCGTAACCGCTAAAAATGCGCTGCGTATTGCCTATCACGCCAAAGCCGATGCCCCCACGGTGGTGAACCTTACCAACCATTCCTATTTCCGTCTTGACAACAGCGGCTCCGTGGCCGATACCATTCTGTGGATCGACAGTGACTCGATCAATGCCGTGGATGAAAACCTGATTCCCAACGGCGTGTGGCTGGACGTGACCGATACCGCCTTTGACTTCCGCGAGCCGAAACCCATCGGGCAGGATATCGACGGCGACCATCCCCAACTTTTGCTCGGCGGCGGGTACGACCACAACTATCTTTTAAACGGCGAAGGACTTCGCCGTGTGATGACCGCCTGCTCGGTGGAAAGCGGCCTTCGCCTCACCTGCTTCACCGACCAGCCGGCAGCCCAGTTGTATACCGGTAACGTGATGGACGGCGCCATCGGCAAAGGCGGCGTGCCGTTGGCTCGCCGCAGTGCCTTCTGCTTTGAAACGCAGCATTGCCCCGACTCTCCCAATCACCCGGCCTTCCCCACCACGCGTATCGACGCCGGCGCGGATTACCGCAGCGTGACGGAATACCATCTCGAAAAAATAGAGGAATAACAAGCCACACCGCCGATGCACCGTGTTCTGCATCGGCGGTGTTTGACCGTGTCAAAACAGAATTCTCCGGCAGTAGCACAATCGAGTCGGCGTTTTGCGCTCTTTTCACAACTTTTCTTACTTTCGCATTCCACAGCAACCGGTAAAATTCCCCCCTTGACATTTTAACACGGGGTGTTATAATAGTATCCGTAAATCGTTGACAGGGACGGGATATGACCCATCACCTCACCACCAGAGAGTGCCGCCATCGGCTGAAAGCAGCACGCGAGGCAGACGTCATGCTCCCCACCACCCTTGAGAGCGCACTTGAAACTCCAGTAGAGTGCGACGGTTGACTTCGTTATCGGTCGCTTGAGGACAGCCTCGGCTGTTGAATCAAGGGTGGAACCACGCAGTAAATTTTGCCGCGTCCCTTTTTGGGGCGCGGTTTTTATTTTTAAGGAGTGACTTTCTATGCTGAACATTACGCTGAAAGGCGGCGACGTAAAAGCGGTGGAACACGGCACCACCATTGACGCGCTGTGCCGCGACATTTCGATGGGGCTGTATCGCAACGCCTGCGCCGCCCGTTTAAACGGTGCGGTGGTGGATCTGCGCACAGCGCTCACCGCCGATGCAGAACTGGAGATCCTCACCTTCGCCGATCCCGACGGCGCGCGCGCCTATCGCCACACCGCCTCGCACATTCTGGCGCAAGCGGTGCGCCGCCTGTTCCCCGAGGCGAAGTTTGCCATCGGCCCCGCGGTGGA
>JAZODN010000078.1:0-48980 GCA_045597045.1 Acutalibacteraceae bacterium
CCGATTTACGATATCAAGCCCTATCTGCCGTTTGCCGACAGCATTCCCACCGCTACGGGCGGCTTTGCGGAGCCGATGCGCGAGTATCGGCTTGAGGTAATCTGCCCCGAAGCAATGGCAGCCGTCTTTACGCTGCAGCAACAGGAAACGCTGCGGCAGGTGCTGTCGCAGGATCCGCGCCCCTCGTATCAAGAGGATGCCGCGCGTATTTACGGCATGACCTTTGCCGGGCATACTGTCCGTTTTCGGGTGGAAAAGGATGTTCTCACCGTTTGTGAAGTGGAATAAGCAACAAGCAGGGCAAGCGTTCGCTTGCCCTGCTTGTTTGTAATATCGTTATCGTTCTTCGCGGAAATAGGGGAGCCCCAAGTGGGCAGGCGGCTGATGTTCACGCTTTTTACGCATGCTGATGATGACCAACACCAGGATAGTGACCACATAGGGGAGCATCTTAAACAGCTCCTGCGTGGCGGTACCAAGCCCTTGGAGATAGTTGTTCACGTTACACAGCATACCGAACAGAAAAGAGCCGACAAGCGCCACGGTGGGTTTCCACAAGGCGAAAATAACCAGTGCGATCGCCATCCAGCCGCGGTCACCAAACGCGTTGTTGGACCACACGCCGTTGGCAAAGGCCATAACGTATTGCAGGCCGCCGAGTCCGGCCACGGCGCTGCCGATGGCGGTGGCCACGTATTTGTAACGCGTGACGTTGATGCCGGCGGCATCGGCGGTAGCGGGATTTTCGCCCACCGCACGCAGGTTAAGCCCCACACGGGTGCGGTTCAGCACGAAGGTGGTGATGAGCGCGATCGCCACGGAGGTATAGGTGAGGAAATCGTGCGAAAGGAAGATCTTGCCGAACCAACCGCAATCCGCTGCGAAGGGGAGAGAGGTGCGGAAGAAGGAACTGGTTTTGGTCAGGGTAATGGAGGGCATGTCGCTGTCCACCAGTTTGATGAGCGAGCCGCCGAGGAAGTTGCCGAGACCCGTGCCGAGGGTGGTGAGTGCCAAGCCGGTCACATTCTGATTGGCACGCAGGGTAACGGTGAGGAAACTGTAGATCAGTCCTATCAACACCGAACCGGCAATGCAACACAGCAGCGGAATCAAGATAGCCCACAGTGCATGCATGTTGGCAAGGTCATTGCCGCATGCGTTTTCATACAAAAACGAGCCGGTTACACCGCTGATCGCGCCGACGTACATGATACCGGGAATACCGAGGTTCAAGTGCCCCGATTTTTCGGTGATAATCTCACCCGTCGAGCCATACAGCAGCGGCACACCCAAAAGAATGGAGGTGCTGATAAACGTTACGATCATGTTCATTACTCAGTCTCCTCCTTCTTGGTTTTGGTGTGGCGGAACTTGACGGAATACCGAATAAAGAATTCACAGCTGACCAGCATTAAAATGACGATACCCGACGCCACGTCGGCAAAGGATTTGTCGAGGAAGGAGGCTTCTGCCACCTTGCCAATGCCCATTTTGAGGAAGGTCACCAGTGCAGACATCAAGGCAATAATATAAGGGTTGAACTGGCCGAGCCACGACACCATGATGGCGGTGAAACCCTGACCGCCGACCGTGTTGGCATTGACCGAGTGGTCAATACCCGACACCAACAGCAGGCCGGCCAGACCGCATACCGCGCCCGAAATGAGCATGGTGCGCACGATCACTTTTTTTACATTGATACCGATGTAACGGGCGGTGTTTTGGCTTTCGCCCACGACAGAGATCTCATAGCCTTGCTTACTGTATTTTAAATAGATGAACATCAAGATCATGGCAACGGTCACGATCAAAATATTCAAAAGATACTCGTTTTTGCCGAGGATGGGAAGAGCGCCCGTGCTCACGGGTTGAATCACACCGGAACCTTGACCCACCAAATACACGTAATAGGAGACGATCTGCGTGGCAACGTAGTTCATCATCAACGTGAACAGCGTTTCGTTGGTGTTGTAATGTGCTTTGAACACGGCGGGAATAAAGCCCCACAGTGCGCCGACAGCAATGCTTGTGACGATCACAACCAACAGCAAAAGCGGTTCGGAGAGCTTGCCGCCGAGATGGATCATACACACCATGGCGGCCAAACCGCCCATCAGTGCCTGACCTTCCGCACCGCAGTTCCAAAACTTCATTTTGAACGCCGGTGTTACGGCGAGCGAAAGGCACAGCAACACGGCAGTGCGCTGCAGATACATCCACAAGAGGCTGGTTTTTCCTTCCAACAAACGGCCAAACACGCCACGGAACATCGTCCCGTATACATCGCCCAACGATTCGCCCGTCAACGCGGTGGAGAACAGACCAACCACGAAGAAACCGATCAAAATGGTGGCAATGCGGATGAGCCACATTTTCCACGGTACCATATCATCACGTTTGGCAAGGTGGATCAACGGCTCGCGATGATGCACTTTTTTTGCTTTATCAGCCATTCTGCTCACCTCCGGTTGTGGTTTCCACGGTTTTGGTCATTAACAGACCGATCTCTTCTTTGGTGGTGTTGCGTGCATCCACCGTGCCGGTGATGTGACCTGAGCCGATGACCATAATACGGTCGCACAGTTCGATCAGCACGTCCAAGTCCTCGCCCACGAAGATGACGGCCACGCCTTTTTCCTTTTGTTCGTTCAGCAGGCGATACACCGTGTGAGAGGCGCCGATATCAAGACCGCGCACGGGATATGCCGCCATCAGCACGGTGGGAGCAGCGGCGATCTCGCGGCCGAGCAGCACCTTTTGCACGTTGCCGCCAGACAGACGGCGCACGGGAGTGGAGGGGCCGGGGGTCACTACCTGCAGTTCTTCAATAATACGGTCGGCCAGTTCCTTCGGCTCTTTGCGTTCCAAGAACATCGAGTGTCCACGGCGGTAACTGCGCAGCATCATGTTATCCACAATATCCATGTTGCCCACAAGACCCATACCCAAACGGTCTTCGGGAACGAAGGAGAGGCGCACGCCGAGTTCGCGGATCTGCAGCGGCGTCTTAGTGGTGAGGTTGTCCATCTTGCCCGTTTGCGGATTGCTATACAACACGGCACCGCTGTCCAGTCGCTGTAAACCGGCAATCGCTTCCAACAACTCGCGCTGACCGGAGCCGGCAATGCCGGCAATACCCAAAATCTCCCCGGCGTTTGCCACGAAGGAGACGTCGTCCAGCACCTTTGTGCCTTCGCGGTTGGAACAGTTAATGTGATGCACTTCTAATCGCGGTGTGGGATCCTGCGGTTCGCTGCGGTGAATGTTCAGGTTCACCTTCTCGCCCACCATCAGTTCGGTTAGTTCCGTTTCGTTGGTGTTTGCAGTGATCACCGTGCCGGCGTATTCGCCCTTGCGCAGCACGGTGACACGATCGGAGAGTGACAGCACTTCGTGCAACTTATGGGTGATGATAATAATGGCTTTGCCGGCATCGCGCATGCGGCGCAAAACAGCAAACAGTTTTTGCGTTTCCTGCGGTGTGAGCACGGCGGTTGGTTCGTCCAAAATGAGGATATCTGCACCGCGATACAGCACTTTAATGATCTCCACTGTCTGTTTCTCGGAAACCGACATTTCATAAATCTTTTTGGTGGGATCCAATTCAAAGCCGTATTGTGCCGTAATCTCGCGCACACGCTCGGTGGCTGCTTTCAGATCAAACGATTGCTCGCCTTCCAAGCCGAGTACCACGTTTTCCGCTGCGGTGAACACGTCCACCAATTTAAAATGCTGGTGGATCATGCCGATTTTGTAATCGAACGCATCTTTCGGAGATGCGATGATCACCTCTTCACCGTCGATGAAAATTTGACCTTCATCGGGGAAATAGATGCCGGCGATCATGTTCATCAAGGTGGTTTTGCCACTGCCGTTTTCACCCAAAATGGAGAGGATCTCTCCGCGGTTGGCGGTTAGGCAAACGTTGTGATTTGCCAGCACCTTGGCGCCGAACCGTTTGGTGATATTGCGCAGTTCGATAGCAGGTACACTCATCGTTTGGGCCTCCTTGTTATAGTTCTCAATACGGTGCTGTCGGTGACAGAACACTATTCAAAACTACAAAGTGTGAACAAGGACAAGGCGGGGCAGTGTATGCCCCGCCTTGCGCTCTTGTTATGCGTTATTAGCCGTAGTTACGGTCGAGCAGCGTGATGCCGTCGATTTCCAGATCAAAGTACGGGCCGGAGCGATGCTTGGACTCGTAGAAGACGCCGTTTTCGATAACTTCGGTATCTTTCTCAAAGTTTGCATCGGTATCCACGTCAGCCTTATAGGAGGTCAGCTTCTCGCCCTTCACGGTGAAGTTCGCCGTGTCGAACACCTGGAGCGAACCGTCGAGCAGTTTCGCCTTCACTTCGTCGAGCTTCGCCTGCGTGCCGGCCGCCACGTTTTTGCCCATGTCGGTCAGAGCCACAGCGCCGTTCTCGATGGTGCCGGTCCAGTCAGCAGCGATGTCTTCGCCCTTCTGCACCTGACCGATCATGTACTCGAAATAGGGCACCCAGTTGATGCGCGAGGAGATGAGGAAGGTCTCCGGGCAAGCCGCCGCAGTGGAACCGTTGTAAGACACGTTCGGGATACCGGCGTTCTCGCAAGCGGTGGGAGAACCCATGGAGTCGGCGTGCTGGGAGATCAGCTTGCAACCGCCGGCGATCAGCGCTTCGGCCGCTGCTTTTTCAGCCGTTTCGTCATACCAGCTGCCGGTGAACTTAACGTCCATCGTCACGGTCGGGCAAACCGACTTCGCGCCGAGGTAGAACGAGGTGTAACCGGAAATCACTTCTGCGAAGGTGAACGCACCGACGTAGCCCATCTTGGCTTCTTCGGCGGTGAATTTGCCCGCTGCGATCATTTCGTTCAGTTTCATACCGGCAACCACACCGGCGAGGTAACGGCCCTGATAGATAGCCGCGAACGCGTTCTGGAAGTTATCCAGACCGGCGGTGTGCGCCTGCGTACCGGTGGCGTGGCAGAACTGCACGTCGGGATATTTCTTTGCAGCGTCGATCAAGAAGGACTCGTGACCGAAACTGTCTGCAAAGATGATGTCGCAACCGTCGGACTCAATGAGTTCCACAGCCGCGTCATACGCTTCTTTGGATTCGGGGATCTGGGTTTTCTGCACCATGGTGACGCCCATCTTCTCGCACGCTGCTTTTGCCGCGTCGATGAAGTTTTTGTCATAGGTAGAGTTTTCATCGTGCAAGAAGATGAAGCCGACCTTCAGATCGTCCTTGCCCGAGCCGCCGCTGCAAGCTGCCAACGAAAAGATCATCACAACAGCAAGCAGGATGGAAATGAGTTTTTTCATGTGTTTTCCCTCCAAAAAAATTTTTATGTAAATTTGCATTTACATACCACGTTATTCAGCGCGGAAAGTGAGTGAAGAATCACTCATGCTTTCCACTATGGCAAGCGATTCTACCCGCAAGCCGGTTTCACGCAGCGAATCGCCGCCCTTTTGAAACCCTTTTTCGATAGCAACGGCGGCGCCGACAGTGGTGGCGCCTGCCTGCTGCACCAACTCGGCCAAACCGATGAGCGCTTTGCCGTTTGCCAGAAAATCATCCACCAGCAGCACGCGATCCTCAGGCGAGATGTACTCGCGGGAAACCGTGATTTCGTAATCGGTGTTGTGAGTGTAGGAATGAACGGTAGTGGTGAGTGCATCGCCGGACAGGTTGCTGCTTTTATGCTTTTTTGCAAACACGGCGGGGGTGCCCATGGCAGCGGCCGCCGCCACCGCGATCGCAATGCCGGAGGCTTCGACCGTCAACACCTTGGTGACACCGCAATCAGCGAACAGACGGGCGATTTCGTGTCCCATTTCCATCAAAAACGGCACGTCCAATTGCTGATTCAAAAACGAGCCGACCTTCAGAATGTGACCTGGCAGCACCGTACCTTCACGAAGGATCTTTTCTTCCAATGCTTTCACGCAAAGTCTCACTCCAAACTGTTTCAATATTTAAAGGAAACATAATATAGACATCCTATCACAAGCAGGGGGAAATGTCAACAAAATGCGAATGTTTTTTTGCTTTTTCGTGTGTTTTATGCATTGGTGATACAATCTGCCACGTAAATGCCCATGGCACCCGATTGCGAAAGACCGCGACAGATACCGCTGCCGTCGCCGATGATATACACGTTATCCACCAGTTCGAAACGGTCGTTTTTAAATTCGGGGCGAATCGAATAATACTTGCTTTCGCATCCATACAGCAAGGTGTCGTCATTGGCGGTGCCGGGGGCCACACGGTCCAACGCATAGATAGTTTCGATGATGTTGGTGAGAATACGGTGGGGGAGAACCAACGAAATGTCGCCGGCTGTGGCGCGCAGGGTGGGGGTGACGGTGTTTTGCGAGAGTCGGTGTTCGTTGGTGCGTCTGCCACGCACCAAATCGCCGAAGCGTTGCACCAGCACGTTGCCTTTGCCGATCATGTTGGCAAGGCGCGAGATGTTTTCTGCATATTCCGTGGGTTGATTGAAGGGCTCGGTGAAACGAATGCTGGAAAGGATAGCGAAGTTACAGTTGTCTGTCTTTTTCTCTGCTTCGGCAAAGGAATGGCCGTTGGCGGTGATGATGCCGTGATTGTTTTCTGCCGAAACCAAGCCGCCTTTATTAAAGCAGAACATGCGGCAACGGTCTTCAAACGTTTTGGTCTTATAAAGGATTTTCGGCTCATAGATCTTGTCCGAAAATTCGCGCCAAATGATGTCTTTCATTTCGACACGCACACCGATATCAATGTGATTGGAACGCATGGGTACGTTGAACGAACGGCAAAAATCTGCCACAAAGTTTGCGCCGCCTCGCCCGGTAGCGATGATGATAGCGGCGGTTTCCAACACTTCGCCGTTGGTGTAATGCACGCAATAGCCGCTGTCGCTTTTTTCCACGTGATCGCAATCGTAAAACGGGAACAGTGCTGTGCCGCTTTCGGTAATGGCGCGAATGAGATTTTGCATGGTGACGTAATTATGATCGGTGCCGAGATGTTTTACGTTCATGTCTAAAAGACGCAGATTGTTTTGCAGACATTTCAGTTTCAGTTCTTCGTTTGAACGGTACACCTGCGGAATGCCCGAGGTACAATATTCGTTCAGAATCTTGTCCACCTCGTCGATATAACGGGTGGCTTTGGCATCGCCCAGCTCTTCACCCAACGTGCCGCCGTAAGCGGTGCCGAGATTGAATTTACCGTCGGAAAACGCACCGGCACCGGCGAAACCGCTGGTGATGCTGCAAGTCTTGCAGTGTACGCAGGTCTTTTCTTCGCCGGCCGGGCAATGCCGTTTTTCCAGTACGTTGCCGCGTTCGGTTACGGCGATGTGCAGTCGGGAATTGTTTTGGCGCAGGCGATAAGCCGCCATCAGGCCGCCGATACCGCCGCCGATAATAACAACATCGTATTTCACGGTGGAAACACTCCTTTTTTGTAAAAATACCAAGTAACAGTATACACGTTTTAATTGGATTTGTAAACTGAAAATGACAAATTTTCAAAATGCAAGATTTTGAAAATGACTTGCAATTTTTACTCGCTTGGGTTACAATGAACAAGATGGCAAAGAGGAGGGAAGGCTATGGAAGAAAATCTGATTTCTTGCATGGAACGGCACAGCAGTGAGTTCTCCAAAGGGCAGCGGCGCATTGCGGAATACATTCGAAACCACTATGAAACCGCAGCGTTCATGACCGCGTTTCGCTTGGGTGAAACGGTGGGGGTGAGCGAATCCACGGTGGTGCGTTTTGCGGCACAACTGGGGTTTGACGGTTATCCCGAATTGCAGTACGCCATGCAGAAGCTGACTCGCAGCCGTTTGACCTCGGTGCAGCGCGTGCAGGTCGCCCGTGAGAGAATGGGGGACGATGAGGTGGCGCAGGCGGTGATGTCTTGCGATATCCAAAATATTCGCAAAACCTTGACAGAACTTTCCAATGAGCAGTTCCGCGAAACGGTGGAGGGGGTTGTCTCTGCCCGTCGGGTGTATATCTTCGGTGCCGGCAGTTGCCAGGCACTGGCCGGCTTTTTGGCGTTTTATTTGAATTTTCTCATCCCCGACGTGAAACTGATTTCTCCGGCCGGAGAGGCCGAGATACTGGAGCAGATCATTCATATCGGCGAACAGGATGTGATGATCGGCATCAGTTTTCCGCGCTATTCTTCGCGTTCGGCAAAAACGTTACACTTTGCCAAGTCACGCGGAGCGCGTGTGGTGGCGATCACCGACAGCAGTATGTCGCCCATTGCCCGTTTGGCAGATGATTGCTTGCTGGCTCACAGCGATATGGCCACCATCGTCGATTCTCTGGTGGCACCGATGAGCATCATCAATGCGTTGTTGGTGGCGGTTTCGCTCAAACGCATGCAGGAAAATCAGCCGGTCCTTTCGGAATTGGAGGAGCTGTGGGAAACCTACAAGGTGTACCAACCCTTCCGCGAGGAGACGGCCGATGGAGATATATCATGAGAGTGATTGTGATCGGCGGCGGTGCCGCCGGCTTGATGGCGGCAGGCTTTGCGGCACAAAGCGGCCACCGTGTGGTGTTGATCGAGCGTAATGCGCGTCCGGCTCGCAAGGTGATGATCACCGGCAAAGGACGGTGCAACCTCACTAACGCCTGCACGGTGGAGGAGTGTGTGGCAAACACTCCGCGTAATGGTCGATTCCTTTACAGTGCTTTCTCTGCCTTCCCTCCGCAAGCGGTGATGACGTTGGTGGAATCGTATGGCGTGCCCTTGAAAACCGAGCGTGGAAACCGCGTTTTTCCGGTTTCAGACAAAGCGGTGGACGTGGTGGATGCCCTGACGGCTTTTGCTGACAAGGGGAAGCCCTTGCGTGTGCAGGGACGTGTAACCGAGCTTCTTTTGGACAACGGGGTATGTTTTGGTGTGCGTTTAGAGGACGGCAGTGAGCAAACGGCCGATGCGGTGATCGTTTGCACGGGTGGCATGTCCTATCCGCAGACGGGCTCTACCGGTGACGGCTATCGCTTAGCGGAGCAAGCAGGGCACGCGGTCGTGCCGCCGCGCCCATCCTTAGTGCCGCTTACCTGCCGCGAGGCGGATTGCGCGGCCATGCAGGGATTGTCGCTCAAAAACGCGGCGCTCACGGTGGAGGATACGGTGCGCGGCAAGGTGCTGTATCGGGACTTCGGCGAAATGCTGTTTACCCATTTCGGTGTTTCCGGCCCCATGGTGCTCAGCGCATCGGCACACATGACGGCGATGGCTTCGGGACGCTACCGTTTGCATATCGACCTAAAGCCGGCGCTGTCGGCCGAGCAGTTAGATGTGCGCTTGGTGCGTGAGCTTACAGCAGAACAAAACCGTGCCGTTGGGAACATGTTGCCCTTGCTGCTGCCGCGCAGCATGGTGGTGCCGGCATGTGAGCGTGCCGCGCTTTCACCGGCGCGCAAGTGCCATACGGTCAGCCGTGAGGAACGGCGCCGATTGGCGGCGGTTTTAAAGGATTGGGTGGTTACGGTGGAGGACTTTCGGCCGATTTCCGAAGCGATCGTCACGTCGGGCGGTGTTTCGGTGAAAGAGGTGAATGCCAAAACCATGGCCTCCAAATTGGTGCAAGGCTTGTATTTTGCCGGTGAGGTATTAGATGTGGATGCCTACACGGGCGGATTTAATTTGCAGATCGCGTTTGCCACGGGTGCGGCGGCAGGGCGCGGAATAGAAGGAGTGTAAGTGATATGAAAACGGTTGCCATTGCGATCGACGGTCCTGCCGGTGCAGGCAAATCTACCATTGCACGTGCCATAGCGGCGAAACTGGGATATATTTACGTAGATACGGGAGCGCTGTACCGCGCGGTCGGCTATGCGGTGTCGGCTGCAGGGGGTGACTGGCGCGACGAAAAAGCGGTGGTGGATACACTGCCGCGCATAGAGGTGGCTCTGCGCTACGTTGACGGTGCACAGCGCGTGTTTGTAAACGGGGAAGATGTCAGCGACCGTATTCGTACACCCGAAATGTCGATGGCGGCGTCGGCGGTATCGGCGTTGCCGCCGGTGCGCGAGTTTTTGTTCCGTTTGCAGCAGGAAATGGCAGAAAAGAACAACGTGGTGATGGACGGACGGGATATCGGCACGGTGGTGTTGCCGCATGCCGACGTGAAGATTTTTCTTTCGGCCAGCGCCGAGGCGCGTGCTGAGCGCCGTCGCCTGGAACTGTTGCAAAAAGGGCAGGACGTGCCGTTTGAAGAGGTGCTTGCCGATATGAAAAAGCGCGATTATGACGATTCGCACCGCGCTATCGCACCGTTGCGCCAAGCTGAAGACGCCGTGGCGGTGGACACCACCGACCTGACCTTGCAGCAGTCGATCGACTGTATGCTGAAACTGGTGGAGGAAAAACTGAAGGTATGACCGACCGTATTATTAAGGCGATTTTACGCCCCGTTTTGCTGTTGACCCATCCCTGCACCCTGGTGGGTAAGGAGAATATCCCTGCCGACGGCAAGGTGATTCTTTGTGCCAACCATCTTTCAAACTGGGATCCGATTCTGTTGCTGCTGAAGCAGCCGCGCCGCATTGCTTTTATGGCCAAGGAGGAGTTGTTTCGCTTCAAACCGCTTGGTTGGTTGATCGGCCGCGTTTTCGGTGCGTTTCCCGTGGCGCGCGGCAAAGGGGATACCGGTGCGCTGGAGGTCGGCGCGCGTTTGATCGAAAAGGGGGAGATTATGGGAATCTTTCCCGAAGGTACCCGTTCACGTGACGGTCGTTTGATGCGCTTCAAGTCCGGGGCGGCGCTTATTGCGGCACGCACGGGCGCCGCGGTATTGCCGGTTGGCATTGATCGGCGCTGTAAAGCGTTTCGGCGCGTGACCATACGGGTGGGGGAGTTGATTACCCCCGAAGAGTTGCATCTCACGGGTGAGACGCCCGATTTACGCTATGCTACGCGTTTGATGCGTGAACGTGTGCAGGCACTGTCCGGTCAGGAGGCGGTGTGATGGTGACGTTGCGTTTAGCCGAAAGTGCCGGTTTTTGTTTCGGCGTCAATAAAGCGGTGGATACGGTATACCGTTTGCTGGGAGAGGGAAAACAGGTGTGCACTCTCGGCCCGATCATCCACAACCCACAGGTGGTGGAGGATCTTCGTGCTCGTGGGGTAAGCATCGTTTCCTCGCCGAATGAGGTGCCTCCCGATGCGGTGCTGGTGATTCGTTCGCACGGTGTGGCAGCTGCGGTGTATGAAGAAACAGAGGCTCTGGGGCTTTCGGTTTGCGATGCAACCTGTCCCTTTGTGGCAAAGATTCACCGCATCGTTAAGGAACGTTCCGCTGCCGGTGATACGGTGCTGATCGCAGGGGATGCGGCGCATCCGGAGGTCATTGGCATCCGTGGACACTGTGTAGGTGCGTCGTATGTGTTCTCAACCCCTGAAGAATTGGAAGATTTGTTGTTAAATTCAACAATAGGTTTCGACCAACCGCTGTCAATTGTGGCACAAACGACATTTCATGCAGAAGTTTGGAAAAAATGTGTAAAGATTTCAAAAAAACACTGTACAAATCTTTCAGTTTTTGATACAATATGTAATGCTACCGCAAAAAGGCAACAAGAAGCGGCAGCTTTATCACGCGAATGTGATAAAATGGTTATAGTCGGCGGTCGGCAGAGTTCCAATACAGCCAAACTGCGCGACGTCTGTGCCGAGAATGCACCCACCCTGCTGATTGAGACGGCGGACGAGCTGTCTTCCGATCAGTTTTCCGGTGTGCGCTCGGTAGGGATCACCGCAGGGGCGTCTACCCCCGCCGATATTATAAAGGAGGTACTTTCAACCATGTCCGAAATTGTCAACAACGAAGAAATCCAGGCGCAGGAAACCGCCGCTGTCGAGGTCAAGTCTCCCGACGAAATGACCTTTGAAGAGCTGATGGAATCCTCTCTCGAGAGCATGAACAGCAACGACCGCGTGCGCGGTATCGTGGTGTCCATTGCGCCGAACGAAGTCCAGGTCGAGGTCGTCGGTCGCAAGCAGACCGGTTACATCCCCGCCGATGAACTCAGCGCGGATCCCAACGCCAATCCGTCCGATATCGTGAAGATCGGCGACGAGTTGGAACTGCTTATTATGCGTACCAACGATCAGGAAGGCACTATCATGCTTTCCAAAAAGCGCATTGATGCGCAGAAAGGCTGGGACACAGTTGTTGCTGCCTCCGAAAGCGGTGAGATCCTCGATGGCGTTGTGACCGATGTCATCAAGGGCGGCGTGCTGGCTGTGACCAACGGCGTGCGCGTGTTCATTCCTGCTTCCCAGGCTTCTGCTTCCCGTATGGAAGATCTCACTCCTCTGCTCAAGCAGGAAGTGCAGTTCCGCATTATCGAAATCAATCAGGGCCGTCGCCGTGCGGTGGGTTCCATCCGTTCGGTGGCTCGCGATGCGCGCCGTGAGCAGGAAGCTGCTTTCTGGGCACAGGCGGAAGTCGGCCAGAAGTACACCGGCACCGTTAAATCCCTCACTTCCTACGGCGCGTTCGTGGATCTGGGCGGTGTGGACGGCATGGTGCACATTTCCGAGCTGTCCTGGTCTCGTGTGAAGCATCCGTCGGATGTTGTCAACGTGGGGGATGTCGTGGAAGTGTATATCCGTGATCTCGATACCGAAAAGAAGAAGATCTCGCTGGGCTACCGCAAGGCGGAAGACAATCCGTGGGAGATCTTCAAGGCCAACTATCCTGTGGGTTCGGTTGTCACCGCGAAGATCGTGGGCATGACCACCTTCGGCGCGTTTGCGCAGATCATTCCCGGTATCGACGGTTTGATCCACATCTCGCAGATTGCGGATCGCCGCATTGAGAAGCCGCAGGATGAACTGAAGAACGGTCAGGAAGTCACCGTGAAGATCACCGCTGTGGACTACGATGCGAAGCGCATCAGCCTGTCCATTCGCGCGCTGCTCGAGGATGCTGCCCCGGCTGAAGAAACTGTGGAAGAAACTGTCGAAGAAGCTGTCGAAGAGACTGCCGAAGCCGCGACCGAAGAATAAGTCAAATAACGAATCCCCCGTTTGTGCAGTTCAATGGCACAAACGGGGGATTTTTTATGAATAGTTCATTACATTTTATTGTACGCACCGGCATGTGCACCGCCGCCGAGCAAGCGGCAAGAGGTGAGGGAATAGATCTCCACCGTGTAGGTGATACCGTTTACGCTGCAGCGCAGGGTGTTATCTACGATCGTAAGGTCGGGATGGCTGCCGGCACGGGTGGCGGTCGAGACGCTGAGCTCCTGCTCACTGCCGTCGCTGTACCACAGGCCGTCCATCACCTTCCAAAGAATATCCTCCGCTTTTTTAAGATCCACCTTTTCGGCGTTCACCGACTTGTCGCCGTTCCACACACGCACCGCGCGGCAGAAGTGTTTGTAATCTTTCGCGTCTTCATAATCGTCGGCCGCGTTGAAGGCGTCCTGCGCGGCGGCAAAGTTGCCGTCACGCAGCGCAATCAACGCCGCATCGTACAAACGTGCTTTGGCTGCCTGCAATTCGGCAGGGGCACTTTTTTCATTGCCTGCTTTGGCGAAATAATCTACCGCGGCGAGATCGTTACCGGCTTCTACCGCCTCCATGCCCAAACAGTAATAAGCAAAACCGAGGTAGTATTCGCTGTTGCTGTATGGCACGATGGCAGAAAACATTTCGGCAGCGGCGAGATAGTCGTGCGCAGTGATCAATTTGCGCGCCTTTTTGTATTGTATCTGCGGTAAAATGAGCAAGCTTACCGTCAGCACGATGATCAACACGGCCACGCCGGTGCTGACACCCAAAATCAGAAATTTACGTCGGCGTTTATGTTCGGCATGAGCACGGCTGGCATCGGCGCGCCGCGTTTCCTCCAATGCCACACGGGCACACTCCGCTTCAGCAGCAAGGGTATCGGCCTCTTGCTGAAACACTGCTGCCAGCGCATCGGCATCGCGATAGCCGGCGATGCTGCGCATCAAATCTGCTTTCCCTTGCCAAGAGGCTTGATCCACGCCTTGACGTTTGACCGCTTGGTTATAAATGGCTTCACGATTGCAATTCTCCGCCTTGACGGTACAGTCTGCCGCGCGAACAGCGGTGTCTTTGAAATCACCCACACTCAAGAACAGTTTGGCTGCGGTTTCAAAATCGCCAAAAGAGGCGGCACGGCTTTCGAGCGCGGCTGCCTGAGCATAGATGCACGCCGGACATTTTTTGTCTGCGCCCAACGGGGCACCGCATTTATTACATAACGTTTCCGCCATATCGTCTCACTCCTTGTTGCTTTTAGTATACGAATTTTATGAGTGGTTGTCAAGCGGTTGCAGATGAACGAAGACCAATTCGGTCGGGTTGCCGAAACGGGGGAAGGGGGCGGTGTTGGCAAGCCCGCGGCTTACCACCAAACGGTTTTCATGCAGACCGCTTGTGTACTGCGGAAAGAACCCTTGACCCGGTGCAAAGAGTCCTCGTTTGCCAAGGCGCCACTGGCCGCCGTGTGCGTGGCCGGAAAGGATCAGGTCGATCGGCAAATCGCGGATGTGCACGGCATAGTATTCGGGATGGTGGCAAAGCAGCAGCTTCACGCCGTTGTGGGCGGCAAACCGTTCCAAAAAAGCGGTGTTCGGTGTGGGCGAGGACACAAAATGTCCCTGGGCGGCGCCGCTTGCAAAGCCGGAAGCCAAGCCGCCCACATGCAAACCGCAGCAAACGGTATCCTCGTTTTGCAGCAGGGTTACGCCGCAGGCGCGGATGTGTTCGTCTTCCTCCTCGGTGGTGTGTTCGTGGTTGCCGTAAGTGTATACCGTGGGGGCCAGTGCGGCGCACGCGCGCAAAAACGGCAGCGTTTCGGGGGAGTCAGACAGTTGATCAAACAAATCGCCCGTGATAGCGATTATGTCCGGCAGCGCCTTTTGCAAAGCCATCAGCACAGGACGCGTGGGGCGCGCGTGCAAATCCGAAACGTGGGCGATGGTGATCGGCGCCGAAACGGCGGCTGCAACGGTATAGTGAGTCAGTTGCATACGGGTACGCACCTTTCTGAAAGCAATAGGATATATGTTACAGTATACCACCGAACGGGTGGCTCTTGTCAATTCTTTTGCAAAAAGGTTTACAATTCGGAAACAATGCGCTATACTGGGTGAAAGGTAAGGGGGGGATGAACATGGGTGTCGTGTTTGAACAGGTGTTCACGCTGTTTTTATTCATTGCCGTGGGATTTGTGCTGACGCGCTGCGGCACGGTGGACGGCGCGCACGGCGGTGTGCTTTCCAAATTGTTGGTATATCTGTTTTTGCCCTGTAACGTGTTCAAGACCTTTGCTACCCGTTTTACCGTTTCGTATTTGCGCAATTACGGGTTGAATATTCTGCTTTCGCTTGCGGTGTTGATAGCGGTAGCGGTGGCGGCGCACTTTGTGGGGCGTCTGCTCGGGCGCGAACGGTATGAAGGGCGTGTGTATGAATATTCCTTGGTGGTGCCCAACGCAGGATACATGGGGTATGCACTGGCGGAAAGTCTGCTCGGTACGGCGGCGCTGCTCGATATGATGCTGTTTAATCTTCCCATTTCGGTGTATACCTATACCATTGGTTTTTGTATGCTCACCAAACGGTCGTTGTCGCTGCGCAAATTGTGTAATCCCGTGATCGTTTCGATGTTGCTCGGCATGGCAGTTGGGCTGCTTTCCTTGCCGTTGCCGCGTGTGCTTTCGGCGGCGTTGGATACGGCGGCCGGGTGCATGGCGCCGACAGCGATGTTGCTTACCGGTATGGTGATCGCCGGCTTTGCGTTTTCGTCATTGCTCACCAATTGGCGCGCTTACGTTTTGAGTGCGGTGCGCCTGTTGGTGTTGCCGTTGTCGGTTGGCGGCGTGCTGTGGCTGTTGGTTTCGCCTGCAGTGGCGCAAACGGCGGTGCTGATCTACGCCATGCCGTGTGGACTCAACAGCGTGGTGTTTCCGAAGTCGGTGGGGGAAAACTGCACTCACGGTGCCCAACTGGCGCTGCTTTCCAGCGTGTTTTCCTGCGTGACCATTCCGCTGGTGTTTGCACTGTTCGGTATAGGGTGAGACTGTGGCTTCACCGTCCGATAAACGGTTCTCACAACAAAAGCGCTTCCAAAAGAGCGCTTTGTAAGGAAGTTATAACGACCTTAAAATCTACGCTTTAATTGACAAAAAATAGAGCACAGAGTTTCGTTTCAACGATTTTCTGTACTCTATTTTTGTTTGAGTGCATAAAGTTACATTTCGTTCTCAAACCCACGCCAACAGAACCAACAACCCCGTTGCCTGAAAAAATTTTCTACAAACTCAACAGTACCTTTGGCCTCTCTTTAGAAATTATTATTTTGCATTATTATTTTGCAAGTTTTCTATTTCTAAAAAAGCTTGCTCATTTTCTAACACATAACCACGAACTGCCACGAAATAATAAAGAGAGCCGACAACACCGATAATACCACCGATGACAAGATTATATATGAGAGTGATAATCGGACCCGTTAAGGGTTTCACTTTGTTAACTATTCCGACCGGGTTTAAAGGAAATGATTTGCTGTATTTAATCTCTTGAATAGAGGTTTTTAAATTCAATAGACCAACAATCAACATAACCCAATTTGCTGATATGCCGAGAATTATTTGAATGGCGCCGATTACAATCCAAATAATTCCGTTTGTTTGCATCCTTTGAGAAATTGTGTTAACAATATTCGGATTTGACGAAATCTGTGTGGCCTGTGAAAATGGGGTAGACTGATCGCCCGTAAATGTTTGAGTTCTGGGAATAGCACAACCACACTTAACACAAATGACTGCATGTTCATGTACTTCATTACCGCAATGAATGCAAAACTTTGCCATTGATAATTACCTCTTTTCTCGTATAAATAAAAAAGTGCGCCAACCGAAGTTAACGCACTGAAAAACGCAAACTCCAATTGTCGCCAAACAAATTACAAGTAGTGAGGATTTACCATGCACAATAGCTTGCAGGAATCTGCGTTTTTACCAAATTCATAAAACTATTGTGTGCATAAAAGGGTATAAAATACCCCTGCAAAAAATATAATCCTCCTACGGAAATATGTAATTTGTTTGGCATGTATATTTTACTACAGAGTTTTAGTCTTATCAAGTATTTTCAATAATTTTTTCATAAAAAATGACACTTTCAAATCGGAAAGTGTCATAGTAGGTTACATACTTTGAGAAAGGTAAATACTTGGCCAAAAATAGAGAATATATTGTTTCGGCAGATGAAGTGATATTGAAACTTTGTGGTTTCAGTGACGGTATATTCACCCTTGAAACTGTCCGAAGGGCACTGTGTAGCATATGTCACCGCGAAGCAATATCACGCGCCGTCGGGCGAATATAACTGAGGCACCTTCCTTACGGAGGGTGCCTCAGAGCGCTTTCGCTATTGGAGCGGCTGATGGGAGTCGAACCCACCTCCGAAGCTTGGGAAGCTTCTATTCTACCGATGAACTACAGCCGCATATTCAATTGTGTGAACATTAGTCTAACACAAACCACATTAAAAATCAAGAGGAAAATTGCGAATATCCCAAAGAACTTTGCAACGGGTTTCGGCAGTTGTAAATTTTCTGTAAGAAAAGCCGTGTTCGGAATTGTCAAATGCAGGAATCTGTGTTAAAATGCAGGGGAGAGGACGGCGAGAGTATGAAAAATCCCACGACAACGGTTGGTATGGCAGTCAAAATCTTTTTATACAGTTTGCTTGCGGCGGTGCTGTGCTTCTTTTTGCACATGTCGATCACCATGGCGCTTTCCATCGGCAGCACGCAGGTGCTTGGGCAGCGCGTGGGCGGTGTGCTGGAAGACGGTCGCACCATCGTGGTGGAAACGTATAACGCCACAGCGGATACAGAGGGGTACACAAAGGCGTATATCTTGACGGATGACGGCACCGAGATTCCGGTTGCGACCGAAGAGCTGGATCAGTACCCTATTACGCAGAGTTATAAGGAAAATATCCGTACGGCGGTGGATCCGGCGATGAAAGCGATTTCGGATGGGGTGGCACAGATTTTAATGGCGATATTGTTCTTAGCGTTCCCGTATTCCACCCTCTGGTATATGGGCGACCGTGACCGCAATCAGGTGCAGTTCGGTCACCTGGTGGAAAATCGGCTGCGCGGTGTGCAGGTGGGGGCGCTGGCCTCTGTTCCGGCGGTGGTCATGTGGGTGCTGCTTGCGGTTGGCAAAGTCGGCGGCACTATGAATGGATTTGTCAAATGGTATCGCTGGTTTAACATGTGTTTTCTGCCGTATTTTGATAGTATCGTGCCCGGTGGTGTGGTGGATCCTGCAGCGGTGTCGTGGGGCGGCGTTGCCGCTATGCTGCCTGTGTTGGCTGCCTTGCCGATCGTCACCGGACTCGGTTATCTTTTGGGCTACAAGGATTTTTCGGTGCGCGAGCGCTTGGTCTATTCGGCCACCGGCCGCAAACCGAAGCGTCGTCGTAAATGAAAAAACAAAACGGAGAAATCGTCTGATTTCTCCGTTTTTTCTTAGAGTGCAGGGTCCACAACGACCTCTTCGGGCGGTTGCTCAAGCTTGGTCGGATCGTCCAGCAGTTTGCTGAGATAGCGGAAGGCCAAGGCAAAATCATGGCCCGAGCAAATACGTTCGTCCATCACCACGCCGATCGGCATGCATTTTTCAAACACGATCTCACCGTGGCGGCGGCGCGGTATCTCCCGGGTGTTGCCCATTGCCATAAACACGCTGGTGGTGCCGAAGTTGTAGCAATGATGATAAATGTGGTTGGTCTTGATGCTGGCCAAATTGGTGATGCCTAAACTGGCGTGAAAGGGGCTGGCATCAATAATCGCCTTTGGCAGCAGCCCGTGCTTATCCAGCCACATCAAAATCGGCACGCCGATGCGCAGCAGTCCCGGGATGCCAAGCAGTGTGCTGATCAGTTTTTCGGTGGCGTTGTTCTCCTCGGTAGTACGGTTGAACTCCACGTATTCATTGATCTTGCGGTTGACATCGTCGATGGTGTCGGTGATCTCCAGTGCGATTTTGGACATGGTGCCGTCATCCCGGCCGCTTTTCAAAACAACCATGCCGATCTTAATCTCGTTACGGGCGTAGGCTTTGCAGTTGACCATAAAGCGGTTTAAAAACGGGAATTTGGCCATGGTGCGGAGATAGGCGGCGATGATCAGCGCCATGTGGCTGATGTGCCGCCCTTCCTTACGTGCGGCGTTGATGTACTGCTGCATCGGTTCGCAGGGAATGTTGATGGTGATCATATTCAAGGCATCGTTGCGTTGGCGCATGATGTGCCCTGCAACGGTATACATAGGGTCGCAATGTTTGAGCCGTTTGCCGTCTGCGCGCATAACAGAACACTCCTAACCTCACAAATTCTACTACATTGTATCACAAGGAAGCGGAAAATGCAACAGTTTTCCGGTAAATTTATGCTTAGTTGACAATCTGCGACAAAACCATGAAAAGAAAGAGGAAATACCTCTTGCGAAACGCGCGATATAATGTTATAATATATACTGCCGAAATAGTGAGGAGGGAAAACCGATGGATGTGCAAGTAGGAGATGTGTTGGAGATGAAGAAGCCACACCCGTGCGGATCGCATCGGTTTGCCGTGCTCCGCATCGGCATGGATTTTCGTTTGAAGTGTGAAGGTTGCGGACGCGAGATGCTGTTGCCGCGCATTAAGACAGAACGCCATATCAAAAAGATCTGGCGCGACGGACAGTTGGTGTAAAACACAGTATGTTTGAACAGTTACGCGACGTAGAAAAACGGTTTATGGAAACCGAACAGCGCTTGTGCGATCCTTCGGTGATCGCCGATGTGGAACAGTATCGCACCCTGATGCAGGAGCGTACCCGTTTGGAACCGCTGGTGAACGCCTACCGTGTGTGGCAATGTGCGGTGCAACGGGAGGAGGAAGCGCGCCTGCTGTTGGACGATGCCGACTTGCGCGAGTTGGCGCAGGCGGAATTGCAAGAAAGCCGCGCCTTGGCACAGCAGACGGCGGAAGAGCTGAAGATACTGCTGTTACCGCAGGATCCAAATGACAGCCGCAACGTGATCGTGGAGATTCGCGCCGGTGCCGGCGGTGAGGAATCGGCGTTGTTTGCGCATTCGCTTTACCGTATGTATAGCATGTATGCCGCTTCCCGTGGATTCACGGTAGAGGTGGCAGGTTGTAACGAAACCGAACTCGGCGGCGTGAAGGAGATTAGTTTCGTGGTGAACGGGCAAGGGGCATACAGCCGCTTGAAGTTTGAAAGCGGCGTGCATCGCGTGCAACGTGTACCTGAAACCGAATCGGGCGGCCGCATTCACACCTCCACCGTCACGGTGGCCGTGTTGCCCGAAGCGGAAGAGGTGGAGTTGGTCATCGATCCGAAGGACCTTTCCATTGATACCTTCCGTTCGTCGGGGGCCGGCGGCCAGCACATTAACAAGACCGAATCGGCCATTCGCATTACCCATCTGCCCACAGGCACGGTGGTGGAATGTCAGGATGAGCGCAGTCAGTTTAAAAACAAGGAAAAGGCCATGCGTGTTTTGCGCGCACGGCTGTATGAGCAAAAATGTGCCGAGCAGGAATCGGCCATTGCCCAAAATCGCCGCCTGCAGGTGGGAACGGGGGATCGCAGCGAACGTATTCGCACCTATAATTTCCCTCAAGGGCGTGTGACCGATCACCGCATCGGGCTGACTTTGTATAAATTGGATGCGGTGTTAGATGGGGAACTGGACGAGGTGATCGATGCGCTTGCCACGGCCGATCGTGCCCGTCAGCTTGAAAACGGAGAGTAAGAGATTTTATGCAAACGGAATTTTTGACTGCCACGGCTGAAGGGATTGCCCGTGCCGGTGAATGGCTTCGCCGCGGCCAGGTGGTGGGGATTCCCACCGAAACGGTATACGGTCTGGCGGCAGATGCGCTGAACACATCGGCGGTCGCACGAATATTCGAAGCCAAAGGCCGGCCGGCCGACAACCCTCTGATCGTGCACATTGCGGCACGTGAGCAGTTGGATGCCCTTGTGGAAACGGTGCCTGCAGCGGCCGAACGATTGGCTGCTCGGTGGTGGCCCGGTCCACTTACCATGATCTTCAAAAAAGCCGCTTGCGTGCCTTCGGTGGTAAGCGGCGGGCTGGATACGGTGGCGGTGCGCTTGCCGGCGCATCCGGTGGCGCGTGCCATTATTGAAGCGGCAGGCTGTCCGTTGGCGGCACCCTCTGCGAATCGGTCGGGGAGTCCAAGCCCTACCACGGCGGCGCACGTTGCGGCAGATATGAACGGCCGCGTGGCTGCTGTTTTGGATGGCGGTGCCAGCGGCGTGGGAGTGGAATCCACGGTGGTGGATATGACACACGGAATCCCACGTGTGCTGCGTCCCGGCGGTGTCACGGTGGAGATGCTGCGTGAAGCGGTGGGGGATGTTTTGGTGGATCCTGCCGTGACCGCTATGCTGCAAGCAGGGGCGGTGGCGGCCTCACCCGGCATGAAATACAAACATTACGCACCACGTGCCAAAGTGACGTTGGTACGCGGCACGGCCGAAGCGTTTGCGGCGTTCGTGAATGCCCGTGCCGATGTTGGCGTGGCGGCCATGTGTTTCGACGGAGAGGAAACGGCACTGCGCGTGCCGTATCGCACCTACGGTGCACGTGCCGATGCCGCTGCGCAGGCGCGCCGCGTGTTCGATGTGCTGCGTGGGTGGGATGATTGTCCCGACGTGAAGCAGGTGTATGCCGCGTGCCCGTCGTCCGACGGCATCGGCTTGGCGGTGTATAACCGCATGCTGCGTGCGGCGGAATTTGAGGTGATCGCGCTTGACGAATAAAAAAAGCGGCCGTATTATCGGTTTGACGGGGCCGACAGGCGCAGGCAAAAGCGAGGCGGCACGGATGCTTTCGGCCGCCGGCATTCCCGTGGTGGATGCCGATGTGTTGGCGCGCGAGGTGACCGTGCCGGGGCATCCATGTTTGGCGGAATTGGCGTTGGCGTTTTCGCCCGACGTGCTGAACGCCGACGGCACCCTCAACCGTGCGGCGCTGGCTGCGGCGGCGTTCTCTTCGGCTGAGTCCACGGCACGGTTGAACGGCATCACTCATCCGCACATCTTCCGCCTGGCAGAGGAACGGTTTTCTGCCTTGTGGAAGGCCGGGGTTACTGTCGCCGCGGTAGATGCGCCGTTGCTGTTCGAAAGTGGGATGGACCGCATGTGTGATTGCACGGTGGCAGTGATCGCTCCCCGTGAGGTTCGATTGGCGCGTATCTGCGCGCGTGACGGTATTTCGGCAGTGCAGGCCGAATTGCGCATGCAAGCACAGCCGAACGAGGCGTATTACACCGAACGGGCCGACGAAGTGCTGCATAACAACGGTGACCTTGATGCATTTCGGAAAACGGTTCGGGCATGGATCGCACGCCTGCAGGAGGGTCCCTATGACGAATAAAGCAAAACGGCGCTTGTGTCGATATGCGGCGGTGCTGTTGGCGTGCGGTGTGCTGCTGATGCTTGGTGCGGCGGTGTTGCTACGTTCGCTGTACCCGTATCCTGCGGCATACGACGGAATGATCCGATCGGCATCGAAGAAATACGGGATCGCCCCCTCGTTGATTACAGCAGTGATCCATACCGAAAGCGGTTTTGATCCCAAGGCCCGTTCCACCGCCGATGCCATCGGTTTGATGCAGGTGACTGCACCGACCATGGAATGGGCATTGATGCGCAGCGGTGTCAGCGGCACACCCGACGTGACAATGCTCACCGAGCCTGCGTTTAACATCGAAATCGGCACTTGCGTGCTGCATCTGTTGAGCGAACAGTTCAGCGAACAGGAAACAGTGCTGGCAGCATACAATGCAGGGATGGGACACGTGCAAACCTGGCTTTCCGATACGGCCTATTCCGCCGACGGCAAAACCCTGCACACTATTCCGTTTTCGGAAACCAGAAACTACGTCAGAAAAGTGCGAGTAGCACAGAAAATATATCAAATTCTCTATTTCAAGAACGGTGAATGAAAGGAAGCGATACTATGGCGGACAAGAAAACAGCAGCAGAAGAATTGCGCGAGCAGTTGTTCTATACCCCGAAATCGGCAGCGGAACGTATGAGCGTGGAGGAGATCGCTACGGCAGATGCATACTGTGAAGGCTATGCAGTGTATTTGAATGCATCGAAAACCGAACGTGAAGCAGTGGAAAATGCCGTGGCCATGGCAGAGGAGCGCGGCTTTAAGCCGTTTGATCGTCACGCCAAGCTGAAGGCAGGCGACAAGGTGTATTACAACAACCGCGGCAAGGCGTTGCTGCTTGCGGTGATCGGCTCTCGTCCGATCGCCGACGGCGTGTCCATCGCGGCGGCACACATCGACTCGCCGCGCCTGGATATGAAACCCAATCCGCTGTATGAGGATAACGGCTTCGGCTATCTCGACACCCATTATTACGGCGGTATCAAGAAATATCAGTGGACAGCCATTCCGCTGTCACTGCACGGCGTGATCATTAAGAAGAACGGCGAGAGCGTGAAGGTCGCGATCGGCGATGCGCCGGAAGATCCCGTGTTCTGCATTACCGATCTGCTGCCCCACTTGGCCGGTGAGCAGATGGGGCGCCCGGCACACGATGTGGTGCGCGGCGAGGATTTGAACATTCTGATCGGCTCCCGTCCCTTCCGCAGCGACGATACGGTGGCCGAGGCGATCAAACTGAATCTTTTGAAGATTTTGAACGACAAATACGGCATTATCGAAGCGGATTTCCTTTCGGCCGAACTGGAAGCAGTGCCGGCTATCCCCGTGCGTGACGTGGGCTTCGACCGCAGCATGATCGGTGGTTACGGCCATGATGACCGCGTGTGTGCCTATCCGGCGCTGACGGCGCTTTTCTCTCTCGATGTTCCGGAGTTCACGGCGGTGACGCTGCTCGCAGATAAAGAAGAGACCGGTTCGGACGGCAACACGGGCACGGCTTCGGAATTCTTCCGTTACTTTATTGCGGATCTCGCTGCGATGTTCGGTGAAGAGCCGCGCCATGTGCTGAGTCGCTCCATGTGTCTCTCGGCTGACGTGAACGCCGCCATTGATCCCATTTATGCCGGCGTGATGGAGGCGCGCAACGCGGCGCGTTTGAACTACGGTGCGGTGCTGACCAAATACACCGGCTCGCGCGGTAAGGGCGGCACTTCGGATGCTTCGGCTGAGTTGATGGGGCGTTTCCGTCGCATTATGGATGAAAACGACGTCTGCTGGCAGATTGGTGAGCTGGGCCGTGTGGATCAGGGCGGCGGCGGTACCGTGGCAAAGTTTATTGCCAATTTGGATGTGGAAACGGTGGACCTCGGTGTGCCGGTGCTGTCGATGCACGCGCCGTTTGAAGTAGTTTCCAAACTGGACGTGTATCAAGCGCATAAAGCTTTTGCGGCGCTGTTGTCGCGTAAGGATGGATAAAAGAAGAGGTGAGAAGATGAACAAACGCTTACGACGACTGGTGGCGATGGTGCTACTGTGTGTGATGTTGCTTACGGCGTTTCCGACGGTGAATGTGGTGGCAGCGGGGGAGAAGGCCTCTTCCGGTATGCGTGTCAGCGCCTCTTGGCCGCCGATCGTTCAAGCTGCCTCCGTTTTGAAGATACCGGCGGCGCAGGTGCTGGCACTCCGAGAGGATATATTGCGTGCGCTTCTTGCTTTCGAAAGCGAATGCAACGTGGAAAAATACGGCATTATTTACAATGCCAAGGTGAACGATTGTCTCTCGGAGTTGATTAAGAACACCATGCCCGAAGTATTTCAAGCCAACAGCTGGATGTTTTATAGCAATCCGCACAAGGGGAGTGTGCTCACGCGCATCGGTTTCCCGAATTATCTCTACCAAGCCACCGCTTATCGAAAGATGATGAGCGAGTGCGAAGCGGTTGTGGAGCAGATGACGCAGGATCTGGTGAGCAGCGACCTTTCGCAAGCGCGCAAGGCGTTGTTGCTGCACGATCGTTTGGCGGTGTGGGTGGAATACGATAAGGCTGCTACGCTTTTAGGGAATGCACCGCACATCGACCACACCATGTACGGCGCGTTGTGCGACCGTTCGGCGGTGTGCGACGGCTATGCGGAAGCGTATATGTATTTGTTGCAGCGTGTGGGTATCGAAAGCTACATCTGCCGTTCCAATCAGCTGCACCATGCGTGGAATATCGTGAAGATTGACGGCAAGTGGTATCACGTGGATGTGACCGAGGACGATCCCACGTGGGACGTTACCGGCCGTGTGAACCACAAAAACTTCCTGATTTCCAGCAACGCCTTATACGTGGGCGGTCATCAAGCCACCGATTACGATACGACTCCCACCGACACGAAATACGAAACGAGTAATTGGCCGTGGCAGACATCGAACACGGCGTTCCAGTACCTGGGCGGTCGGATGTATTATATTGATAACGCCAAGGGTACGCTCGGATGCTGGGAAGGAAACAAACTTTACACCGTTGCAGACGTAAACGATACCTGGTGGGTGTCGGCCAACCAGTATTATCCCAGCAACTATGCACGTCTCAGTGCAGATGAACGGTATCTTTACTACACCCTTTCCAAAGCGGTGTACCGCTACGATCCCATAACGGGTGAAACCAAGCGCTTTCATTCGCCTAAGTTTACCAATCGCCCCTATCACAACATCTATGGCATGAAGGTAGAGGCAGGCGTTCTGTACTATGAGGTAACCGATACACCCGCATACGATGCGGTTACCAAACGTTGGCGGCAGGAACGGGTGCCATACAGCACCAAGAATGTCACCGGTATTTCGATCGAACAGTTGCCTCAAAAGTGCGAATACCGTAAAGGTGATGAACTTGACACATCAGGCTTGCGCATACGGGTGCAATATAGCAACAAAACGGTAGAATCGCTTTCTTCCGGGTTTGTGGTGGAAGGGTTTAAAACTACCGTGACGGGTGAGCAAGCGCTTACGGTGCGGTATGCCGGCAAAACCGCAACCTTTACCGTGTCGGTTACCGACAAAACGGCAGGCGGCAACGGCCAAACATTGGGTAATGTAGATGGTGATGAAAAAATCACCTCCACCGATGCACGCATGGTGCTGCAATATGTGGTGCGAAAGATCGGTGCCGATAAATTGGATGTTCGGGCGGCAGACGTGAACTGCGACGGCAAGGTGGATTCCACCGATGCACGCTTGATTCTTCAGTTGGTTGTCGGAAAAATCAATTCTTTTTAACGCCGAAAGCGGTGCGCTGTGACAGCGCACCGCTTTTTTGTTTGGGGCATATAGTGGAACAGACGTCTCTTTTTAGTGTATGAGGGAAAGAAGGTGAAAGGAGTGAATAATCCCCGTCATACGGTTACACTGGCGGTCGGCTCGGTCACTAACGCCATGCGCGGTCAAACGTTATTGCGGCAAAACGGCATTTCTGCCACGGTGGGGCGTGTGCCGGCAGATGACCAAAACGGGTGCGGCTATACCTTGACACTGCGCGGCGAAGAGGAGCGTGCCCGGCGGATTCTCCACGCGGCAGGGATCCGTGTTCGCCCTCTGCCGTGATATATTTTGATAACGCCGCAACCGCTTATCCCAAGGCGCCGCCCGTGGAGGACGCCATGCGGCAGGCACTGCAGGAGTACGGCGGTAACGCAGGGCGCGGCGGCCATCAAATGAGCTTGCGCACTGCCGAGGCGATATATCGCTGCCGTGAGCGTGCGGCCGCACTGTTTGGGCTGTCGGCGCCGTCACGCGTGGTGTTCACTGCCAACTGCACCATGGCGTTGAACGTGGCGCTGAAAAGCTTGGTGCGTCATGGGCGCGTGATTGTTTCGGATATGGAGCATAATTCCATGATGCGGCCGTTACTGGCTGCAGGAACACGCTACCCGGCGTTTTCGGTGGCACGTGTGGGTGCCACTGCCGATGAGACGGTTGAAAATTTTCGCCGCCAAATCACGCGCGATACCGTGGCGATTGCGTGTTTGCACGCCTCTAATGTGTTTGGTAACCTGTTGCCGATTGCGGCGTTGGGTGCGTTAGCGCAGGAATACGGGTTGCTTTTTTTGGTTGATGCGGCACAAACGGCCGGTGTGCTGCCGCTGCATATGAAGGAGATGCAGATCGATCTTTTGTGTATACCGGGCCACAAGGGGTTGGGCGGTCCCGCCGGTACGGGAATGTTGCTTTGCGGCGAACGGTACACCCCGTATCCGCTGCTGGAGGGCGGCAGCGGCAGCGAATCGCTGCAACCGCACATGCCGCGCGAACTGCCTGAGCGCCTGGAAAGCGGCACCTTGAATACCGTGGGAATTTGCGGTTTGTCGGCGGCGCTGGAGTGGGTCGCTCAAAGCGATATGTTGGCCGCTTACCGCGAAGAAACGGCCAAATGTGCCCGTTTATACGACGGTGTTCGTCGCTTACCGGGCGCGCAGTTGTATACTGCGCGGCCGGCGGTCGGGCAATCGGTACCGCTGTTTTCGTTTAACCTTGAGGGTAAACAGTCCGAGGAAACGGCCATGCTGCTGGACAGTGAGGGTGTGGCGGTGCGTGCAGGGTTGCATTGTGCCCCGGCGGCACACCGTCACATGGGCACCCTGCCGGGCGGCACGGTGCGCCTGGCGCCTTCACGTCACACAACCGACGAGGAATGGCACAAAGTTTTGCAGATTATTTACAAAATATCATAAAAAGGGGATTGCAATAGCAAGAATTTGTGGTAAAATGATAATTAGGTATAGTATATGCTTTTGTGAGTGTTTCCAAATAAACTGACGAAAAGGGATGCGTAAGGATATGACAGCAATTAAAACCTTTTTTACGGAACTGTGGATGAGTGTGTATACGCTACTCAGTTCCGTGAATATTCTTACCAGTGTGGCCGATATCCTGTTGGTGGCGCTGGTGGTCTTTGCACTGATTCGCCTGATTCGCGATTCGCGCGCGGAGCAGTTGTTCAAGGGGATTTTGTTGCTGGTCGTTGCCTACGGCGCTGCCACCTTGTTCCAGTTGAAAACGTTGCAATATTTGCTCAGTATTTTGTTCGATAACGCGTTGATCTTGGTAGTGGTCATCTTCCAGCAGGAGATCCGCCGTGCATTGGAACAGGCAGGCAGTTCACGGTTCGGCTTTCTGCGCGCCTTTGGTGAGAATCGTGAAGCGATGACCAAAGCGTGGAAAAACGCGATTTCCGCTACGGTGAAGGCGGTGGCGGTGCTGCAAGAGCAGCGTACCGGCGCTTTGATCGTGTTCGAACGTCAGACTAAACTGGGCGACATCGTCACTTCGGGCACTTTGCTTGAAGCACAGCCTTCGCCTGAACTGCTCGGTAATATCTTTTTTAAAAACACCCCGTTGCACGATGGCGCGGTGATCCTGCGTGAAGGCCGCGTTTGTGCGGCAGGCTGTATCTTGCCGTTGACCGATCTGCAGATCGGAACCAGCATGGGCACGCGCCATCGCGCAGCCGTGGGTATGAGTGAAAATTCCGATGCGGTGGTTGTGGTGGTTTCGGAAGAGACCGGTACCATTTCGGTCGCGCAGGGCGGTGTGTTGCGCCGCGATTTCACACCGGAAGAATTGAAGTCTGAACTGGAAAGTGCGATGTTTGCCGCCTTGCAAAAGGACGAGCCGCGTGCAAAGAAGAACCGTTTTGCCAAGCGTCGGGGAGGGAAGTAAAATGAAACGTATCTCCTTTAGCCGTTTTTTACGTAACGATCGTTTAATGATGGTCTGCTCACTGCTGTTGGCCATTACCGTGTGGTATTTTGTGATTTCAGGTTCATCGAACATTTCCACGCGCACCATCACCTGCACGCTGCATACCGCCGGTGTCAGCAACGGCTCGCTGCAGGTGATCGAAGAAAAAGACATCACCGTGGACGTGGTGGTGGAAGGTGCGTGGACAGATATTCTGCAACTGACACAGGAGGATATTCGCGTGCAGTTGAACACGGCGGATATTCAAAATGCGGGCAACTGCCGTGTGAATGTGGTGGCCAGCCGCAACAGTCAAAAAGGCGGGTATTCCATTCTTTCCACCTCGCCGTCGTTTACCACTCTGTTTTGCGATGAGTGGGTGGATGCGCAGGAGTTCACGGTGGAAAGCGGCAGTGTTTATGCAGCGGCACCCCTGGTCTCTGCCGAAGGCGATGAGCGTGATATTCACAAAGTGGCGGTGGAAGATGCCGATCTGCCGGGCGGCGTGCTAATCGTGCAGGGGCCGCGCAGCGAGATTTCGCGCATCGACCGTTTGGCGGCACTGGTGGATACCGAGGCAGCCCTTTCGGCCAAGCACACCTTTGAAGGTGACGTGATCGCCATGGATGCCGATGGAACAGAGTTGGAACTGCAATACTGCAAATTCCTGCGGTATGCCGAAGATCCGGCGCTGAACGCGAATGCCGCACTGATGGATATTACGGCACTGAACGTAGAGGTTACGGTGAAAGAACGCCGTGAGATCCCGTTTGCCTATGAGGTGCTGAATGCACCGAACGGCATTGATATCCAAAATATCATCACACTGGATCCGCCTTCGGTGATCATCGAAGGTGAGCAGGAACTGTTGAACGAGTACGCTGAAAAGATCGGCCAGTTGAAGGCGGTGGATTTCGACTTGCTTTCCACGGCTGAAAAGGCGGTTTCGGATTTGTTGAATCTGCCGGTCGGGCTGACAGTGATCGGCAGCGACAAACATGTGACGGTGCGAGAAGACGGTACCACCTTGCTGAACGTGGGGAAAAAGTTCGATTGGACAGGATATGCCCGACGCAACTTCACATGGCATATCGGTACCGATATGACCAACACGCCGATCAAATTCTTGAATGTTCCTGCGGATAAGACAGTACGTATGCTCACGAACGAAATACGCTTGACGGTGTTCGGTAAAAAACCGGTGGTGGAAGCCTTGAATGCCGAGGATTTCTCTGCAACGGTGGATATGAACGACAGCAGTTTGGGCACCTATTCTATTCGCCCCGTGCTCGGCACCGACGAAGCGTGGATTTATTACGGCAGTTCCGGTTATACGGTGTATATGTCGATTGAACAGCCGACAGCACCGCCTGCGGCAGGATAATTTGATCAAAACGAAAAGGAGGCGCAGGCCTCTTTTTCGAGTTTTGGGAGGTGACCTTGATGAAACAAAACAGATGGCTTGCAGGTTTGATGGCGGTAATGCTGTGCCTTTTCTCGGGGTGCGCCTCCCTCGGCGGAGATATTGCCTCGCAGTTGCGTCCACCCAAAGCGATGGGGGAACAGGGGGCGGCAGAAGAGGCGCTCAGCGCTTACATCACCGCGAATGACAAACGCGTGAACTACACCTTGAAATATCCGCGCAGCGGTGAATATCGGTCGGCGTTTTTGTTGAAAGATCTGGACAGCGACGGTATCAGCGAAGCGGTCGCTTTTTACGATACCGAAAGTGACCGATCGCATATCAATCTGCTTCGTCAAAACGGGGACGAATGGAGTTCGGTATACGATCTGTCGGTGCTGTTTGCCGATATCCACTACGTCACGTTGGGTGATATGAACGGCGACGGTATCAGTGAGCTGATCGTGTGTTGGGATATGTTCAGTGACCGCACGTATCAGTTGGCGGTATATGACTTGGCCGCCAATCGCATTACCGAGCGATTTACTGCCACCACCTCTTCGGTGACGGTGGTGGATCTGACAGGTGACGGTCACGATGACTGCTTGCTGTGGCATGCCGATTCGCAAACGCTTGCCGCTTCGCTGTGGTCTATGTCGGCAGAGGCGGTGGAAGAAGTCGGCCGCTGTACGGTGGACGATTATGTGCAAGGGGTAAAGATGCCGCAGGTGGTCACTTTTTCCGATGGCCGCAAAGGCGTGTTTATGGATTGTGAAAAAAGCGGCGACGTGCGTGTGACACAACTGGTGTATTGGGAAAACGGGCAGTTGCTTGCACCGTTTTACAGCGAGACCGACGGCGGTAACCGCCAGACGGTGCGTCCGGTCACGATCCCTGCAGCCGACGTAGACGGCGACGGCAGTTTGGAATGGCCGCGTTGCTATCCGTTGGTGGGACATGAAGAAGAAACAGAGAGCCACACACGCACCGCGACCTGCTTGCTTACCGAGTTCTGGAATTGGGATGCGGCACGCGGCGAAGCGGTGAAAAAGTTTTCTTGTGTGTATAACGATAACGATAAATACTATCTTTTGACCGAAGAGGACTTCGGTGCGCGGTTTACCACCGACTATTCCGCCGAAGATCGCACGTTGTGGGTGCGTGCTTTGGGTGACGCAGAACACAAAGGGTCACTGGTGTTTGCGGTGCGTGCGGTGCCGAACGGCCAGACACCGCCCGATGACGACGGCGTGTTTGCTTTTTCACGTCTGCTCAAGAGTAACTACGCGACATATTACGTGTGGTATGACAAAGCGAACGCCTATGCGATCAACGAAGAAGCACTGCAATATATGCTGACAGCCTTTTAAGGCTTTTTGGGAGGGCTTATGAAACGGATTTTGGTATGCGAAGACGAAAGTGCGATTCGTGAATTCGTCATCATCAACCTCAAACGACACGGCTACGATGTGGTGGAGGCTGCCAGCGGCGAAACGGCGTTGGAACTGTTTGCCTCGCAAACGGAACCCTTGGATATGGCACTGCTTGATGTGATGTTGCCGGGAATCGACGGCTTTACGGTTTGCCGGGAACTGCGGCGAAAAAGCCCCACCATGGGTATCATTATGCTGACGGCACGCACCCAGGAGACGGATAAGATCAACGGCTTCAACACCGGTGCCGACGATTATATCACCAAACCTTTCAGCCCGGCGGAATTGGTGGCACGGGTAGAAGCGTTATATCGTCGTGTAGCCAGCACCAAGAAAGAAGAAGAGATCTATTTGCAGGAGTTGGTTTCGGGCGACTTTGTGCTGGATCTGCGTGCACGCACCTTGAAGCACAAAGGGGTGCCGTTGGAACTGACGCAGGTGGAATTCCAGATTATGGAATACTTTTTCACCAACCCGACGAAGGCACTCTCCCGTAATGATATTCTTACTCACGTGTGGGGAGAGGACTATTTTGGCGAGGAAAAGATCGTGGATGTGAACATTCGCCGTTTGCGCATGAAGATTGAAGCGGATGCATCCAATCCGCGCCACATCGTAACGGTGTGGGGTTTGGGCTACAAGTGGATGGCCTGATGCAAGAGAAGAACATTCTGCAGGAGGTGGTTTTTTGGCACTGAAATCCTTGTCGGGGCGCGGCATTACGCGCCGTTGGCTTGTGAACGGTCTTGGCGTGTGCACGATTATTTTGGTGTTGTTCGAAACCGCCTTCTTTTTTGCGTTTCGCGCGTATGTGTACGGCGAGGTGGAGAATACCTTGCACGTGCGCGCCAGTGCGCAAGCAGTGCTGTTGGAACGGTATATGTTGACGACCTCCTTTGATTTCGAGGAAAATGCCGGTGCACTGGTAGAAAGTTTCACCGAAAAAGAGACCATGGAACTGCAAATTGTCGGTGCAGATGCGCGTGTGTGGGTTAGTTCCAGCGGCTTTTCTTCGGTACGCAGTGAAAGGCTTGCGGATTTTGATACTGCACGGCAAAACGACGACGGCGTGGGCGTGTGGCGCGGAAAGAATGAAAACGGCGAGCCGGTTATGGCGCTGTGCAGTATCGTCTACCACGAGGACGGCACGGTGGCCGGCGGTATGCGATACGTAGTTTCGCTGCTGCTGGTGGACCGTTACATCACCTATATCAGTTTGGTGGTCATTCTGTTCGGTGCCGTCATTCTGTTTTTGGTGATTTTGTCCGGCTCGTATTTTATCGGATCCATTGTGACTCCGGTGTCGGAACTGGGCATTGCCGCACGGCGTATTGCGCTGGGCGATTACGATTCGCGTATTGAAAAGAAATACAACGATGAAATCGGCGAACTGTGCGATACTATCAATTATATGGCAAGCGAAATTGCGGCTACCGAACAGGTGAAGAATGACTTTATTTCTTCGGTTTCACACGAGTTGCGCACGCCGCTGACGGCCATCAAAGGATGGAGCGAAACCCTGCAACAGGACGACGTGGGGGAAGAACTTACGAAAAAGGGTTTAGAGGTCATTGCGGCCGAAGCGGAACGGCTTTCAGGCATTGTGGAAGAACTGCTGGATTTCTCACGCATGCAGGGAGGCCGCATGAAACTGAATTTTGACCGCGTCGACGTGTTGGCGGAATTGCAAGAAGCCGTGTTCCTTTTCCGCGACCGTGCGCGGCGTGCCGGGGTATCGTTACAATATGTGGAATCGGCCGATCTGCCGCCCATCACGGCAGACCGGGATCGCTTAAAGCAGGTGTTTATCAACATTATCGATAACGCGATCAAGTATTCCGATGCCGGTGGGCGTGTGCGTATTGAAGCCACCGCTATGCACAATTATGTGCAGGTGGTGATCAGCGACAACGGCATCGGTATTGCGCCGGAAGATTTGCCGAATGTGAAAAGTAAGTTTTATAAAGCGGATAAGACGCGTCCCGGCTCAGGTATCGGTCTGGCGTTGGCAGATGAGATCGTGCGCCGTCACGGTGGCTGGCTGGATATCGACAGCACCAAGGGGGTGGGCACCACCGTTTCGGTGATGTTACCGCTGGAGTTTTTGAAGGAGAGTACCGAATGAGTAATCAAAACAAAGAGACGGCGTGTGCCGTCAAAAAGACTTCGATCGGTGGACAAGCTTTAATCGAAGGCGTAATGATGCGCGGTCCTGAAAAGACGGCGATGGCGGTTCGCCATACCTCCGGTGAGATCGTGAGCGAGGAATGGCACACCAAAGGGAAAGATCGCCCTGCCTTTACCAAGTGGCCGCTGATTCGCGGTGTGGTTAATATGGTGGAGTCTATGGCCGTGGGATATAAGTGCTTGATGCGCTCGGCGGAACTGAGTGGTCTGGATGCGCAGGAAAGCGCGGAGGAGGCACGCCGCCGCGCCGAAAAGGAAGCCAAAAAAGCAGCAAAAAAGGCCAAGAAGAACAGCGAATCGGCACCGACAGCCGAAGAACTGCTTGCGGCAGAAGGCGAGAAAAAAGCGCCTTCTGGCGGCGAAAAGGTGCTGTTTGCCGTGGCGATGGTCTTCAGTGTGATTCTCGGTGTGGGGCTCGCGGTTGTGCTGTTTATGTGGTTGCCCATCTTCTTATATAACACCGTTTTGAAAGGGATATTTCCCACGCTGGGTGAACCGCAGTTTCGCTGGTTCCAAAGCGTGTTTGAAGGCGTGATACGCTTGGCCATTTTCTTGGGCTACGTGGCGCTGATTTCACTGATGAAGGATATTCGCCGCGTATTTATGTATCACGGTGCCGAGCACAAATCCATTTTCTGTTACGAGAAAGGGTTGCCGTTGACGGTGGAAAACGTGCGTGAGCAAAGCCGTTTTCATCCGCGGTGCGGCACCTCGTTTTTGGTGTTGGCGCTGATCGTGGGCGTTTTAGTGTCGCTGTGTGTGCCGATTTACGATAACACCTTGCTGCGAGCAGCGGTCAAACTGTTGCTCGTTCCCGTGGTGGTGTCTGTGGGGTATGAGTTGATCAAACTGGCAGGGCGACGCGACAATGCGTTTACGCGCTTTATATCGAAGCCGGGTCTGTGGGTGCAGCGCCTGACCACCAAAGAGCCGACTGACGATATGATTGAATGTGCCATCGCTTCGCTGCGTGCCGTGATTCCCGAGGATCCCGAAGCGGATAACTGGTGATGGCTATGGTGTATGCAACACTGTTCCGGGAAATTGAAGAACAATTAAAAAAGGCGGGCTGTGACAGCCCGTCTTTTGACGCGGTTTGCCTGCTGGAAGACGTGGGGGGGATGCCTGTTCACGGTGTGCCGCAGGCAGACACGCGCGAATTGAGCGAGGAGGCAACCGCAGCGGTGCGTGCGGCGACTGCGCGACGCGCCGGCGGATATCCGTTGCAATATATTTTAGGTGAATGGGATTTCTTAACGCTCACACTGAAAGTGGGGGAAGGGGTATTAATTCCTCGTTCCGACACGGAGTTACTGTGCGAGATCGTTGCCGCCCGATTGGATCGCCAAGCCGTGCCGCAGTTGCGCGTGCTGGATCTGTGCGCCGGTAGCGGTTGCGTGGGGCTCGGTGTGGCATCTTTGTGCCGCACGGCGACGAGCGTGACCGCAGTGGAACTTTCGGATGCGGCGCTGCCGTATCTGAAAAGCAACCTTGCACGCTATGCGTGTTATGACGTGCAAGCAGTGCAAGCCGATGTGCTGCGTGATGCTCCACGGTTTTCGGGGGGGTATCACGCCGTGGTGTCCAATCCCCCCTATATTCCCACCGCCGATCTGCCGCAGTTGATGCGTGAGGTGCAGCACGAGCCGAGAATGGCGTTGGACGGTGCAGCGGATGGGTTGCTGTTTTATCGCGTGATTGCCAAGGAATGGGTGCCCAAACTGTGCAACGGCGGTTTGTGCGCGGTGGAGGTCGGCATCGGCCAAGCCAAGCTGGTAGCGGCACTGTTTGGCGCGGCAGGATTGCAGGAGGTGCAGATCTATAACGACCTCGGCGGCATTCCGCGTGTGGTGCTTGGCATAAAACCGTAAAAAGAAACGAGGGAGAAAATTCAAACGATTTTCTCCCTCGTTTTCGTTATTTCGTTTTTTGTGCCAGTCGCAGCAGCTTCACTACCGTTGGGCAGAGCAACAGATTGGCAGCAAGCTCAAACAGGAAGTTGCCGCCGGCCAAACCGAGGAACATGTACGCAGCGACGTTGCTGCCAAACCCCATGCCCTCTGCCCAGACGGCCACCGTATCCATGAAGAACAGCACGCAACCGAGCAGGAATACACCTGTGTTTACCAAAGGACACACCAATGCGGCAGCAAATACGCCGACATAGCTGTTCCATTTAGAAACCAAGCGATACGTCAAACCGGCAAGCAAGCCGCACAGCGTTCCCTTTATCAGCACGGTCAGCACCGTGCCGCCCACACTCACTGCCAAGAAGGCAGCGGCATCACCCGACAGCAGCACCGCAAGGCCGAAAACGAAGCCGAGCCAAGCGCCGATGTACGGACCGCACATGGCGGCGCCGATCACAATGGGAATCAGCACCAGCGATACCGAAAACGGACCGAAACGAATAAAGGACCCCATGATTTGCAGCAGGATCACCAGTGCGGTCAGAATAGCGCCGAGAGTAATGATTTGGATATTTGATTTTTTTGTTGTCATGACAAATGACCTCCTTGCTGTCGCTCTCTTTGCGAGATGCCACGCAGTTATGGTGGATAGACGAATGTATATTCAAAACGGTCGATCCCCGAACGGGTGATCGCCTTTATTTTTGATTTTTCAGCCAGATCAGCCGTAAGCCGTCCAGCAAGAGAGAGGAGTCGTACGGAATGGGACGGCGGCACTGAGCCGCGATCTCCTCGGCAAGACCGCCGGTGGCAACCACCTGCATGGGGTAGCCGAGTTCGGCCTCAATGCGGTCGCTCATGCCGTCGATCATGCACGCTGTGCCGAACACGGTGCCGGAAGCCATGCAATCCACCGTGTTGGTGCCGATAACGGCAGACGGTGTATCAATGCTCACCGTGGGGAGTAGGGCGGTCGCTTGACTGAGTGAATCCAGCGAGGTGCGCACGCCGGGCATAATGGCGCCGCCGCGGAAAGCACCGTTTTTATCGATCACCGATACTTTGGTGGCGGTGCCGAGATCCCACAACAGGCAGGGTGCGCCGTACTTTGACAGCGCGGCCACCGCGCCTACCAACAGATCTGCGCCCAACTGACGGGGATTATCAATGCGAATATCCATGCCGCTTTTCACACCGGGACCCACTTGCAACGGTTGCACACCTGTTACCTTACGAATAGCATGACGCAGTGCGCGATCCAGCGAAGGCACGACCGAACTGAAAATAGCACCGTGAATATCCTCGCGATGCAGATGATACAAGCGTAAAATATCCATGATATCCATGGCGTATTCATCTTCCATTTTGCGGTAATCGGTTGCCAGCCGCGATTCCACCACTAAGCGGTCATCATCGAACACACCAACCGTGATGTTCGTGTTGCCCATATCCAAAACCAGCAGCATCGCTTATCCCCCTTAACGCACGATTTTATTCACACTTCAATTGCCACAAACTCGGGAGTAGCAGCCAAAGCGGCGGCCAACATGCCGGCCGGGATCTCTATCTCGGTTTTAAAAGAAATGCTGTATTCGAAGCGTCCGTCTTCACGTCGGCGTACACGGCTTTTCATCACCGAGAGTGCATAGTCTTTAAAGGTAGCGTGCAGTACGTCTTCCGCGTCGAAATCCAAATCGGCCACCACTGTGACTTCGCCGATATAACTGCTGTCGTGCCCGGTGAGCACGCGGTGCAGCAAAAACTGCATTAACATCAGCAATAGGGTGCCGAACACGCCGATGGTATACAGGCCGGCACCGAGCGCCATGCCAATGCCGCAAGTGGCCCACATACCGGCCGCAGTGGTGAGCCCCTGCACGGTGGCTTTCTTTTGACGTACCAAGATTACGCCGGCACCGAGAAACGGAATGCCGGTGACGATGTTGGAGGCGATACGAGTGGCATCGGCATTCAGACCGGAGCCAACCATATCCAAAAAGCCGTATTTCGACACGATGGTCATCAATGCGGCACTCAAAGCGATGATCATGTGGGTGCGGATGCCGGCGCCCTTGGAACGGCGTGTGCGTTCATAGCCGATGATGCAGCCACAAACGGCTGCCGCCGCGATGCGCAGGCACCAGATCCCTTGCGTTAAAAGATCCCAATCTTCTGCAAATTTCAAAAAAGCATCCAACGCAACGCCCTCCTTTTTACCGAATTTGGATGGATATTTTACCATATTTTTTAAGATTTGTCAACGCGAAAACGGGGACGCCGTGCAGCCTCACCGTTTCGCTTTATTCGTCGATCTCTTCCATCGGATTGTTTTGGATAAAGGTTTCCAGTAATTTCACACACGCGGCCGATTCTTTTTCCCGTTTTGCTGCCGTGCCGATTGGTGCGCGCACGCCGAAATACATATCCTTCGGGAAGATACCGCTGCAGTTCTGTTGGAAATATGAACAGTTCCAGTTCCAGTACCGCTTGTGTTCTGCCAGACCGGCGTGATCGCCGCGCAAGGGGGTAAAATAGTAGTCGCCGTCGGTTTCGTAAGCGGCAATTTGCGATTCGTAATAGTTCGGCTCCATGGCAAACATCACGGCGCTGCCGCCGGAAAAGATGGTGGTAAGCTCCACGTAATCGCCGTCGTCGGTCATAACGATGGGGGTGATGCGTACGTTTACCTCGCCGTTTTTGTCGATATCTTCGCCATAGAGTTCCAACTCGTCTGCCAGTTCATCCAAAGCGGTTTGTGCCAGGTTTCCTTTGGTTACCAGCACCAAGGTGTAATCCACCTTTTCGCGCGAGCCAACCAGTATCGCTGCCGCGATCGCCAATGCGGCGATAACACCGACGATGATCACCGCCCACTGATAATTATACCAAAATTTTTCCACCTTCTCAAAAAAGGTTAAGGGGCGTTCGGGTTGGCGCTCTTCCTGCAGCTTTTGCGTATCCACACCGATTAGGTAGCGTTCTCTTGCCATGTGTTTTCTCCTTACAGATCAATTTCGCGGTTGAGCGAGGGGAGACCGTATCGTTTGGAAATCAACTTGCGGCGTGCTTTGTCGATCAACATGCAGTCCCAACTGTTATACATATCTTTGCCGATCGTGCCGACACCCGGCACCTCCACAAACAAATGCTCTTGCCCGTGGTCGAACCCGAGCAAACTCTTGGTGCACACGGCGGTGACACCGTCTTCCACCGTGGTGGTGTCGTGATGATAATGGCCGTATAAATACGCCAGCACGTCGCCCTTGCGGTCGGTGAAATCGTAGGACACGGTGGCGGGATACATAGCATCGTCGCTCACCGCTACACCCTTGTCGCCGTTACGGAATGCGCGCACGATTTCGGCGAAGAGGTCGCGGTTATGCATATCTTTTTCAATATACGGGCAGGTGTGCGAAAGGAACATCACCGACCAATCATCCGGCACTTGCAAAGCACGTGCCAACCACTGCAACTGCTTTTCTTGGAAACCGAAAGCCCACTGGCTGCAATACTTTTGCACCAGATGTTTACCGTCTTCTTCAAGTACCAACGGATTGTCGCTGGTACGCAGGTTGATGGCGCGGATCTTCTGGGTGGGATAATCCACGTAGTAATAGCCGCCGGCGCGGTTGTTTTCATCCAGTGTGATCGGGAAGGATGCGCGAATGGGGTTCACCACCGCGCCATACCACTCGTTATCCGAAATGATACCTTCGGCACCGAGTGCCTCTTTGTACGCGAACCACGAGCAGTCGTCGTGATTCCCTTGTGAGAGAATGACCGAAGTCGCTTTCGTCTGTTTGATCAAGGAGGTCAGATCAAACAGATCGCGGAACTGCGTTTCAATGGGGGCGTTACCGTCGACCAAATCGCCTGTCAGCGCCAACAGATCCACTCCGACGCGGCGGGAAAACTCCACCATTTCCTGCACCTTTTCATACACGGGTGCATAATTGTCGTAAAAACGGATGTAATGCACGTCGGTGCCGAACAAGACCGTCAGCGTGGAGGGGGTTTGCTCACGCACCACCTCGCAGGCAAACTGTTCAAAACGCGTATCCAGCGATTGCAGGAAATCGCCGTGGGAAAAACCGTTCAAAGGCATAGTGTCACGACCTTTCATTTGATATGTATATTATGAATAAAAGTAGTGCGAATGTCAAGTGGCACAGCACAGATTTTACATTTTTATCCGCCGTTTGAACGGGGCGAAGACAGCGTGGTGCGGTGAATGTGTGTTACGTCGTGCCCGGGCAGCCGGGTATGCGGCATAACGGTCATCGCGCATGTGACGCTACAAAAAGCAGGATTTGTCGAGAGAGGAATAAAAAGGCGGTATATTTCGGTTGTTGTCGGCATACCGTGTGGCGGAGGGGTGTGTATGAAAAAACGGCAATGGTGTGCAGCGGCAGCAATGTTTTGCTGCGTGGCGGTGTTGTGTGCGGTTTTGCCGCGTGTGGAAAAGGCGAATACCGCAGCCCTTTCGGCAGGCGAGGTGTACGTGTTGGTGGATGCAGGGCACGGCGGGGCGGACGGTGGCGCTACGGGGGTGGACGGCACGGCGGAAAAAGCGGTGAATTTGGAGGTGTCTCGCACCCTTGCGGCATTGTTGCGGGTGATGGGGGTGAGGACGGGCATGACTCGCGAGGACGACCGTTCAATTCACACCGAGGGAGATTCGTTGCGTGAGCAAAAGGTCAGCGACATGCACAACCGCTTGGCAATGTATGAAGAAGCAACACTGGTGGTGAGTATTCACCAAAATCATTTTTCCGAAGCGAAATACAACGGCACGCAGGTGTTTTGTGCGCCGAGTCATCCGCAAAGTCAAGCGCTCGGCGCGGCGGTGCGCGGTGCGGTGTGTGGGTTGCTGCAGCCGGACAACACGCGCGAGTTAAAAACGGCAGACGACAGCGTTTTTTTGCTCAGTAACACAACGGTGCCGGCGGTGTTGGTGGAGTGCGGTTTTTTATCCAACCCGACCGAGTGTGCCAAACTGGCGCAGACGGCCTACCAAAAGCAGATGGCGTTTGCGCTGATGGGTGGGGTGCTTTCTTTTTGCCAAAATACGAAAATCGGCTTGTAATGGTGAAAAAATTGTGATATAGTGTTTTAGAAAAGGAGGGAGAGCCATGCCGCCGAAAAATAAAACGGTGTTTGTTTGCTGCGAATGTGGGTGCGAAGCGCCGCGTTGGAGTGGGCGTTGTCCCTCCTGCGGTGAATGGAACACCATGCAGGAAGAGCTGCGCACTGCGCAGACGGCAGCGGCTGCCGTGTCGGTTAGTCGCGTGCGTGCACAAAAGTTGCAGGAGATCGATCCGCACGGGGAGGTGCGCACTTCCACCGGCATGCGCGAATTGGATCGCGTGCTGGGCGGCGGTATCGTCAAAGGCGGCTTGATGTGGATCGGCGGCGTTCCGGGTATCGGCAAATCCACCTTGTTGCTGCAGATTTGCGAGCATATCGGCCAAACGCGCAAAATACTGTACGTTTCCGGCGAGGAATCGGCCGCACAGATCAAACTGCGTGCCGACCGCCTGGGAGTGGCAAGCGAAAACCTTTCGCTTTTGTGTGAGACCGATCTTGCTACCGTGCTGGCGGCTATGCAAGCCGAAGCTCCCGAACTGATGATCGTTGACTCCATACAAACCATGAATTTGGCGGAAGTTGCCTCCTCGGCCGGCAGCGTGACACAAGTGCGCGAATGCACCTCGGCCATTATGCGTGCGGCCAAAGCGATGGACTTGCCGGTGTTTGTGGTGGGCCATGTGAACAAAGACGGAGCGATTGCCGGCCCGAAAGTGATGGAGCATATTGTAGACTGTGTGCTGTATTTTGAAGGTGATCGCAACAGTAGTTACCGCCTTCTGCGCTGTGCCAAAAATCGCTACGGTTCCACCAATGAGATCGGTGTGTTTGAAATGCGTGACCGCGGCTTGGCGCAGGTGGAAAACCCGTCGAAAATGCTGCTTTCGGGGCGGCCCGAAGGGGTTAGCGGCACCTGTGTTTCCTGCACGATAGAGGGGACGCGCCCTCTGCTGGCTGAAGTGCAGGGCTTGGTTACTCCCAGCGGTTTCGGCAATCCGCGGCGTATGTCCACGGGGTTCGACTACAATCGCATGGCGTTGCTGCTTGCAGTACTGGAAAAACGGGCGGGCTATTTTTTTCAGAATCTGGATGCTTATCTTAACGTGGTGGGTGGCTTGCGGCTGGAAGAGCCGGCGGCCGACCTGGCGGTGGCTTTGGCCTTGGTTTCGGGGCTGAAGGACAAGCCCGTGCCCGAAGGGGTGGTCGCGTTCGGTGAAGTGGGCTTGGCCGGTGAGATCCGCGCGGTTTCTCACGCCGAAGCACGCGTGGCGGAAGCGGCACGCTTGGGCTTTACCCGTGTGCTGATGCCGCAGCAGAACGTGGCGGCTGTCACTTTGCGTGAGGATATTGAATTGATCGGTGTGAAAAACGTGCGTGAAGCATTCGAGTTATTGTGAAGGAGAATGAAATTGTGATTAAAGTAACGGTTTGGAACGAAGGGCGTCATGAAAAAACCAGTGAAGAGGTGCGTCGCGTGTATCCCGATGGGATTCACGGTGTGCTGGCTGCTTTTTTGGGGGCGGCGGAAGATATCACCGTTCGCACCGCCACGTTGGATGATCCGGATTGCGGTTTGTCGCAAGAGGCGGTGGACGACACCGACGTGATGCTGTGGTGGGGACATATGGCACACGACGAAGTGCCGGATGAGGTGGTGGACCGCGTAGCGGCGGCAGTACATGCCGGCATGGGGTTGATCGTGCTGCACAGCGGCCATCATTCGAAGATTTTTCGTCGCCTGATGGGCACACCGTGCAGCCTCGGTTGGCGTGAAAACGGGGATATGGAACGTGTATGGGTGGTGGATCCCGCGCATCCCATTACCCAGGGGATCGATCGGTATTTTGAACTGCCGCACGTGGAAACCTATGCTGAGCCGTTTTCTGTTCCCGAACCCGAAAAGGTTTTGTTTATCGGCAGTTACGAAGGCAGCGAGGTGTTCCGCAGCGGTTGCTTGTGGCAGCGCGGTCACGGCAAGATCTTCTATTTTCAGCCGGGTCACGAGACCTTCCCGATTTATTACGAGCCGGCGGTGCAGACGGTTATCAAAAACGCGGTGCGCTACTGTGCACCCGTCATCCGTCAGCCGATCGTTTGCCCCCACATTGAAAAGATTTGAGGAACTTCTATGATCACCTTTGATGAACTGCGTCGCCGCGAAGATATTCGCACATACATCACGCGCGCCGATGAATCGCTTGAAGCGCTTGGCTACACCGAACACAGCTTTGCACACGTGACGCGCGTGGCAGAAGAGGCCGGTCGTCTGCTTTCGGCGCTCGGCTACTCCGAACACATGGTGGAACTGGCACGGGTGGCCGGCTTCCTGCACGATATCGGCAATTTGGTCAACCGCATTGAACACTCGCAAAGCGGTGCGGTTATGGCGTTTCGTATTCTTGATCGCATGGATATGCCGGCTGCCGATATCGCCACGGTGGTGACTGCGATCGGTAATCACGACGAAGGCACGGGGGTGCCGGTGAATGAGGTGGCGGCAGCGCTTATCTTGGCGGATAAATCGGACGTGCGGCGCAGCCGCGTGCGTAATCACGATCTCACCAAGTTTGATATCCATGACCGCGTGAACTATTCGGTTGAACGGTCGGTGCTGGAGTTGAGTGAGGATAAAACCACCTTGGCGCTGCGCCTGACGGTTGATACTGCCTACAGCAGTGTGATGGAATATTTTGAAGTGTTTATGGAACGTATGCTGCTTTGCCGCCGTGCGGCCGAAAAACTCAAAACGAACTTCACATTGTATATCAACGAACAATGCTTGATGTAACAAACGCCCTGCCTTTTTTGAAAGGCAGGGCGTTTTTGCTTATTTGCTTTTCTGTTTGATGATACCTGCTGTTGCACAGGCGGCAAAGGCTAAAATATTTACCGCCACCACCGTGGCGCCCGTGGGCAGTTCCCATGCAAAGGAGGCTGCCGTGCCGCACAAAAAGCAGAGCACCGATAAGACGGCCGCTGTTAACACCGTGCGGCGGAAGGTGCGGCAAATCCGCATGGCGGAAAGGGCAGGGAAGATGAGCAGCGAGGAGATCAAAAGTGCCCCCATCATGCGCATGCCGAGCACCACTGTCACGGCAGTGAGCAGCGCCGTAAGCAGGTTGTAAACCCCGGCTTTGGTGCCGACGGCACGTGCAAAGGTTTCATCAAAGGTCACCGCAAACAGGCGGTTGAACAGCAGCAAGTAGAGCAGCAGCACAACAATGGCCAGTACCACGCTGAGTGCGGTATCTTCACGGCTGAGCGAAAGAATGCTGCCGAACATGTAGTTGGTTACATCGGTGTTCATACCGCCGGAAAGCGACACGGTGAGCACACCCACCGCCAGTGCGCCCGAGGAGATGAGCGCCGTGGCGGCATCGCCTTTGATACGGGTGCTTTCACGCAGGCGCAGCAGCAGCACCGCTGCAGCCACCACCACGGGTATACACACCGCAAGCGGTGCAGTGCCCAGTGCTGCGGCAAGAGCGAGCGCGCCGAAGCCCACGTGAGAAAGGCCGTCGCCGATCATGGAATAGCGTTTGAGCACCAACGTCACGCCAAGCAAGGCGGCACACAGCGAAACCAGTGTTCCCACCACTAAGGCGCGCACCATAAACGGGTAGGAAAGCATTTGCCCAATGATCTCAAACATTGGCTTCACCTCCTAAAAAGCGGCGCCCAAGCTCACTTTGCAGATACATTTCACGCGTGCCGAAAAAGAGAGGGCGACCGCTGAGATGCAGCACGTGAGTGGCGTGTTCGCGCACCGCCGACGGGTCGTGCGATACCATGATAACCGTTACGTTGTGGTCGCGGTTTAGGTGGTGGATGACTTTATACAGTTCGGCCGTTACCAACGGATCCAAGCCTGCTACGGGTTCGTCCAGCAACAACACCTTTTGGGTGGCGCAAAGTGCGCGCGCCAACAACACGCGCTGCCGTTGACCTCCCGAAAGTGCATGAAAGCTTTGGTGGCGTAGCGGCAGAATATCCAGTAATTCCATACTGTGTCGCGCTTCCGCTTTGTGTGAACGCGAAAAGAACGGGCGTGTGCCCAAGCGGTTCTGACAGCCCGAAAGCACCACCTCGTATACACTGGCAGGAAAATCCTGCCGTTGTTCTGTCTGCTGCGGCAGATAGCCGATTTCGTGCGGTGCCAATCCGTCGCCGTACACGATCTCGCCTTTCATCGGCGCTTTCAGGCGCAACAGACCTTGGATCAAGGTGCTTTTTCCCGAACCGTTTTCGCCCACGATACACAGGTATTCGCCTGCGTTCAGTGAAAGCGAGAGATCCGTAAGCACCGCTTTGCCGTCATACCCCAAAGAGACATCGCGGCAGGTGATCAAACTCATTATCCCAATGCCTCCTTCAGCACTTCTGCATTTTGCTTCATCAGCGAAAGATAGGTGACGCCGCCTTCCAACTCCGCTTTCGTTACGTTGTGACAGGAGTGGAACAGCCGTTTGACGGCTCCCGTGGCTTCACACACCGTATCTGCCAGCGTTTGGTTGGAAAATTCGATATACAGTACCACGGGAACGGCTTGTGTTTTCACCGTGTCGATCAATGCCGCAACTGTCGCGGCCGATGGTTCTGCACTGTGATCGCACCCATCATACGCGGATTGGGCGTTCAATCCGTACTGCGTGGTGAAATGGCGGAAGGGGAAACGGTCGGCAAACACCAGTGTGCGTCGCGCGCCGTCTTTCACGGTGGCAAGGATCTCTGCGTCTAACGCTTGAAGGGCGGCGATATATTCATCGGCCTTGGTGTGTAAGGGGGTGTCGTCCGCATCGTGAAGGCAACACAGCGTATCTTCCAGTGCTTTTACGATACCGATCGCGTGTTTGGGTGAGGTCCATACGTGTTCGTCCACCTCTTGAACGGAAGAGAGACCGAGGCATCCAAGCAGAGTCAGCGTTTTTGGAGGCTTGTCCATCGAAGAAAGCATGTCCTCCACCCAGGCGTCCGATTCACCGCCCACGTAGACGAACAGGTCGCAATTTTGAATATCCGCAATATCGCGCGGTGTCGGTTCGTAAGAATGCGTTTCCTGCCCCGGTGGAAGCAGAAGTGAAACGTCGGCCTCGGGGGCGATGACGCGTACGAAATCGTAGGGGGGGAATACGGTGCAGATCACGGTGAGACGGTCGGTTTCATGCGGTTTCGCGTTACACCCGATACATCCGATCAAACAAAGTGCCGACAACAGCACGGCAAATATACGCCTTATCATACGGCACATCCTTTCTCGGCACAGGCTTCGCAGCGCCCGAACAGCATGGTGGCGCGTTCGTCTGCGGCGAAGTGGTGGCGTTTTAACAACTCGCGTTCCACGAAAGCGGTGATATCGTGATCCAAATGTACCACGCGGCCGCAATCCACGCATTTCAGATGCAGGTGGTCGTGACAACCCTCGTCGCCCAAAATCTGGTAGGTGAACTGACGGCTGTTTCCGCGCACAAACCGGCGCACGGTGCCGTCTGCCACCAAAGAGGTCATCAGTCGATAGAGAGTGCTTTTGCCGGTCGGCAGCACGGCGGCAATCTCGTCGATGGTGCAGGGGGTGTTTGCGTGCTCGCGCAAAAATGCCAGCAGGCGTTCTTTGCCGTTGGTACAGTAATGGGTAGACACAACACTCACCTCGTTTAAATTGAGAATTACTCTCAATAGTATAGTGCCCGTGAAACGCTTTGTCAAGTAAGACTTGATTTTTTTGCAATTAGCGCGTACAATAGTGACATTAACGGAGCAAGGGGGAGAGTGACATGGCGGTTTGTTACATTGTGGGGGCGGCGGCGCATTGCGTACCGTTCACACCGTTGGCAGGCGATTTTGTAGTCGCGGCAGACGGCGGCTTTGCACATTTGCAGGCGCGTGGCATCACCCCGGATCTGGTGCTGGGCGATTTTGATTCGCTCTCTTCGCCACCGGTTGGTGAGAATGTGTTGACCTTTCCCGTGGATAAAGACGATACCGACACCATGCTGGCGGTGCGCCTGGGATGGGAGCGCGGTTTTCGCACGTTTTATCTGCTTGCCGGCACGGGCGGCCGTACCGACCATACGTTGGCTAACCTGCAGGTGTTGCTGTGGGTGGCGCGGCGTGGCGGTAAAGCGGTGCTATGCGGTGATGGCGAGTGCTTTACTGCCGTGTCCGGCGGCACGTTGCGTTTCGCTCAAACGGCGTGCGGCACGTTATCGGTGTTCGCTTTTGGCGGCGATGCACACGGTGTGACGCTGCAAGGAGTGCGGTATCCGCTGTCCGACGGCATCCTCACGGCTGAGCATGCGCTGGGGGTCAGCAATCGCTTCACGGGGGAACCTTGCCGTGTGTGCGTGCGTGACGGTGCGTTGCTGGTGTGTTGGTCCGGCACGGCAGATGAGGTGATCTTCGATGCATGAGTGGCGAATACACCGCGTGGAGGAAACCGATTCCACCAATACACAGCTAAAGCGCATGGCGACAGTGGGTGCGCCGGAAGGTACGGTGCTGATCGCTGACCGCCAGACCGACGGACACGGGCGCATGGGACGCACGTTTCATTCTCCCGGCGGCGGTTTGTATATGAGCGTGCTGCTGCGCCGTCCGATGGCAGAGGGCGTGAGCCCGTTGTGGACAGTCGCGGCAGCGGTGGCGGCAGCCGAAGCATGTGAACAGCTGTGCGGAGAGGCCGTCGGTATTAAGTGGGTCAATGATCTATACTTGAACGAACGCAAAGTGTGCGGCATTTTGGCGGAAAGCATGACCGATCTTGCCACCGAAACGATGTGTACGGTGGTGGGGTTTGGGGTGAACATCACGCCGCCGCCTCACGGCTTTGCGGCAGAGATCGCACACACGGCCGGGGCGCTGTGCACGGTGGCGCCGCCCGATGCGCGTGACCGCTTGGCAGAAACACTGCTTTCGCACTTTGCTGCGTATGCCGCCGATTTAGAAGCTCGCACGTTTTTGGATGGTTATCGTGCACGCTCGGTGCTTTGCGGTCGAACGGTTACCTTTTATGAAAACGGGGTGCCGCACATCGTCGCAGTGCAAGGGGTCGATGACAACGGTGGCTTGGTGGTAGAAGAGGGCGGTGTGATACGTGTGCTGGCGGCCGGTGAGGTCACCACCCACCCCACAAACGAAAAAAGGTGAAAAAAGGGCTTGCATTTTCCTTTTGGGTATGGTATAATACCGCTGTTATATTGGAAATGTATCATTTTCGGAGGTAATTATCATGGGCATTTGGGAATACATTGTGGGTATCGTGCTGATCATCATGGCGCTGTTGGTTATTGCTGTGGTGCTGCTGCAGGAAGGCCGCGAGGCGAACTTGGGCGCCATTTCCGGCGCTGCGGATACCTTTATGGAAAAGGGCAAGGCTCGCACGTTGGATGCATTCTTGGCAAAATGGACCAAGTTCATCTCCATCGCGTTTTTCGTGTTGGTGTTTGTCGGCATGTTGGTCACCCGGTTCGTGGCGAAATAAGCAATACGATTGAAAGCCGCACGTTCTTTGGAATGTGCGGCTTTTTTTTGTATAAATTACCGCTTGCCTGCCATATACTGCCAGTAAGAGGTGATATGAGTGAAAACTTGGCTGCGTGAAAATTTGTTGCAACCTTCTGTGAGCGAGGATACGTTGGTTCGTGCCATGCAGGAGGTTTGCGGTCAACTGCAATCGGTGGATTCCCGTTTTTCGGAGGAGACCGATGAAGATCTGCTGGACGCCTGCATGTATGAACGATTGGCACTGCAGGCGCGCTATCGCTATTTATCCCGCTTGGTGCGGCACGCACAGAACGCATGAGCCGCCTTTGGCATGCGTGGCAGCGATCGGCGGTGAACGGGCTCGGTGCGCTGTTGTTGGTGGATGTATTAGGCGGTGTTACGGGGGTGTCGCTGGCGCTGAATCCGCTAACCCTCGGTTGTGTTGGTGTGTTCGGTGTGCCGGGGGTGGTATTGCTGCTGATGCTGAAGGCGGTATTCGGTTGACAAACCTACCGCTTTTCGTTACAATATAAGGGATGTCATTCAAGGAGCAATGTATATGAAAATATTGATGATTCCCTCGTGGTATCCCACACCGCAAATGCCTATGTTGGGCACGTTTTATAAAGAACAAGCCGAGGCAATGGCGGCAGCCGGTGCTGAAGTGGCGGTGATCTACGTGGATGTTAACGGGCATCTGTGCGGCAACGGCACCCATGCGTTTGTCGAAAACGGCGTGTATACCGT
>JAZODN010000079.1:0-7971 GCA_045597045.1 Acutalibacteraceae bacterium
AACAAATAACGATAAAAACGCACATTAAAAGTTAAGGAAACGGCGATAAGTACTCAGTATGATATGCCGTCCCAGCATATCCACTTCGTACTCCTGGGGGCAGCCGCCCCCGCCGTAAGCTCCCCCAAAAGGGAGGGCAAAGAGTGTAGAAAATTCGTTCGTTTTTAGGCCTCTTTTTCTACACCCTATGCCCAGCCAGCAGAATACCGTTTTCCCTATAGTACCTATGCAAGGACAAATTGCATAGGCATATTTTTCCTCTAATACCAGAGGAAAACTAAGGAAAAATATAGAGAAAGGCGGTAAAATATGAAGAAAAACGAAACAAATGAAAAAACCAAAATCCAGTACGAACAGCTGTGGCTCCGATACTTCAATGACTCCCTTCTGGAGAAGGGAATCATCACCAAAGAAGAATACCAGAAGATGAATACTCGCATCATAAACCGAAAGGGACGGGTTGCCCCGTCCCCCCGTCCCTAAGCTGCCAGGCTTTGGCAGCTTTAGGGTGTTGACTTCTTTTGTCTTTAGATGTATTATATAGATAATGATTTTACGAACTTTTGGAGGTATAGAGAAATGGATTTACATACTATTCGACAGCTACTCAAAACCAAGTCTATTTATGACATTCCCTTGCGGGTCACTTACTACGCCCGTGTTTCCTCGGAGTCCGACGAGCAGTTGAACTCCCTTTCCAACCAGATTGCATACTATGAGAACAAAATCAAGCAAGTAAGCTGCTGGACTTTTGTCCCTGGCTACATTGACGAGGGTATCTCTGGTATTTCCACCAAGAAGCGGGAGAACTTCAACCGAATGATTGATGATGCAGCTCAAGATATGTTTGACCTTGTTATCACCAAGGAAATTTCCCGTTTTGCCCGTAACACTCTGGACTCCATCCAGTACACCCGTCAGCTCCTGGGATTTGGTGTCGGTGTCTTTTTCCAGAATGATAATATCAACACCTTTGATGATGACTCCGAGCTTCGTCTGTCCATTATGTCCTCTATTGCCCAGGACGAGCTTCGCAAGCTGTCCTCCCGTGTCAAGTTTGGCCATCAGCAGGCTATCAAATCCAATGTTGTCCTGGGTAACAGCCGCATTTTCGGATATACCAAGAATGGCGGCAAACTGGTCATTGATGAAAAGCAGGCAGAAATGGTGCGGGAACTCTTTGAACTGTACGCCACCGATAAGTACTCTATGAAGCAAATCGAGGTTATCTTTTGGGATAAAGGCTACCGCAATCTGAATGGAAAGAAGATTGCTCACTCCACTATGGCCAATATGATTGCCAATGCCAAGTACAAGGGTTACTATGTGGGCAACAAGGTCAAGGTGGTGGATATGTTCACCAAGAAGCAGAAATTTCTTCCTCCCGAACAATGGGTAATGTTCAAGGATGACACTGGTGAAATTGTCCCCGCCATTGTTACCGAGGAATTATGGGATAAAGCCAACGCCGTCCTGCAGCGCAGAAGCGAGGATGTAAAAAACCGCCAGGGCATTTGCAATCACGCCAATCTGCTGACGGGCAAGCTGTTCTGTTCCTCCTGTGGCACTCCCTACTATCGCCGTGAGTCCAAGGACAAGCAAGGTAACAAAAACAGCAAGTGGGTCTGCTCTGGTAAAATCAACAACGGCAAAGATGCTTGCGACTCTTTCCCCATTTATGAGGCTGAAATCATCCCCTTGCTGTTTGAGGTGTTCAAGGATACAAGCGAATCCGCTGTTGCTATGATTGAGGAATATGAAGCTCTGTATCTCAGCATTTCCTCAAGTGAGAATCTCAATGCCCAAATTGAAAAACAGAAAACTCTCCTTGACCACATTGAAGATAAAAAGGATACCTTGCTTGAACTTGTAGCAGGTAAGTATATAAGCAAAGCCGAGTTCCAACAGAGGAACGAAAAACTGGACAAGCAAAAAGCTGAAGTCAAGGAAACCCTGGCAGAACTGGAGCAGCAGCGGGTATCCTCCGAGGCTCACAGAGAGCATATGGCAAAAATCCACGCAGCACTCAAAGCAGCGGAACAAGATGTTGCCAACGGAAAAGTTACCAAGGAATTTATCGACACCTATATCGACAAAATCTTTGTAACGCCCCAGGATGATGGAAGAATGGAACTGGACATTCGGATTTTTACTGGCGAAAGCACAAAAAAATATCTTGCACGGCTGAAAAGCCGTGCAAGCACCGAAGTTCGTACGGGTCAAATGTCTAAGAAGATGATCGAGCAGTACGAAAACGGCCTGAAATAAGATCGTTTTGCACTGCAAGCGGTCGGGGCAGGTGCCCCGACCGCTTTTTTAAAAAATTCCAAAAAAATCGTCCGTGACCACTTGACAAACCCAAAAAATGTGTTATAATCACTTATGCTAAATATTGCGGAATGGTGTAATGGTAGCACTACAGTCTCTGAATCTGTCTGTTGGGGTTCGAGTCCCTGTTCCGCAGCCAAAAAGAAAAGATGCCTTTGTCGGCATCTTTTCTTTTTTTGTTTTATGAATCCAAACCAAGGACCGACGCGCATTGTTGCGTCATTCTTTATTATCTCGCACTTTTTCTATGCGGCGTTGCGGCACGAAGCACAGCATAGTCAACAACAGATAATACGGCGCATCGAGCAGCGTTTCACCCAGCACCCCTTTCACGAAGTTGAACGCCACCACGGTGGGATATTCGTGCAGCTCCACCGCCACCACGCACTTGGCCGCTTCAAACAGCACCGTCACCGCAAAGCAGGCAATCAGCAGCCGTGCACAGTGCAACGGATACCGCCGCGCCACACGGCCGTGCGGATGGCCGAGTTTGCCGGCAAACAACACCAGCAAGAACAGGGCAAACAACACGCTTTCCGTCGCCGTTTCCCATGCGGCAAGCATCTCAACGGAGGTGGAGACGCCTTTTATCAGCGCAAAAATCGCCGTTGCTGCGGTGTATATCTTCACGCCGAACAACACAAAATCGGGGAACAGCAAATACATGTATTTGACGCGCCGTGCAATCAACACAGCCACCGTAGCATACACCGCAATGCAGACGATATCCACGTCTTTGAGCGAAAACGAAAAATGCAGCATGCCGTTTTCATAAGCGGCCACGGCGCCTGCCAGCACCTTTTCCACCGCTAAAAAGACAAACATCCAACACGTCCACAGCCACAGCTGATGCTGTCGTTCCCTACTGTGAAACAGTTTGGTCAGCTTCGAGCGAATCATATCGCCACGCCTTTCTTATCGCAAGGTAAAATGAAAGGTAAAGGGCTCTTTCTTTAAACGGTACTGCTCCAACAACATGGGACCACAGCTGTTGGAGCCAAGGCCGGACACCTTATAATCTACCCTCAAATTGGTGTAACCATTCGCTACAAGTTCATTTTGATGAGTGGCCGCCGTAAGCGCCGCCGCGGTATAGACCGACACGTTACATTCGAATTCGCCCTGCACCGTGAGGCCTGAATCCATCCTCAACCGCTTCACACGGGTATGATTGCCGTGTTCTTGCGGCATAATGTAGGGCACGTATTCCGCCGCTGCCGCAGAACGGTATTCACCCATTTTAGCGTGTGAATACATGTCGCAGTAATTCTCGAGAGGACCCATACCGAAATAGGTAAACCCGTCGTTTTCGGCAGCCAGCGCAAACTCAAAGCCCAAACGCGGTATATAGGGCGATGCCATGCGTCCGCAAAAATCGCCCGTCACCGTGACTGCCGCAGTTCCGTCGGCTGTGAAGGTGTAAGTCGCGGTATATTTCATCATCGGCTCACGCGACACGCCGCTAAGCGAGGCATTGACCGTCACCGTGTTTGCCTGCACGGTGCAATCGTACACCTTGTGGAACACACGGTCCATGCGGTCTTCCTCCGACCACTGCCGCCGGATATTGCGATCGTTATCGGTGGGAGCGCGCCACACGGTGAGGCGCACGGGCGCCGCCAACAGTTCTTTGCCCTCTTTTTTAATAGACACGAACTGCCCGAGCAGTTTAGAGAAGGTATACTCCATCGTGGCGGTGTGCACACGCAGCAGGTCACCCTCTTCTTGAACGGCCACCGGCACCGCCGTGAGCTCTGCCATCATTTTTTCGCACACCGTCATCTGCACGAAACCGTGTTCGCAATCGCCCTCCAGCTGATAGAGGTTTAAATAGACGCCGAACTCACACGGCACGTCCACCGCAAACGGCACCGGCACACACACCGATGTGTGCGGCGCGGCCGAAACCGCAATCTCTTCTGCCGCCACCGTTTGGCCGTCGGCTGTCAATTCCAAGCGAAACGTATACTCCGCAAGATCGGTAAAATCGTAACGGTTGGTAATGCAGATCTCACCGTCTTTATATGTCGCCGCAAACCCCTGATAGCAATATTTCACGTTGAGCGAGCCGGCCTTAAACGCACGGTCGTGGAAAACCAGGCCATCCGAGCAGAAGTTGCCGTCGTGGGTGAGTTCGCCGAAATCGCCGCCGTAGCACGGCACGCCATCCACCAAAACGGTGTGGTCGGCCCATTCCCAAACGCAGCCGCCGATAAATTGCGGATGTCGGTACATCAACTCCACGTAATCGCGCACGTCGCCGGGGCCATTACCCATCGCGTGGGAATATTCGCACAGGAAGATGGGCTGCGCCAATTCGTGGTTGGTCAGCTTTTTCTCCAGTTCGTCCGTCGAGGCATACATACGGGAATACACGTCGGTTCCCTCGAACCTGCCCATGGCTGACGCGCTCTCGTAATGTACCGGGCGCGTGTTATCGCGGTTGTGGATCCAATCTGCCATGGCACGCTGATTGTCGCCGTAACCACTTTCATTGCCGAGCGACCACATGATCACACACGGGTGATTTTTGTCGCGTTCCACCATGCGAACGGCGCGCTCCACGTAGGCTTCGCGCCATTGAGGCAACATGTTCGGCCAATCCTGCGGATTTTCGGCATCGTCCCATCCCGCGCCCACACAACGGCTGACAAACCCGTGGGTCTCAATATCCGCCTCGTCAATCACGTAAAACCCCATCTCATCGCACAGTGAGAGAAAATACGGCGTGGGCGGATAATGCGAGGTGCGCACGGTGTTGATGTTCAGTTCCTTCATGCACCGGAGATCGCGCAGAATATCCGCATCCGACATGACAAACCCTTTTTCTGGATGGGTATCGTGGTGATTCACGCCTTTCAGTTTTACTGCCACGCCGTTTACGAGCAACTCCTGCTTGTCCGAAATTGCTATCTCGCGCATGCCTACTTTAATGGGAATCCATTCGGTTTGACCGCGCACCACCACCGTGTAGAGATACGGGTGCTCGGCATTCCACAAAACAGGTTCGGTAAGGTCGGCCACCGTTCCGTCGGGGGTATATACTTCGTACTCCGCGGCCGACACACAAATATGGCGGCTATCGGCACTGACATCAATATCGCGGATGTGCCCCCCCTCGCGTGACAGCAGATACACATCGCGAAAAATGCCGTTCATGCGGAAGAAATCCTGATCTTCCAAATAGCTGCCGCTGCACCATTTGCGCACCACGGCCACCAGTTCGTTTTCGCCCTGTTTCACAAAAGCGGTGAGATCAAACTCCGCCGGCAGGTGCGAGCCCTGGCTATACCCCACATACTGCCCGTTCACATACAGCGACACGTTTGAGCACACGCCCTCAAACACCACGAAAGTCTCGCGCGCCGCCCAGGCTTCGTCCAACACGAAGGCGGTGCGATACACCCCCACGGGGTTTTCGTCCGGCACATAGGGTGGGTCCACGGGATAGGGGTAGTTCACATTGGTGTAATACGGCTTTTCATAGCCGTGCAGCTGCCAACAAGAGGGCACGGGTATGGTTTCCCAAGCGGTGATCTCGCACGGCAGATCCATATCACGCCAAAAGAAGGCAAAATCCCACTCGCCGTTTAACAAGCGATAATAGGCCGAGGCGGCGCGCTCGCCTGCCAGTGCCTTTTCTAAACTGTCATACGGAATATAGTGCGCACGCGGCGGCTCACGGTTTTCGCTTAAAAAGGTCGGATCTTCATAAAAACGCATATTAATCGCTCCTTGACGCAAGTATATGTATTTAATATACCTTTTCCCTTTTTATTTTTCAAGTATTTTGGCTAATTTTCCCAATCTGCGTTTACCTTTTTGCGCAAGCAGCGCATCCGAATGTCCACAAAGCGACGGGCGCGGTCGCCTCTACTCTCTATAGACATAAAAACACGCCTCGGCAACATGGCCGAGGCGTGTTTTGTTACTATAAGATCCGCACCTGTTTTTGGAAGGTGGATTGCTCACGTCACTTTAACGTGACCAGGCGAGGGTTGCGCTTCATCGCCGGCAGCACCGTGCGCAGCAGCACGTCGGTCGAAAACGCGATGCTTGCGGTGGTCACACACGGGTGGCAGCCGAAGACCGGCTCTTCTAACAAATCGCGATCAATCAACAACTGCACCTTACCTGCCGTATCCTGCAGCAGGCCCATCACGCTGGCGCAACCGGGGGTAACCCCCAACAGCTCTTCCATACGCTCGGGAGAAGCAAACGAGAGGCGCGCCGAGTTGATCTGCGCCGAAAGATCCTTGGTGCGAAACGGCTTTTCGCCCGGCATCAGCAGCAGATAAAACGCCGTTTCCTGCCGATTACACAGCACCAAATTCTTGCACAGCGGAGCGCCAAGCGCCGCCTTGGGCGCCACGCAATCCTCCATGGTGGCCACCGGCGGATGATCCACACGGCGAAAATCTACCCCCAGGGAGTCCAGAAAATCATATACCCGCATTTCGCGGGGCAGGCGCCCCTCCGCATGGGAGGGGCGCCCGTTTTCCACCTGTAAACTCATCAGAACAACCCCGTGATCTTGCCGTCTTCATCCACGTCAATACGCTCGGCTGCCGGCACTTTCGGCAAGCCGGGCATGGTGAGGATGTCGCCCGTCAACACCACGACAAAACCGGCACCGGCCGAGACCTTCACGTTCTTCACCGTCACGGTGAAGTCGGTCGGGGCACCGAGTTTGGTCGGATCATCCGAAAAACTGTACTGCGTTTTGGCGATACAGACGGGACATTGGCCGAAACCGAGCTGTTCGAGGCGCTCGATCTGCTTTTTGGCCGTCGGCATCACGGTAACGCCATTGCCGCCATACACCTTTTTGACCACCGCTTCAATCTTTTCCACAAGGGTGAGATCGTCGGTATAGGAGAAGGTAAAGTCGCCTTTTTCCTCTTCACACAAACGCACCACTTCGCGCGCCAAATCCTCGCCGCCGCGGCCGCCGTCTGCCCACACGGTAGAGAGCACGGTATTCACGCCAAGTTCTTTACACTTTGCAATGATGAAGTCGATCTCCGCATCGGTATCGGTCGGGAAGCGGTTGACCGCCACCACGCAGGGGAGCTTATACACGTTTTTGATGTTTGACACGTGGCGCAGGAGGTTCGGAATTCCCTTTTCCAGCGCCGCAAGATCTTCCGTGGCCAGTTCCGTTTTTGCCAATCCGCCGTGCATTTTCAGCGCACGCACGGTGGCCACCATCACCACCGCATCGGGGGTGAGGCCGGCCATGCGACATTTAATATCAAGGAACTTTTCTGCACCGAGATCGGCACCGAAGCCGGCTTCGGTCACGGTGTAGTCACCCATCTTAAGCGCCATTTTGGTGGCCATCACCGAGTTGCAGCCGTGCGCAATATTCGCAAACGGACCACCGTGCACAAAGGCCGGTGTACCCTCCAAGGTCTGCACCAAGTTGGGTTTCAGCGCATCTTTCAACAGCGCGGTCATCGCACCGGCCGCCTTCAGCTGACCACAGGTCACCGGTTCGTCGTTATAGTTGTAGCCCACGATAATGCGCGAAAGGCGCTCTTTCAAATCGGTAATGGAAGACGACAGACACAGCACCGCCATGATCTCGCTGGCCACCGTAATATCAAACCCGTCCTCGCGCGGCACGCCGTTGGCCTTACC
>JAZODN010000080.1:0-8019 GCA_045597045.1 Acutalibacteraceae bacterium
CCTGCGTCTTCGCCGGCCAGCACAATGCTCGTTTTTTTGGACACACTGCCGGCCGTCTTACCGCCGAATTTTTCGATCAGTGCGGCCGCCTCGTCGCGCTTCATTGTGGGAAGCGTACCGGTCAGTACAAAGGTAACCCCCTCAAAACGACGGTCCACCCGTTCGGTGCGGCAGAGCATGTTCACTCCGGCCGCTTCCAGCTGCTGCACCAGCGCACGCGAAGAAGGCTGTGCAAAAAAACGATGTACGCTTTGTGCCATGATCGAACCAAACCCATCGATCGCACACAGTTCTTCTTCGGTAGCATCCATAATCGCCTGCATGCTGCCAAAATGCTCAGCAAGGAGTTTGGCTGCTTTTTGCCCGATATGGCGAATCCCCAGCCCGAACAACACGCGAAACAAATCGTTCTCTTTGGACGCAGCAATTGCTTCCAACAAGTTATCGGCTGAACGTGCCCCCATACGCTCCAAAGCAGCAATCGCTTGGTGTGACAAGCCATAGAGATCTGTCACGGTGCTCACCGCACCGGAATCCACCAACAGTTCCACCACAGCCGGACCGAGCCCTTCAATATCCATGGCATCACGCGAGGCAAAATGCACCAACTTTTGCAGTTGCTGCGCCGGACAAAGCGGATTCGGGCAGCGCCATGCTGCCTCTCCTTCTTCGCGCACCGCTGCACTGCCGCAAGACGGGCAGCAAGTGGGCATGGTGTAGGGCGAAGCGCCCGGCAGGTGCGCTTTTACTCGCACCACCTCAGGAATGATGTCGCCGGCCTTGCGCAACACCACCGTATCCCCCAAACACAACCCCTTTTCACGGATAAACTCTTCGTTGTGCAGCGTTGCACGGGATACCGTGCTGCCGGAAAGCAGCACCGGCCGGAACACGCCCGTGGGGGTCAGCACACCCGTGCGACCCACCGTAACCTCCACATTGAGCAGTGTGGTCTCTTTCTCTTCGGGCGGATATTTGAACGCTACAGCCCACTTGGGGAATTTAGAGGTGGATCCCAACTGTTCGCGATCTGTAAAGTTATCCACCTTAACAACTGCGCCGTCAATATCAAATGGCAACCCGTGCCGCAACTCACCGATCTTTTCCACAAAGGCAACGATCTCTTCGGCGGTTTTGGCAATAAAACGAAACGGAACGATCGGGAACCCCAACGCTTCCATGCGACTGAGCGAAGCATCGTGGGAAGCGATCTCCTCCCCTTCCAATTTCTGCAGATTAAACACGAATAAATCCAAGCCACGTGTGCGCGTGACCGTCGGATCCTTTTGACGCAGCGAGCCTGCTGCCGCATTGCGCGGATTTTTAAAAGTTTTTTCACCGTTTTGTTCTTGCTGCAGCACCAGTGCGGCAAACTGCTCGCGCGGCATATACACCTCACCGCGCACGATCACACGCGGCAGCGCCGTGTTCAGCATCGCCGGAATGCGCGCTACCGTGCGCAAATTGGCAGTAACGTCCTCGCCCTGCTCACCGTCGCCGCGCGTGGCGCCGCGCACAAAACGTCCGTTTTCATACGTAAGGGCAACGGAAAGCCCGTCAATTTTCGGTTCCACCACATAGACGGGTGAAGAGATCACCTCTCGCACCCGACGGTCAAACTCTGTCAGTTCGCCATAGGAAAATACGTCCTGCAAACTGGCAAGCGGCACTTCATGCCGCACGGGTGTGAAGAGCGAAGAAAGTTCACCGTGCACACGCTGCGTGTAAGAATCCGCCGTGATCAGTTGCGGAAAAGCGGTTTCCAACTCGCGCAATTCCCGTGTTAGGGTATCAAATTCATCGTCTTCGATTTCGGGAGCATCCTCGTCATAATAGCGGCGGCTGTGATAGTCGATAACCTCACGCAATGCCGCAATACGTTGCTGTGCTTTTTCGAAATCCATGGTTTCACACTCCTGAAAAATTCACATATCGATCGGGCACCGTGCCCACGATCACCGTTTCGCCAACCAAAAAATCCGCGGTGGTTTCGATCGGTTCACACATACCGGCCGCCAACACAACCGCACGAAAAGTGACTGTCAATTCCAAGCGATGTAACGTTTGGTTGATACCGGCTTCCGAAAAGCGGCTGTTCACACGCACGGTAGCCGCACCGTTTTGCTGCAAACAAACCTTTATCTTCGGACCACGCCCCATCAAGAAAACGCGCCCGAGCGCATTGAGCACGGGAATGCGCACCGTGGAAAACTCTTCACGCTGCAGCACCTCACTCAACGCCGTGACCACCTTGGCACTCAAGCGGCCGACCGCTGCCGTGTCGGTTTCGATCGAAAGAATCGCCCCTTCACTGTTACGAACCACGTACAAAACGTCGGCAGCTGCCCCCGTCGGTTGCAGTGCCTCTTCCACCGCCGCGGCCATCGCTTCACCCGCAACCGTTTGTGCACGGTTAACGGCATATTCCTGCACCGGCTGCCGCATTGCACTGTCTAACGACCAGAACAAAACGGCAAACGCCGTTACTATCGCCAAACACCACCAACGGCGACGCTGTCTTTTTCGCATGGCACCCCCACCCTTCCCTACCACTATACGGAACGGACAAGGGGGCGGTGTCAACGGCAGTATACCACATTTTTGCCCAAACGGCAAGAGCTTTCCCATAAATACGGCATCGAAATCGCCGATCGCCCGTTTTTTGTTTCAAGCGACATATTTCGATGTCGTAAACCGACGAACAGAGCAGAAAACTCTTGACATTTTTGGAAAAAAATAGTAATATGAAAGCCAAACCGAAGAAACGGCAACGGAGGTAAAGGTATGAAATCGTTAGGAGTTGTTCGTCCTATTGATAATTTGGGACGTATTGTTATTCCGATTGAACTGCGCCGCACGATGGATATTCGCGAGGGCGATTCCCTTGAGTTTTTTACCGAGGATAACCGTATTATTCTGAAAAAATATCAACCGGCCTGCCTGTATTGCGGCGACGCACGAGACGTAACCGTTTTTCGGGGACACAACATCTGTCAAAAGTGTTTGGACGAATTGAAGAAACTGTAACGCGCAGCGGCATTGCAGAGTTTTTCCTGCAGTACCGCTAATTTTTTCTTGCGTTTCGCGTATAATTGTGATATGCTTGGTTTGCAAAAAAGCAGAAAGGTCGTTACAAAATGAGTATACGAATCGGTATTTTCGGATATGGAAATTTGGGGCGCGGTGTAGAACTTGCCGTGCGTCAAAACGCAGATATGGAAGCGGTCGCCGTGTTTACACGCCGTGATCCTGCCACACTCACCACCGCCACGGGATTGCCCGTGTATGCAGCGGATACCGTTGCAGAATTTCGCGACAAGATCGACGTGATGATTCTGTGCGGCGGCAGCGCGACCGACCTGCCGGTGCAAACGCCGCAACTGGCCGCTATGTTTAACGTGGTGGACAGTTTTGACACCCACGCCAAGATCCCTCAGCATTACGAAACAGTGAACACCGCTGCAGCTGCAGGCGGCCACACCGCGCTGATCTCGGTCGGTTGGGATCCCGGTATGTTCTCGCTCAATCGTTTGTTTGCTGCTGCGATTCTGCCGCAAGGTGAAGAATACACCTTTTGGGGCAAAGGTGTCAGCCAGGGACATTCCGATGCCGTTCGCCGCATTGAAGGCGTGAAAAACGCCAAGCAATATACCATTCCCGTGCCGGCCGCACTGGAGGCGGTACGTCACGGCGAAACACCCGCCCTCACCACGCGTGAAAAGCACACGCGCGAATGCTTTGTGGTGGCTGAACCCGGTGCCGATACCGCACGAATCGAGCGCGAAATCGTGACCATGCCGCACTACTTTTCCGATTACGACACCACGGTGCATTTTATTGACGAGGAAACCTTTCTGCGTGATCACAGCGGCATCCCCCACGGCGGCTTCGTCGTGCGCGTGGGAAAAACCGGTCTGAACGAAGAGAACACCCACGTGATCGAATATCATTTGCAGCTGAATTCCAACCCCGAGTTTACCGCCAGCGTGCTGGTGGCCTATGCACGTGCGGCCGCCCGCCTTGCCGCTGAGGGAAATCACGGCTGTAAAACGGTATTTGACATTCCTCCGTCCTATCTTTCGCCCCTTTCGGGCGAAGAGTTGCGCCGCACTTGCCTTTGATCGTTACCGCAACCGCCACCGAACGCTGTTCGGCGGCGGTTTTTTGAAGAAAATTATCAGATACCCCAAAAAAATACTTGACTTTATGCAGAAGGGGTGATATAATCAGTAGCGTTGCAAAACAAATATGCGAGAGTGCTGGAACTGGCAGACAGGCACGTTTGAGGTGCGTGTGTCGAAGACGTACGGGTTCAAGTCCCGTCTCTCGCACCAACAAAAAAACACCGACGGTAGTCGGTGTTTTTTGTTTTTCCCTTTTGGACATTCTCCCTTGCTCTTTGTCACACCTTTTGCTATAATGGATCTACCCACTTATAATTGAGGTGACTGCCGTGTATTTCATATTCTGCATAGATAGCGTTGGCGGCCGCATGTTTTTAAAACGGCGGCAAAGCCAGGACTGCGCTCTGCGCGAACGGGTGCTGGCCCTTACAACGGGCCACGCGCTCTGGATGAGCACCTATTCTGCCAAACAATTCACCGAAGGCGGTGCGTTTGCGGCAGATGACAACTATCTGCAAAAAGCCGGCGAAAACGACTTTTGCTTTGTGGAAGACCAAGCGTTTGATCTTTCGCGTGCAAAGGGAGTTATCCTTTACAACTGGAATCGTCGTTACCCTGCCGACGTGATGTGGGATTTTGACCTCGCAGCCGAAGGATTTTCACTGCGTTCGCAAACGGATTTTGCAGGCCATTCACACGAAAACATCACCGAAAGCATATACACGAAGGAGTGAATCGCATGAAAATGCGTCTTGCAGCACTGGCGCTCGCCGCCGCCTTCTTGATCAGCGGTTGCACCGTGCCCCCCACACCCAACACCGAAACGGCCGCAACCACTGCCACTACTGCTGCTACCGGCACTGCAACAGTCATAGCGAAAACCACAACTGCGACGGCTGCCACCACAACCGTGATTACAACCGCCCCCACAACAACAGCTTCTTCCGTCACGCGCGACAACCTGATCGCTCACCCTGCCGCGTGGGAGAATATCCCCGCATACAGCGGCGAAGCCTTTTCGGTTTTGCAGGGCGGCAGACCGTATTTTACCGCCGCAGAGATTACGGCAACCGCATTTGAGTATTACAGCGAGTTGGATTCGCTCGGGCGATGCGGTGCAGCACTCGCGTGCTGCGGCAAAGAGATCATGCCCACCGATGAGCGTGGCCCCATCGGCAACATAAAGCCATCCGGCTGGTCACAAGCAAAATACGACTACGTAGACGGTAAATATCTGTATAATCGCTGCCATTTGATCGGCTGGCAGCTTTCGGGCGAAAATGCCAATTCTCAAAACCTCTTCACCGGCACACGGTATTTGAACGTGGAGGGTATGCTTCCTTTCGAGAACATGGTAGCCGACTATATCAAGGAAACCGACAACCACGTGATGTATCGCGTCACCCCGTGGTTCTTAAAAGACGAATTGCTGGCACGCGGCGTGCAAATAGAAGCGTATTCGGTGGAAGACAACGGTGAAGGGATCTGTCTCAACGTGTTTTGCTACAACGTGCAGCCCCGTGTGACCATTCATTACGCCAACGGACACAGCGCCGAAGCCACGGCAGACCCGACCACGGCAACCACAGTTGCGGTCTCTTACATTTTGAACACCCGTTCAAAAAAAATTCATCGCCCCGATTGCCGTTCGGTTGCCGCAATAAGTGCCGCCAACAAGCAAGCGTACAACGGCACGGTCGACGAACTGTTAAAGCAAGGGTACACCGCCTGCGGCAACTGTTTTTGATCTTCATCTCAACCGAGCAGACCCGTCTGCTCGGTTGTTCTCTTTTATTGACTTTTTTCGCCTTTGTGCTATAATGTGGCAATACCGAAATGTGGCAATACCGATCGATAAAGGAGTGCTCTTCATAAACACACAACTCTCACTCAAACGCACCGTGTACTTGTGCGCGTTCATCTATTTTATCAGTTATATCACACGCACCAACTACGGTGCTATCATCGCAGAGATGGTGGCCGATACAGGACTTGCTAAATCTGCACTTTCGGCGGCACTGACCGGCAGTTTTATCACCTATGGCGTCGGGCAGATTATCAGCGGTCTGTTCGGCGATCGCTTTCAGCCGAAACGTTTGGTGACGCTGGGCCTTGCGCTCTCTGTTTCGATGAACGTGCTGCTGCCGCTTTGCAACACGGCGGCGCAGATGACAGCCGTGTGGTGTGTCAACGGATTTGCACAAGCGTTTATGTGGCCGCCGATCGTGAAGTTGCTCACCACCCTGCTGACACACGAAGAATATGCCCGTGACTGCGTCAAAGTCTCTTGGGGCGGTTCGCTCGGCACCATTGCTGTGTATCTGTTTTCCCCCTTGCTGATCGTACTGTGGGGATGGCGATGCGTATTTTGGGTTTTTGCTCTGTGTGGCTTGATCGGCCTGTGGCTGTGGCAGCGATTTTGCCCGACGATCACCATGACCGCCGTCACTGAACGCCGCACATCGAACGAACAAGCCGGCGGCCATGCGCTGTTTGGTCTGCTGCCGCTGTTGATCATGCTTTCGATCGTACTACAGGGAATTCTGCGCGACGGTGTGACCACATGGATGCCTTCTTACATCTCCGAAACCTTCCGCCTGCAGGAAGAGATCGCCATTCTCACCGGTGTGTTGCTGCCGCTGTTCGGCATGGCAATGCATTATTCGGTCGGTCTTTTGTATCGAAAGGTATTTACCTGCCCCATGCTGTGCACACTCGTCGTTTTTGCCATCGGCTCACTTTCTGCTTTGGTATTGGCGCTCTTTTCCACAACCAACGCCACCGTATCGATTCTGTTTTCGGCTCTGCTTAACGGCTGCATGCACGGCGCAAACCTCTTGCTCGTGTGCATCGTGCCGCCGCTGTTGGCAAAGGAGGGCACGGTTTCCACCATGTCCGGCATACTAAACGCATGCACCTATGTCGGCAGCGCACTTTCTGCCTATGCTTTTCCGCTGCTGGCTGAAAACGCCGGTTGGTCCGTCACCGTCTTTTCATGGCTTGCGGTTTCACTGATCGGCACTGCGGTAACCGCCGTGTGTATTCCGCTGTGGAAACGCGAACAGACCCATTGATTTCGCAGTTGTTTTGTGATATACTAATAGCCGAGGGGTGTTCCTCGGCTATTTCTTTTTGGAGGCGGCGTATGACCTATCGTATTTTGAAGCTGGACCCGTATCTGAAGGCACACAAAGATGATATTGCTTTGCGCATGGACAGCTATTCCGAAAAACGTGCACAGCTACTGGATCGCGACGGTGATCTGTCCTCTTTTGCCAACAGTTACTTCTATTTTGGCATTCACAAAACCGCTGACGGTTGGATTTATCGTGAATGGGCGCCGGCCGCCGAGGCGATGTATTTTACCGGTGATTTTAACGGTTGGGATCTCACCGCCTGCCCCATGACCGCGCTGGACAACGGCGTGTTTGAGGTAACGCTGCCGACCGAGGCGCTTTGTGTAGGGCAAAAGGTACAAGCGGTGATTTGCCATAACGGTGAGCTGCTGCGCCGTATTCCCACACATGCCACCCGTGTGGTACAAGACCCCGTGACCTATTTGTGGTGCGCCGAAATCGACGACGTGCTGTGGGATAATTTCCCGTGGAATGACCAAACTTTTCGTCCCTCCAAAACACCTTTGATTTACGAATGCCATATCGGCATGGCGCAAGAGAAGTACGCCGTGGGCAGTTACCGCGAATTTACCGAGTGTATTCTGCCGCGCATCAAAAAGCTGGGATATAATACCATTCAAGTCATGGCGGTAATGGAGCATCCGTATTACGGATCCTTCGGCTATCAAGTATCTAACTTTTTTGCCCCTTCCTCCCGATACGGTACGGGACGCGAACTGAAAGAACTCATCAATACAGCACACAAAATGGGCATCACC
>JAZODN010000081.1:0-8863 GCA_045597045.1 Acutalibacteraceae bacterium
ACGATCGCCTGCATAAAGTCGGAAGCGCTTTCGGCCAGGAAGCCGCCGAGGAAGGTATACAACAGCACAAACGCCGCTGCCACCACCATCATGGTGTGATACGGCAGATCAAACAAGTTCACAAACAGCTTGCCGCACGCCGACAGACATTGGCCGGCGTACACCGTGAAAAAGATGACGATAAACAGCGAGGCAATGATCAGAATGATCTTATTCTTTTCACGGAACCGCTTGGAGAAGAAGCCGGGAATGGTGATCGCCTCCACCCGTTCACTGTAACGGCGCAAGCGACGCGACACAACCAACCAGTTGAAATAGGTGCCGACAAACAAACCGATAGCGGTCCATCCGGCATCCGCAAGGCCGGTCCAATACGCCAAGCCGGGCAACCCCATCAGCAGCCAACCGGACATGTCCGACGCTTCGGCGCTGAACGCCGCCACCCACGGGCCGAGCGAACGCCCACCCAAAAAATAAGATTCGGCATTTTTATTCGCCCGTTTGGAAAAGAAAATACCGATGCCGACAATCGCCAGCATATATACCGCCATTGCCAACAAATGTTGCATTTCATTTGCCATACTCTTTCACACTCCTAAGCACTTTTACGCTTTGCCGTAGCAACGAATTAAAGTGATTGTATCATAAAAAGCCCACATAGTCAAGAGTAAATCTTGAAAAGTGTGGGCTTTCTTACAGATTATTCCACGCGTTCACGCGCCGCCTTCTGTCTTCGGCGCAGGCGAAGGGCGAGATCCACCGCATCGCAGAACGCGCCCCCTCAATGGCGCCAACGCCGACAGTGCTACGTGACCGCCTCTTTATTCTTCCGCACGTGGCGCAGCAAGAGGGGCGTATGTTGCCGCAAACTCTTCGGGGCGGAACAGCCACGAGTAACAACGGCGAATAGACGGCAGCCCGTCTTTGTACCAATTGCTGTCATCAAACTGCTCACGGCCTTCGGCACACCCCATCATATATCGCACCGGCACCCACGTAGTCTCCATCACACCCAAAATGTTGTCGCCGCCGTGCTCCAGCGCATAGTCCAGATATAATTTTGCTTTTTCCGGCGAATTGAACGGACACAGCCAAATCTTGAAGCCGGCTTCGGCAAACACTTCCACCGATCGGAAGTGCGGCCAGTCATGGTAATGCCAATTCGTGATAATGAAGTCCTTATCCAGCAACGGCAGTGCCGTCCACGTGCCGTTTTGGCTGGCATCCCACGGGCCGTAACCGAAATCAAATGAATTGAGCAAACGGTCGCCCCACATCATGGGAACGGCACCCCTTGCCTTAATGTGCGCAGCTAACGCGTTGCACCAATCGGCAAACAGTTCACCGTTATCCTTGCCCGTTGCCTTACAGCGCTCACACTCGCCGATATAGAAGACCTCATCCATACCAACGTGCATATAATGTGCGTCAAAGGCATCCATCACCTCGTCCATCAGTTCACACACCACGCGCAGCGCTTCTGCATTGGTGGAGCAGATGCTGTAGCAGTATTCCGGCTCCTGCTCCACGGGCGTTTCCGAGAATTCGGGATGCCCTTTGAGCAGACCGTCCGGGCGATGGGTATCCTGCACCGTTTGGTGGCCGAGCAGATTCATGTCGGGAATCAGCTCGATGCCCACACGGCGGCACGCCGCCACCATTTTCTCCACGTCTGCGCGAGAAAGAGGATGCTCACCACAGCACTCGGGATGCTTTTCGAACGCGTAATTGTAGCGGATGATCAACAGCAGCGTATCGATCTTATCTGCCGCCAATTCCTCTTCCACATAACGGCAAAAGGCGTCCACTTCATCGGGCAGCGGTGCAAACAAACACAGGCCGCGCCCTTTCCAAGGATATGCATTTACACTCATACGTTAACCTCATTCCCCCAGACGGATATTGATACCGCCTGCGTCGTTTTTATCGCTGTGCAGTTGAATATACGGAGCCAGCGCTGCCGCCGTGTGCATCAGCGGCATGGATTGAATATACACCTTACCCGGACCGCTTACCACCGTGTGGAACAGCCCTTCGCCGCCAAAGAAGATGTTTTTTGCCCCTCTCACCGTTTGAATATCCATGGTACACGTCTCACTCATCGCGGCGAGGAAACCCGTATCTACCACCAGGCTTTCGCCGGCCGCCAGTTCGTATTCCTTGCAGTGACCGTCGATCTCCAAAAACACCATGCCGTCGCCTCGGATTTTCTGCATAATAAAGCCTTCGCCGCCAAACAAGCCTTTGCCAAACTTCTTTTGGAAATACATCGACAGTTCAAGGCCTTTCTCCATTGCCAAAAACCCACGCTTTTGCACAATGATGCCGCACTCCGGCGTCACCCGATAGGGAATGATCGAGCCGGGGAAAGAGGCGGCAAATGCGATCATGCCCGGCCCGCCCTGCGCAGTGTATTCATTCATAAAAAGCGACTCACCCGAAAACATGCGGCCAAGCATCTTTTTCACGCCACCGCCACTGTTGGTTTCCATGTGCATGTTTGGGCTCATCCAACTCATAGCACCGCTTTCCGTGCAAAGCGTTTCCCCTGCTTCGGGGTAACAGATCACCACGGGCAAATGTCCACCTTCGATCTCGTAACGAATCATACCGAACACTTCATCTCCTTTCTTACATAGTATAGCACAAACAGATACCGCTTGGCAAGTGATAAACTCGTTTTCCGCCTATCACACGGCGAATGCTGTTCTCGCCCATCGCGCGTTGGAAGGAGTATTGCTCGGCGAGTATTTTTACCACGTTGGCACGCGCCGCGGGATGAATCCCACTTGGCAAGATCTCGCCATCCGCAAGCAGTGCCGCCTGCCGCTTCTCTCGCGACGTCGCACCCGGTTTGTGTTCCAAGCTCTTGGTGTCGCGCTCCAATTCCTTGAACGCCTTGTCCACCTGCCGCAGATATTCCGCATCATCGTAGGACGTGACCGTGCCCTCCACGCGGATACCGAGCTTTTGAAGCGCAGGACTCCCCTCAAACTCTTCACGTGGAATAGTACGCAGACACTCCTGCTTTTTCGCTTCGGCACGGGCGTTCATCTCCGCTTCCCAATCGTGGACGTCCACACCTTGAGGAACAACGCCCTCCTCCGTGCTCGGTTCATCGGTGATCTCGTCGATCATTCCGAGTGTAGTATCTTCTACGGAGAAACGTGCCCCGTCGTACGGTTCCACATCCAATCCGTAATGGCCACGTACACTCTTCGACAAAAACTCCGGATAGTTATCCTTGACAATATCCAAAAGTTCTGCTACACTGATGGTAGAAGTCCATGCATTGGCGGCATTGGCTGCCGGGGAACCGGTGTAGCTCCGCATCACTTGGGCTTCTGTTTTTTTACTTTTTGCGCCTTTCAGCACATTGTAAATTTGAAGGTCATCGACAATCGAACGGTTCTGCGAAAAATGGTTTACCGTACTCCGAACAATGTAACCGTTTCCCTCCTCGGATTCGCAGTAACCTATAAGAACAACACTATACTCTCCATCTTCTTCCGTACGTGGATTCAGCTCATTGATAGCAATAGAGTTTCGTAAGATATCGGGTAGGTAGTAAGTGACTTGTGCCGTGTTCAAAGCACTGCCCTTTGTCTTGTTCCCGGTTATGCCATGCACCACCCCCCGTTTAGGAAGAGACACATTTTCTCCGATATCTCTTATGTAGACATAGCGCTGCATTTTCGAGTCAATCTCTATTACTGAAGCACCTTTTAAGCCTTCATCGGCTATAGCAGAAGTGTCCAATTTCTTCCCTTTGGTCGGGATTGGTCGCTCTTTGAACACGACCACTTCCACCGGAGGTTTCTGAACCAACGCCTCATAGGAATACGGCGCATCATCTGTCAAAGTTCTTTCATTACCAGTAGCTGTGGTGATTTTTTTGTTCCCGACATTCGTGTCGGCCACACCGGGCGTACCGGGTACATAGAGGCCGTATGGAGAATGTGGCTTTTGCCCACTGGCATCCTCCACCGATGTTCTTTCCTCCCCATTCTGCGGTGGGCCACGCGGCGCAACAAGATCCACCGCCGTGCGCCCTTCGCCGAGCGCGGTATCAGTCGCGTTCTGCACCGCTTCGGAAAGCAAAGATGCATTCGCATCGAACGCATTGATTTCCGCGTACGCATCGGCCAACATTTCATCGAAGATCTCTGCCTCGGTGCTGTAGACCGCTTTCAGATTTTCGGTATACGCCGATTTGATTTCATCGATCTGTTGTGCGGTGAAACGTCCGCGGATAGAATCGATTGCCCGTGCGCGCAGCTGCGGATACTGCACCACCAGTTCGTGGAACATCTCGTGCAGAGCAATCTTCGTCGGCGTCAAATACGGATGGTCTGCCTGCACGATGATATCGGTGTCGGTACGTACGCCTCGGATCATACGTGTGCTATCGGTCGTATGGATCTCCATGCCGCCCACGACGAAGCGCAGGTGTTTGCCGGTGACCGAGTGTACGCGGCGATCCGCCTCCTGCATTTCAGCATCCCACAGGGCGCGAGGCACTTCACGTGCCGTCATCCTATCGGTGCCGCGGTTTATTCCGAGGGATTGGGCGCTTTGAATGCGGACTCCGTACTCTTCGACGCGGTTGCGGAGCTTCCCGATGCGCGCATTCGCTCTGTCGCTTCGAACGCTTCCAGTTTGTCCTCCGGCACCCACACCAGCAGGCCATCCTTCGTTTCCATCAGATACGTTTGTGCCATTGCTATTTCCTCCTTCATTCGTTGCGGTTGACTGCAAAATAGGCGATCGGGGGTTGACAGCAGGACCAGGTTGTGATATAGTGGTCTTTGCAAGGTTGAGCATTCTTGAAACCTCGGCAGGTTGGATGCCTATGGTTCTCAGAATTTGCTCGGCCTTGTTTTTGTTTGTAACGACAAGGCTCCCACTCTCAGCCACACGTCGTATCCGTTGCGCGAAATCGTCCCACGGATACACGCTCTTCACTTGATTCGTGTGCTGTGTACCCATTTCCGCCTACGCGGTAAAGCACGTTGCCTCTCGCGAACTCAACGATATCATCTTTTCTACCTCGCCGATTTTTTTGACATCCATTACATCCATTTTTCAAATCTCCTTTCGTCAGAATAGCTTTGTCTGCACTAATCGTACACTATTTGTGCTCGATTGTCAAGAGCGGCTTTGAAAAATCGTGCACAAATAGTGCAGGCACTTTTTGTGCACATTCACAGTTGCGCTTTGTGCACTTTCCGTGTATAATAATGATGCAATTTTCTATATGAAGGAGCGTGGCTTTATGGCTACCAAAACCGGCGCGCTTTTTGGAGCACGCCTTCGTGAGCTTCGGCAAGAAGCAGGGTATTCCCAGAGCGATCTCGCCAAGCTTGCCAATACTTCAAAAAGCAGCATTAATATGTATGAGCGTGGCGAACGCGAGCCCGGCTTTGAAATGATGGAAACTTTAGCAGATATCTTCAATGTGGATATGAACTACCTCATGTGTCGTTCAGAAAAGAAGGGGCGCTTATTCGACGATCTCCCCCTCCCCTCGAACATACTGCCCTTACCTAAAACACGCAAGGTGCCGTTGCTCGGCACGATCGCCTGCGGTGAGCCGATTCTGGCATCCGAAAACATTGCCGCCTATTTGGACGTGGCGGAGGAGATCCACTGCGACTTCGCTCTGCGTTGTAAAGGTGACAGTATGATGGATGCCCGTATCCTCGACGGCGACGTCGTATATATCCGATACCAACCGGACGTGGAAAACGGCGAGATCGCCGCCGTGCTGATCGACGGCATGGAGACCGAAGCCACGCTGAAGCGCGTATACAAATCCGAAGGCCAGCTGATGCTCGCCGCCGCGAACACCGCTTACGCCCCCCGCGTATTCATCGGCGAGGACATCGCCCGCGTGCGCATCCTCGGCAAAGCCGTCGCGTTTGCAAGTTTGGTGAGGTGAGAAGGATGTGGAAATTTCTTTTGGTTGCTGCTACTGTAATATGCTATTTTTTCTTTCTCAATTCTTCTACATCAGACCCAAAGGCATCTACCAAAACGATTTGGCGCAGAAAATACAAAAAGATTCTAAAAAGGAATCCTGTATCCATAGGAAAAAGAGTCGAGCATCTTCTTCGTGCCGACGCGGAGCAGCTTTCAGCACAGCAAAATGTACGCCAACAAACCATCGATTTGCAAAGCCGCCTATCGGCAACTGATTTTGAATGCAGGATTGCAAGACTTTACTACGAGGACTCTTTTCCTCTCTCAGAACAGTTAGACCAATTCTATCAGGAAGTGCGTGCCGACGTGGTCATATCGTTAGCAGAACAATATGCCCGCGAGTCGAAAACCCTTTCTCAAAGAGTACCAACCGATATTCATACGGATGAAATCCTTGCAACACAAAAAAAGATTGATGATCTTACCGATCGCATTCTTCAGTATGAAGCACATCTTACAAAAAAAGAACAGCGTTATTTTCGCTTGGTATCAAAAGGAAAAGTGTCCCCATTTGAGTTGCCGTCGTCAATGCGATATTTGTCCTTCGATTGTGACTTCGTCCTAAACAGCAACCTTGGTTCAAAACTCCGTGAAGAAAAGCACAAATTAGAATCGCTCTTAAAAGTCAGTATAGGTCTCAATGCATCCAACGAAGAGATCGTGGATTGCTATAGCCGAAGTCACGCGCGACGACGTTTTCTTCACCGTGGCTTGCTCTTTTTGCGACGTTCACTACGCCGCCTTTCTCTCAACAGTTTACAAAGAACTGTGTTCGATGGTGTGATGTACCGAAACAAACTATATGAAACCATTTTCCCTCATCCAACCGGATGGAGTTCAAAGGCGAATATTCACGCAGACCTTATCAACTTTTTGCGAAAAAACAAAGATCCCGCCTATTGGGTTCGCAGCACCTTTGATACAAATTGCGAGCAATACGATCTCCAAAAAATCATACATGCCATAGCAGCTTGTGTTTTGGATTTTGAAATTTCAGAAACAAGTTCCAGATATAACAATCCCCAAGTCAGTAAAGAAATTCGAACTATGAAAACACACCTTAATGTATGTTGCAAAGAACTTCGACTTTTCGGAATATCATCATATGAATTTCGGAATGCAAAACATAAAGAAGACGAAACATAAGGAGCTACCCCCTATGAACTTTATCTCCCCTGCACACCGAGAAGTGTACGAAGCGGCACTCGCCGAACTGCCGGAAGACCCCACTCTCCGCAGTGCGTTGCACGCGCGCCTTACCGACGGCATACAACAGATCGACGACCTCACCGACTACATGGGTGGCAATTTTCCCGTGGCTACCATCGCGCTCGCCTTGTATCTTGATGCGCTGATGATGGAATATACCGCTACCGGCAACGTCACCCTGCGCCCGCTCATCGCGCAGTACGATCGCGCCGTCCGCGCAGCGGGTGTAGTTGGCGAGGAAGAATACGAGCACTATATGGACACCGTCTGCACGTGGTACGACCGCCACACCGAACGAACCACATAAGGCCTCGAAAGGAGGTTCCCTATGGCAAAAAGCAAAACGCGCCCCGACGGGCGCGTGATGAAAAAAGTATTTACCGGCACTGTAGATGGAGTAAAAAAATACAAATTTGTATACGGCCGCACCGATGCCGAAGCCGAGCGCAAGGCGCGGGAGATCCGCCGCCGTCTGGATGCCGGCGAACGGATACAGGCAGGCGACGTCACATTCCGCGTGTGGGCAGAGCGACTTCTCTCCCTCAAGCGTGACGATCTTTCCCCTTCCTACGTCTCGGGGCTGGAAAGCCGCTGCCGCTTTTGGAACGCCCGCGTCGGCGATCTCGCGATTTCCGAAGTGTTGACCTCGGATATTCAGGACGGCATCAACGCGCTGTACACCAAGGGCAGAGCCAAAAAGACCTTGACCGACTACCGCAACACCGCCGAGGCAATATTGGAACTCGCCGAGCGCGACCGCGCCATCACCTATAATCCCGCTCGCTTTGTGGATGTTCCTCGCAATGCGAAACGGTCCACCCGATTCGCCCTCACAACAGAGGAGCAAGAATGGATTCGCACCACCCCACACCGCGCGCAACTCGCCGCCATGGTGATGATGTATGCCGGCCTGCGCCGCGGCGAACTGCTCGCGCTGAACATCTCCGATATCGACTGGGGCGAGGGCGTGATCCACGTCACCAAAGCGGTGCAGTTTATGTCCGACGGCAACACCCCACAGATCAAGCGTGGCGGCAAGACAGATGCCGCCACCCGCACCGTCCCGATTCCCGATATCCTTGCCGACACACTCCGCCAAGGCACCAAAGGTCGTTCCCCCTTCGAGGTGCTGATATGCGGCAAAGATGGAAAGCATATGACCGAGGCGACCTTCTCGCGTATGTGGAGCAGTTATCTCTCGGTGTTGAACGAGGAACACGGACAGCCGATCGGCACGCCGAAACGCTCACGCTTCTCACCGGGTGGCATCCCGATGACCATTCGCAACATCACGCCGCACTGCCTACGCCACACCTACGCTACCATCTTGCACGCCGCAGGGGTGGACGTACTGACGGCGCAGAAACTTCTCGGGCACAGTGACGTCAAAACCACCCTCTCGATCTATACCCACCTCGACGATGCCACTGCAAAAAAAGACATTTCAAAATTAAATCAATTTCTTTCAGCAAATATCGGCGACGCCAAAAATGACGCCGCAAACGACGAATGATTTTGACTACCCTTTTGACTACCCCATTTCCGTAATTTTGCGCTATTTTTCGGTCGTTTCCGCTACTTTTGCAAAAGAAAATCAAAACAGAAAAAATCCCCGGAAGCCGCGTAACCACGCCATTCCCGGGGATTTTTAATTGGCCCGCCCGGAGGGATT
>JAZODN010000082.1:0-9628 GCA_045597045.1 Acutalibacteraceae bacterium
CCCATTCCTCTTTTTTTGGTCCGAGTGACAGGACTTGAACCTGCGGCCTCTTGACCCCCAGTCAAGCGCGCTACCAGCTGCGCCACACCCGGATGTTCTTGCGAACAGCAATTATAATACCATTCTTATCGGCATTTGTCAACCCTTTTTTGCAATTCTTTCGGATGATTTTGCACAAAAGAGGCACCGTCTGATTTTTCAAACGGTGCCTCTTTTGTTTACGGTAAAATATTGCCGGCTGCTTGATAGATAGCGTACCAATCCTCGCGTGAAAGGGTGGTATCGGCCGCCTTCAGGCACTCTTCCAAACGTGAGGGGGTGGTGGTGCCGGTGACCGGCTGCATGCGAGCCGGATGGCGCAGGATCCAGGCAAAGGCGAGAGACGTTTTGCTGATGCCGTATTTTTCGGCCAACGTGTCCATCGCGGCGTTTAGTTCGGGGAACGACTCATTATCCACAAAACAGCCCTTGAAGAATCCATACTGCATGGGGGACCAGGGCTGAATAGTGATGCGGTTCAAACGGCAGAAATCAAGCACACCGCCGTCGCGGTTGACGCCGGCTTCATTGCACATGTTGACGTTAAAGCCCGATTGCAGCATGGGGGTGTGCATTACGCCGAACTGCAGTTGATTTACCACCAACGGCATGTCCAACGCGTTTTGCAAGAGTTGCATTTGCGAGGGGTTTTGGTTGGAAACACCGAAATGTCGCACTTTGCCTTCGCTTTTCAGTTTATCAAATGCACGTGCGACTTCTTCAGGCTCCATCAGCGTATCGGGGCGGTGCAACAGTAATACGTCGATATAATCGGTGTTCAAACGGCGCAGGCTGCCCTCCACCGAATTGACGATATGCTCGTAGGAAAAATCAAACATCTTGCCGGGGACAATGCCGCATTTGGTTTGCAGCAAGACTTGTTCACGGCGCTTTGGGGTGAGCGCTGCGGCAAATACCTCTTCGCTGCGGCCGGCGCCGTAAATGTCGGCGTGATCGAAGAAGTTGGCGCCGTAGGCAAGTGCCGTGTCGAGCAGTGCTTCCACTTCCTTGACCGTTTTGCCGCCAAAGCGCATACAGCCGATCGCCACGGTGGGTACCGAAAGATTGCTTTTTCCCAGCGGTATGTTATACATTGCTTTTCTCTCCTTATTTTCGTTTGTCCTGACGCACGAACGGCGCCTCCACCGCCGTGTCTGTTAACGCACCGTACAGCATGGGGCGACGATAGGTGTTGCCGTGTACTTCCGTTGCGCGATAACGGCGCAGCATATCCAAATCCAGTTCGGCTATATATATGCCTTCTTTTTCGCCGGCATGCAAAAGACAGGTGTCACGCGAACCGTCCATTTTCGGCAGATAAGCCACACCGTCGAAAAGCGATGAGCCGCCGTTGCAATCCGGTACCGTGCTCGGATAGTTGCAGGTGGCGATTGCCATCATGTTTTCGAACGCACGCGCACGCAACTGCGAGAGACGGTTGATCTCCATGGGGCAGGCGTTTGGAACCAACACCAACTCGGCACCCTTGAGCATCAGCAGACGCGCGCTTTCGGGAAATTCGCGGTCGTAGCAGATCATGGCACCCACTTCAACCGGACCCGCGGCAGTGTCAAGTGCAGCGGTGTAAAAACCGTCGCCGCAGGCAAGGTCGCGTTCGGCGCCGAAGTCGCAGGTGTGTACCTTGGCGTAGGTCAGCACGCGACGGCCGAAACGATCGAACAGTACGAGGGTGTTGCGTGGTAGTTCCTCTTGCTTTTCCAACAGCGTAATGCCGATGGCCATGCCGAGTTCAGCTGCGAGTGTGCCGAAGGCCCGGATGAACGGACCGTCTGCCGCAACGGCTTCTTGCTGCCAAACGGCAGGCGGCCGTTCGCAGATATCGTAGCCGCAGCTGAACATTTCCGGAAACAGGGCAATATCCGCACCGCGCGCCTTCGCTTCGCGGCAACAGCGGAGCCCTTTTTCTAAATTGCCTTGCAGTGACCCTGTCGGCGCGATTTGCAGCAGCGCCAGTGTCAACTTATCTGCCATAACCGTACACCTCGAACAGAAGAGAAACGGCGATACCAAGCGCGGCTGAAAGAAGGATCAACTGAATGGCGGAAAGCTTTTTCCACACTTTCAGCAGAAGGAAATAGAGGCCTGTCAGCAGCGCAAAAACAACGATGGAGATCCAGTTGAAGGTGAAGCCGGAAAGGCCGGAAAAGCCGATGGCTTTGGCGAACAGCAACAAACCGGTGGAGAGGATAAGGGCGGCAATGACCGGTTGCACACCGCGAATGAATGCACGAAACACCCGTGTTTCGGTGAGGGTTTTCATAACGGAAGCAACGAGCAAGATGATCAAAAACGAGGGGAGAACCACACCGAGTGTGGCCAAGACGCTGCCGAGGATGCCCCCTTGTACCGAGCCGATGTAGGTGGCCATGTTGATGGCAATGGGGCCGGGAGTGGATTCACACACGCCGATAAAGTTGTAAAACTGCGTTTCCGAAAGCCAGGTGTGTTTCAACACGGTTTCTTCGACCAGCGGAATCATGGCAAAACCGCCGCCAAAGGTGAACAGGCCGATCTTAAAAAACTCTAAAAACAGTTGAAGGTAGATCATTTCTCCACCTCCTTGCGGTTGAGAAGCGCATAAGCCACGATGCCGATTAAGCCGCCGGCCAGAATGAAAAACACCGCACTGAATTGTATAGCAAACAGATCGAACAGAACCATCAAAACGAGCACTGCCCCGAATGTGAGAAGCGGCAACGGGCGGCGCTTTACCTTGCGCAGCAGATCAAACCCGGCACGCGTGATGAGAAAGGCCACGGCGCACTGGATGCCGCGAAATGCATAGGCCACGAAACGGTTGGCCATGAACGCATCTAAAAACAGCGAGATAAGGAAGATGATGATCATGGAAGGCAGCACCACACCCAGGGTGGCGGCGATGCTGCCGCGTACACCGCGCTGCTTGAATCCCACGTAGGTGGCCATGTTGATAGCAATGGGGCCGGGGGTGGATTCGGCAATGGCAATAATCTCCAGGAACTGATCCTCGGTCAGCCACTTCTTGGTTTGCACAACCGTTTCGCGCACGGTGGCTATCATGGCGTAGCCGCCGCCGAAGGTGAACAGGCCGATCTTAAAAAACGTCCAAAACAAGGCTAACATAGTTTTACACTCATCCTAACAATACGTCAAAAATCAACATTACGCAAAAGCCGACCAGCAGCGAATAGGTCGCACCGCGTTCACAGCCGTGCGCGTGGGTTTCGGGGATCATTTCGTCGCTGATGACATACAGCATAGTGCCGCCGGCGAATGCCAGAGCAAACGGCAGCACGGCGGTGGAAAGGGTGACGGCAAAATAGCCGAGCAGCGTGCCGAGCACTTCGATCACACCGGTTGCAATGGCGATCAGAAGCGTGCGGACGGGGGAGATACCGGCTGTGAGCATCGGTGCAATGATCACCATGCCTTCCGGCACATTTTGCAGTGCAATGCCGCCGGCTACGGTGAGCGCTTCCACCGTGTTGCCCGTGCCGAAACTGACACCGGCGGCAATGCCTTCGGGTAGGTTGTGGATCGCAATGGCAATCACAAACAGCAGAATGCGGTTGAGTTGTTCGCTGTTTTCGGGATGTGACTCGTGGTCGCCCCCGGCGATACGGTGCAGGTGAGGCACCAATTTATCGATCAGATTGACACACATTGCTCCGCAGAAAATGCCGGCAACGGTAATTAACAGCGAAAAGTTGCTGCCGTATTCCAGCGAAGGGAGAATCAAGCCGCACACGGCGGCCGATAACATCACACCGGCAGCGAAGGCGAGCACGATATCGCTGAAGGCGTGAGAGATCTTTTTGAAGATGAATCCGAGCAGCGCGCCGAAAACGGTGGCGCCGCCCACGCCCAATGCGGTAAGCCAAACAACAGTCAATATACTCACTCCTCAGAATCGGGGGTATCGATCCAGTTGAAGGCGGTTTGCTGATACACAAAGTAGTTTAACCAGTTGGAAAACAGCAAATTCGCATGGCTGCGCCACGTCATGGGCGGCAGCATTTCGGGATCGTCGTTCGGGAAATAGTTTTGCGGAATTTCAGGGGCGATGCCGCGTTTCTGATCGCGCGTGTATTCACCGGCCAGCGTTAAGCGGTCATATTCAAAGTGACCGGTGATGAACACCTGGCGTGCATCGGCAGTGGAAACCAGCGCCACACCGGCCGTTTCAGACACTGCCAACAACTGCAGATCGGTTTTACTGCGAATGTCGTCGAGCGATACTTCGGTGTAACGCGAATGAGGCATGTTAAACACTTCGTCAAAGCCGCGCAGCAAGGGGTGCAGCGGATCCAAGGGGCGATGACGGAAAATGCCGGACAGTTTTTTCGGCAGCATGTGCTTGGTCACGCCGTGGTGATGATACAAGCCTGCCTGCGCCCCCCAGCAGATGTGCAGGGTGGAATAGACGTTTTCGCGCGACCAATCCATAATCTCTTTCAACTCGTTCCAGTAGTCCACGCTTTCAAATTCATACGTTTCCACCGGTGCACCTGTGATGATCATGCCGTCATACCGCTTGTGCTTGAGTTGATCGAAGGTGTGATAAAACTCCAGCAGGTGTTCTTTCGAGGTGTTTTTGGAAATGTGAGTGGCGGTCTGCATTAGATCCACGTCTACCTGCAGGGGGCTGTTGCCCAGCAGGCGCAGCAACTGCGTTTCGGTTTCGATCTTGGTGGGCATAAGGTTCAAGATCACAATGTGCAAGGGCCGGATATCCTGATGTTGCGCGCGATTTTCGGTCATAACAAAGATATTCTCTGATTCCAGCACTTTGGTGGCAGGGAGATTATCTGCAATTTTAATCGGCATAGCGGTCCTCCTTAACGGAATTTTTCGGCAAAACGTTTGGCATCCAGCGTGGCTTCGTCGGTGGGGCCGAAGGCGGCCTCACAAAGGCGCACGCATTCTTCGGCTGCGGCACGGGCAGCTTCGTTGTCGCCCAGACCGTAGCAGGCATCGGCCAGCGTACAGTAAAACTGCGAGATCGGCATGCCGTGTGCGGCGCTCTCACGGGCGATGGCCACCGCTTCCTCGGCGGTGCGGCGCGCTTCGCCGTATTGTGCAGCGCCGTTTTGGCCGTCGGCAATGATTTGCAGTGCCACCGCTGCGGCAAAGCTGCGCGCGTTGCGTTTGGCGGCCAGCTTGTGCATGGCGCGACCGGCCTCGATCACTACGTCGTATCGCTCGGCACAGAATGCGTAATAGGCTAAATTGTGCCACACGCGATCAAACTCATCCTCTTGCTTTTCGCCGGCTTTTCGCATGCGCGTAATCACCTCTTGCACCAGTGTCACCGAACGGTCGGGGTTATCCAACTCGTTTTCGATATCCGCCAAATGCTGCATGGTGGCAATGGTGTCGGGGTGGGTGGCACCGAGCGCTTTTTCGCGCAGAGACAGGCAGCGCGCTGCCACTTCACGGGCGCGATCGTACTTTTCGAGCTGCACGCAACTGCTATATAGGATGTTCATGGTATTCAGTGTGCCGGGGTGCTGTTCGCCGAGTACCGCCAACGCAACTTCGGCAGCGCGTTCGGAGAGTTTCCACGCCTCGTCGAAGTTCTCGGTATCGTAATGAATAGCAGCGAGTTTCAGTACGGTGTGCACCGTTTCGGGGCCGTCTTCTTTATCGGCAACGGCCTCGAGCGCCTGCTTTAAAACGGCGGCAGCTTCGGCGTTTTTATGCTCGCTGCGATAGCAGTCGGCCAGCATTTCGGCCGCGGCCAAGGCGTCGGCGCTGCCGACACCGTGCACTTTCTCGGTCAGTGCCAGCGCTTCTTTCGCCAGGGCATATCCCTTCTCGGTTTGTCCACACATCAAATGCTGCATAGCCAAGTCCTGCATGGTGTGCAACGTGGTGTCGTTTTCCTTGCCGAACAGTGTGATTTTCAGATCCAACAGACGGCGATACAGGCGCAGCGCTTCATCGCCGCGGTTGTTTTCCACGCAGCAGAAGGCGAGGTTTTGCAGGGCGTCTGCCACTGCTGCATGTTCTTCACCGTACATCTTGGTTTGCTGATCCAGCACCTCGGCAAACAGCGTGTATGCCTTTTGCGGCTGCTGCATGGCTACGTAGTTGACCGCGATGCTGTTTTTGGTGACCGCTGTTTCGGGGTGGCCTTCTCCCAAGGTTTGATGCTGGCATTCCAGCGCTTGATCCAACAGCTTGATCGCTTTTTCGTGCTTGCTTTGCGCGGCGTAGCAAGCAGCCAAATTCTGCATTGCTTCGATCGTGACCGCGGCGGTGTTGCCAAACTGCTCGTCGCACAGCACAAGCAGGCGCTTCGCCATGCGCACGCTGTCGTCGATGCGGCCGGCACTGCGGTACATATTGATAAGGTTGCGCATGGAAGTCAGCGTTTCGGGGTGGCGTTCACCCTGCAGCTTGATCTGCAACGTAAGCGCTTTGTCATAGGTGGATAGTGCCTCCTCCACCCGTGCGGCACTGCCGTAGCAGGCAGCCAGATTCATCATGGCTTGCAGTGCCAACGGATCGTTGGTCGGGCGGTTGGCCAACACCTGTTCCGCCAGCACGATCGCTTCTTCGGCACGGCCCAGACAAAAGAGTGCGTGAGCAGCGTTATGTTTGGCAGAAAGTGTGTCGGGATGGGTGTCGCCAAGTGCTGCCGCGCGGCCGTCGGCTGCGCGCAACGAGAGTGTCAGTGCTTCTTCGTAATCGCCCATGGCACCGCAATATACCGAAAGATCGCTGACCAACGCCAACGTTTCTGTATGTTCGGCACCCAGCAACTGTTCTGAAAGCATCAACGCTTCGCGCAGTGCGTCACGGGCATCGCTCATTTTTCCTTCGCTCATTAAAGCGGCGGCTTGTTCGGTCAAATGCAGGATCGTATTCTCAGACATAGTCGAAACCTCTCAAAAAATATGATTTTGTATTATAACATAAGGTTTCGAAAAAGTAAAGATTGAAAAATCGCCGACTTTCGTTTATACTGTGAGTCGATGTTTGACAAAAGGAGGGGAGAGCGTGGAAGAGGAACATCGCGAATGGTGGTTGTTTGGCATCATGGCGGCACTGATTGTTGCCGTGGCGTTGGTTGCGTGGAACGACGTGCCGCCCCTCACGCCGCCAACCGTCACGTATCACAGCGCCGTGAGTGACAAAACAACTGCGAACGGTGTGTCGAACGGCGGCGAAAACAGCGGCGGCAAAATTTCAATTAACACCGCGACGGCTGAAGAACTGATGCAGTTAAACGGTGTGGGTGAGACGATCGCGCAGCGCATTTTGACCTACCGTGAAGCACACGGTCCGTTTGAAGAGGTTGAGGAGCTTTTGAATGTGCAGGGAATCGGCGAAAAGCGCCTGGCGGAGTGGCTGCCGTACCTCACACTGTAATTCTGCAAAAAACAACGCTTTTGCTCAAAAAAAGGGTTGTTTTTTTTGTAAGATAATGGTATACTGACTTTGATTGGGATTGAAATTGCCTATCTGTAGGGCAATACCCATTGCAGAAAAGTGGGAGGATTACATTATGAGTGGTCAAGCAACTGTTATGTCCGCACGTGAGCGCCTGGTTGCGCTGTTCGACGCGGAGACCTTTGTGGAAACCGACCGCCTGGCAGAAAAAGCAGGTGTTATCACCGGCTTCGGCTATGTGGACGGTGTGCCCGTATATGCCTACGCACAAGACCGTGCGGTGGTAAACGGCGCGATCGGCCGTGAGCAAGCGGCGAAAATTGCAAAAGTGTATGAACTGGCAGCGCAAAACGGTGCACCGCTGGTTGCTGTTTTCGATAGTGACGGCGCCCGTTTGGGCGAGGGTGTGGATGCTATGGATGCCATTGCGGATATCCTGCGCCGCAGCCACGAACTGTCCGGCGTGGTGCCGCAGATTGCGGTGGTTGCCGGCGCGTGTGTCGGTTCGGCGGCGTTAATCGCTGCTGCAGCCGATGTGGTGATCCGCGCGGAAGAGGCGGATTATTATCTCTCGCTCGGTGCGGATGCCGCGGCGGATATCACGGTTTGCTGTGATAAGAAGGCAATGGAGACTGCGCGTGAAGTGCTGTCCTATCTGCCGCAAAACAATTTGGCAGCACCGGCGACGTTTGAGTGTGCAAACGGCGGTGCCGTCGGCGAGGCTGCCGCGACGATGGTGGCGGATGCCGGCTCGCTGTTGAAGTTGTCGGATACTACGGCTTTTGCGCGGCTGGATGGTGCCCCTTGCGGCATGGTCACCTTGACGGCGGATGCGTTGGGTGAGGAATGTGCGGTTGCGGCGCGCTTTGTGCGTTTGTGCGACAGCTTCTCCTTGCCGGTGATCACATTTGTGGATGCTGCCAGTTTCGCTTCGTTGGATGCGGCGGCTAAGATCTCGCAGGCATATGCCGAAGTGACCACGCCGAAGGTATCGGTTATTACCGGCCGTGCCTACGGTGCCGTGTATATTGCGCTGGCAGGCAAGTCGGCCGGTGCGGATGCGGTGCTCGCATGGCAGGCGGCCACGGTGTCGCCGTTGGCACCCGAAACGGCGGTCGAACTGCTGTGGCAGGATCGTCTGGCAGCCATGAAAGATCCCAAAACCGAGCGCACCGCACTGGTACAAGAATATGCCGCAACCGCCTGTGCGGTGACGGCAGCTGCCGAAAACGGCTGGGTATCGGACGTGGTGGAGCCTTCCGAAACACGCGATAAGCTGGTGGCGTATCTCACCATGCTTGCCGGTAAGCGCGTGACCCATTTGCCGCGCAAGCATGCCAATATTCGCTTGTAAGATAACAAAAAACGAAAGGGAGATCATAGATATGAAACGGTTTCACATGACAGTTAACGGCAAGGCTTATGATGTTGTGGTGGAGGAAGTGTCGGCAGATGCGGCAGCTCCTGTGGCAGCTCCTGCTCCTGTGGCAGCTCCTGCTCCGGCAGCGGCTCCTGCTCCGGCGGCAGCTCCTGCTCCGGCGGCGGCTCCTGCTCCGGCGGCGGCTCCTGCTCCGGCGGCACCCGTATCGGCCGACGGTGAGCCTGTAAACGCGCCCATGCCCGGCACGATTTTGGACGTGCGCGTCAGCGCCGGTCAGTCGGTTAAGAAGGGTGACGTGCTGGTGATGCTCGAAGCGATGAAGATGGAAAACGAGATCATGGCACCGCGTGATGCCGTGATCGGTGCCGTTGCCGTGCGCAAGGGCGATTCGGTGGATTCCGGTGCGCTGCTGGTGACGCTGAACTGAGGAGGATAGTTATGGCTAAGGTTGGAATTACCGATACCATTTTGCGCGATGCGCACCAGTCGTTGGTCGCTACCCGTATGACCACCGAGGAAATGTTGCCTGCTTTGCACAAACTGGATGAAGTGGGTTTCCATTCGCTCGAGTGTTGGGGCGGTGCCACGTTCGATGCCTGCCTGCGCTTTTTGGATGAAGATCCGTGGGAGCGCTTGCGCTTGCTGCGTCGCGAAATGCCCAAGACCAAACTGCAAATGCTGTTTCGTGGCCAAAACATGCTCGGTTACCGTCACTACGCCGATGACGTGGTGAAGTATTTTGTGCAGAAGTCGGTGGCAAACGGTATCGATATTATTCGTATTTTCGATGCACTGAACGATATTCGTAAT
>JAZODN010000083.1:0-36456 GCA_045597045.1 Acutalibacteraceae bacterium
AGGTTCTCACCGGAGTGTCTTTTAAGGCTGAGGGCGGAAAAGCTTTCGGTCTGCTCGGCAGAAACGGTGCCGGCAAAACCACGTCTATTCGAATCTTGAAGGATGTGTTTCCTGCGAACAGTGGTGAAGTGCTGATTGACGGCCAGCCAATTGATTACAACAAAATCGGCATCGGCTATCTCCCCGAAGAAAGAGGTCTGTACCCGAAGAAAATCATCATCGACCAGCTTACCTATTTTGCGGAGCTGAAAGGTATGAGCCGCAAAGAAGCGGTAAAGGCTATTGACTATTGGCTCGAAAGACTTGGGATGACCGAATATCGTAATAAGAAACTCGAAACTCTTTCAAAGGGCAATCAGCAGAAGATTCAACTTATTACGGCTCTTGCCCACAACCCTGATATTGTTATTCTTGACGAGCCGTTCTCTGGTCTCGATCCCGTAAATGCAATGCTCTTAAAGGATGTGGTTAAGGAACAGATTGCGAAGGGCAAGATCGTTCTGTTCTCCAGCCATCAGATGAGCTACATAGAAGAATTCTGTGACAGCATTGCGATCCTCAACAACGGCGTTGTTGCTCTGCACGGTGATTTGCACGATATCAAGCGCGACTATCCCCGTGACCGTTTGGTTGTAAAAACAGAAACACCCGATGCAATCATTGCTGATTTTGGCGCTTCCTGCACTGTTATGGATAACGGTGATTTGAGGATTCGCTTAGGCTCACCCTCCGAAAAGAAAACTACTATGACTCGCCTTGTAGAAACCTATGATATTGATGAGGTAAAGGTCTTTGAACCTTCCCTTAACGATATTTTCGTAGAATACGCAGGCGATGCCGCGCAGGAGGGCTAAACAATGAAACAGTTTGGAAAAATATTTAAATTTGAACTGAAAAATTATGCTAAGAATAAAGCGTTTGTCGGCGTAACCATCTTTTTGATGGTTGTTATCGCTATTGTTATGTTCTTTCCTCGAATCACAGCATTGTTTGAATCAGACGACACTTCTGATACCACCACAGACCTTTCCGTTATGCTCGTAAAGGCAGATGATCCTACGCAGGCGGATATGGTAAAAGAAATATTTGCCGCATCCTTTACAGACTATGACGTGCAGATCACAGATGCAGAAAGCAGCGTAATCAAGGACAAGATCACTTCCGGTGATGTGGAGTGTGCTTTTGTAATGAACGGAGCTACCACATTTACCTATTACGTTGATAATCTTTCGATGTACGATATGAACCCGGATATGGCAACCGGTGTGTTGCAACAGATCTATCAAATGAACGCTATGATTAATGGCGGTATGTCAGCTGAAGATGCCGCAGGGGTTATGAGTATTCAGATTGATTCGCAAGTGGAAAGCCTTGGCAAAGACCAGATGCAAAATTTCTTCTATACCTACATTATGATTTTTGCTCTATATATGGTCATTCTGCTTTACGGTCAGATGGTTGCAATGAGTGTTGCGACCGAAAAAAGCTCACGTGCTATGGAGTTACTTATTACCAGCGCCAAGCCCATCAATATGATGTTTGGTAAGGTTTTGGCAGCTTGTATAGCAGGCCTTGTTCAGCTTGTTGCCGTTTTTGGCTCGGCACTGGTGTTCTACAATGTAAACAAGTCCTATTGGGGGGATAACGGAATCATTGATTCCATCTTTAATATTCCGCCTGAGTTGTTTGTGTATATGCTGGTGTTCTTCCTGCTTGGCTTCTTGATTTATGCGTTCCTTTATGGTGCAATTTCTTCTACGGTTTCAAAACTGGAAGATATCAATACTGCGGTTCAGCCGGTAACATTCCTGTTCCTGTTTGGCTTTATGGTGGTTATGTTCTCAATGAGCAGCGGAAGTGTGGACAATGTTTTGATGACAGTTTGTTCCTACATTCCGTTTACTTCGCCAATGGCAATGTTCACAAGAATTGCTATGAGCACTGTGCCTTGGTATGAGATTGCAATTTCCATTGGTATTTTAGTTGCATCTACCTTCGGAATCGGAATTCTTTCTGCTAAGATCTACCGTGTAGGTGTCCTTATGTACGGAACTTCACCGAAAATCGGCAATATCATCAAGGCTGTATGGATGGCATAAGGAGGTGCGTTGTGAATAAATGGCGTTTATTTTCTTCTATATTTCAAATCGTAGTCGGTGTTGCAGCAATTATTGCCTATGTGGTGATTGCTGTATCCGGTGAACCCCTTGGAAGATGGATAATTACTTTCCTGCTTGCCATCGTCTTTGTGATTCTTGGTGTTATTGGTATCGTAGATTGCAATAAAAATAAAGATGCTGAGTAATAGAATTATAATTAAATCCGCAGTCTGACTAAAAGGGTTGGTTTTTTACCGATTTGTGATACTATTTTGATACTGAAATATGTAGAACCTTTAGAAATCAAACGTTCGTTCGCATACAAACCTCGGTTTTTAAGCTTTGAACGACTTGCTTTTCTCAATATTATTTGAATTTAAGCGAGTGGTAACAATACCAAAAGGCAGACAAGTGCCCGGAAACCCCTTGGAAACAAAGGGCTTTCGGGCACTTTTTGATTTAACGGAAAAGACATGGCAACACCCGTTACAAAAGGAATCGTTGCAAGCGGTTGTGGCTGACAGTGTCATCGCAGTCGCAAAAGCAAGGGAAGAGGACGTATCGTTGTGCGCGCTGCCGAGCCGGAATCAGGTGCGGGCAGCGGAAGGCCTGTTGTGATGGTAGAACGCGCAAATCCACGGCGGCAGAATGTCGACTGCCGTGGATTTTCATCTGTGTGTTGAAACGTCGGGCAACCTGTGTTATACTGTCTGCATAGCAAGGGAGGAATCGTAACGATGAACATGGATATGCACTATCTTTTGAAAGTGATGAAAACACTGCTTGACACCCCCAGCCCCGTGGGATATTACGAGAAAATGAAACCGGTGATCGAGGGGTTGGCGGCAGAACTGGGGTATACCGTCACGTATGATAACCGTGACACGGCGTATATCGCGGTGACAGGCGAGGACACGTCGAAAACGGTGTGCATCAGTGCGCACGCGGATACGCTCGGGTTTATGGTGCGCGGAATCAATGCCGACGGCACCCTGCGCACCCGTGCGCTCGGCGGTGTCAACTATGCCAATGTGGAGGGCGAAAATGTCACGGTGCACACGCGCGGCGGCAAGATCTACACGGGCATGTTGGTCTGCGCACACCATTCCTCCCACGCCTATGCCGACGCACGCACGCTCGAGCGCAACGACGATACCGTGTTTGTGCTGTTAGACGAGCCGATCAAAACAGCGGAAGAGGTGCGCACACTCGGTATTCGTCACGGGGATTACGTTTCGGTTGACCCACGCTTGACCGTGACCGAAAACGGCTATGTGAAATCTCGCTTCATCGACAACAAAGCGGCGATGGCCTGCTCGTTTGCTGCGCTGAAAGCGCTTGCCGACGAAGGCAGAAAGCCGCGGTACAACACCCTGTTTGCGTTCTCGTTTTACGAAGAGATTGGGCTGGGCGGCATCGTCGTGCCGAACGAGGTTTCGGAATACGTGGCGGTGGACATCGCCATTCTCGGGCCGGATGCCGACGGCAGCGAGCAGACGGTCACCATTTGTGCGAAGGACGCTTCGATGCCCTACGATTATGCGCTGACAAATCGGTTGATTGCGGCGGCAGAGCGAGCCGACTGCGATTATGCGGTGGATCTGTTCTTTCGTTACGGCTCCGATGCCGGCCAGGCGATCAAAGGGGGCAACAACGTGCGTGCGGCCGCCTTCGGCATGGGGGTGCATTCCAGCCACGGCGTGGAACGCACCCACCTTGCGGGCATTGAAAACACCGCGCGCTTAATGCTGGCGTATCTGTTGGAAGACGGCAACGAATAAGGGCGGCGACCGTGTTTTCGCTGTGTGCCCCGTTCTCTGCAAGGCAAAAAGGGAAAACCGTAAAAACTGCTTGGAAGAGTATCCTCCAAGCAGTTTTTAATCGTTGTGTCCCGCATACAAACAACAATCCTTTTCGTGCGAACGGAGGCTGCCGGCTGCACAGCTGTGAAAAACCGTTTTTTCACTATATCACGTTTTATCTTCGCTGACAAGCCGCTTTTCGTTGACACGCCGTTGCGTTGTCGCTATAATTGAGGTGTTACAACAAACGGAGGTGTGTTATGGATTATCGAAAACTCGGCAACACCGGCATGACGGTGAGCGAAATATCGCTTGGATGCGAGCATCTGCAGGGTAAGGATTACGAGACGGTCAAAACGGTAATTGACGAGGCGCTTTCGGTCGGCATCAATTTCTTGGATGTGTTTATGAGCGAGCCCAATGTGCGCAGCCACATCGGCAAGGCGCTGGTCGGTCGCCGCGAACAGGTGATCATCCAAGGGCACATCGGTGCTTGTTGGGTGGATGGGCAATACAAAGTCAGCCGCGATATCGCCGAATGTACGCAGGCGTTTAACGACCTGCTCGCGCGATTGCATACTGCATATATCGATGTCGGTTTTATCCATTTTGTGGATAAAATGACCGATTGGGACAGCCTGCCCGACAGTGAGTTGATGCGCTATGTGCTCTCCTTAAAGGAAAAAGGGGTGATCCGTGCGATCGGCATGAGCTCGCACGATCCCGTTACCGCCCGAAAAGCGGTGGAAAGCGGCCTGATCGACGTGCTGATGTTTTCACTCAATCCGGCCTACGATCTGGTGCCCAAAGAGCAGGATATGGTTGAGGTGTTTAACGAAGTGATCGAGGGGCGGCCGCAGGATTATTCCTCCTTCACCCTTGAAAATGCAAGAGCGCAGCTGTATCGCACTTGTGAGGAACGGGGTGTGGCCATCACGGTGATGAAAGCGTTGGCCATGGGTACCCTTCTTTCACGTGAGCGCTCGCCGTTGGGGGTGGCTATGAGCGAGGCGCAGTGCCTGCATTATGCGCTCACCCGTCCTGCTGTGGCGGCGGTGATGGTTGGTATGCAAACCGCTGAGGAGGTGCGCGCTGCAGCAGCGTATTATGACCTTGCGGAAAGCGAACGGGATCACAGCACCGTGCTTGGTGCGCTCGGCATGTTCAACGCGCAGGGGCTTTGCATGTATTGCAATCACTGTTTGCCTTGCCCTGCGCATATCGACATTGCAGCGGTCAATAAGTATTTGGATTTAGTGGAGCTGGATCAACGTCCGGCCGACAGTGTGCAGGCGCATTATGATGCGCTGGATGCCGCGGCCGGGGCCTGCGTTACCTGCGGCGCGTGTGAGGTGCGCTGTCCGTTCGGGGTGAAAGTGTGCGAGCGTATGCGGCGTGCCGTGACAACGTTTGGGAGGTGAGGCGCCATTAAAACCAAAACCGAAGAAATGTACGCTTCTATGCACCCGTGGCGGTTGCTTTTCGTTGTGGCGCTGCCCGGTATGATCAGCATGTTTGCCATGTCGGTATACAGCATTTTCGAAGGTGCGTTTATCGGTCACAAGTTGGGGGAAGAGGCGTTTGCGGCGATCAATATCGCCATGCCGCTGGTGATGATCAACTTCTCGCTGGCCGATTTGGTGGGCGTGGGCGCTTCGGCGCCGATCTCTGTTGCGTTGGGTCGCGAAGACTATGAAACCGCGAACAACGCGTTCACTTGTGCGGTTATTTTGAACTTTATTGCCGCTGTTACGATGGGCGGTGTGATGTTTTTTGCGGCCGAGCCGTTGGCGCGCATGATGGGTGCCAACGAGGCGTTGCTGCAAACGTCGGTGCGATATCTGCGCACGTATGCCTTGTGCAGCCCGATGTGCACCATCTTCTTTGCTATGGACAACTATTTGCGCATCAGCGGTTACGTGAAAACCAGCATGGCGATCAACATTGGCTGCAACGTGTTGACGGTGGCTTTGCTGGTGCTGTTTTTGTTTGTGTGGAATATGGACGTGGTGGGGTCGGCGATTGCCACCTGCGCCGCTATGGGTGCCGCGTCGATCGCGGCGCTGCTGCCGTTTTTGGCAAAGAAAACCCTGCTGCGGTTTGCAAGGCCGCGGCTTCGGCTGCCGCTTCTTAAGGAGATCGTGGCGTGCGGTTCGCCGATGTTTTTGAACAACATTGCCGGCCGTATCACCTCCGTTGCGATGAACGTTTCGCTGATGAAGGTGGGCGCTGAGTTGCTTGGCGAGGGCGGCGGTACCACCGCGGTGGCGGTGTATGCCGTGCTGATGTATGCCAGCGATTTTTGCTGGCCGCTGTTATATGGCATTGCGGATTCGCTTTCGCCGGCCATTGGCTACAATTGGGGCGCCGAAAACTACCCCCGTGTAAAAGCTATTGCCAAACGTGGGTTTATCGGCACCGCGCTGGTGGGCTTGGTGTCCACCTCACTGTTGTTTTTCTTTCCGCACGCAGTGGCGTCTCTGTTTGCCAAAGCCGGCGACGGACAACTGTTAGCGCTTTCGGCACGTGCGATTCGCCTGTTCTGCTTTGCTTATCTATTCCGTTGGTTTGCGGTATCTGCGCAAAGCTTTTTCACCGCCATCGAAAAGCCGGCACCGGCCACCCTCATGTCGGTTTCCATTGCGTTGGTGTTTCCACTCTTTTTTCTTGCGGCACTGTGGCCGCTGGGGTTGGATGGCATTTGGCTGAATTTCGTCGGCGTTAATCTGTGCGGTGCGGCATTGGGCTTTGTGCTGCTGCTCCGCGTGCTCGGGGAAATGCGGCGGCGCCAGCGCGGCCGCGCGCAGCGAACCGCGGTAGAAAGAGAAGACGTGACGGCGTGTTAATAAAAAAAGGGGAAAGCGCCTGCTCTTGCTGAGAGCAGGCGCTTTTGTGTTAAAGTTTAGCAATCAAACGGGTCTTGATTTCCAAAAACTCTTCGGGCGTCAGAATACCGGCGTCCAACAAGCGCTTTGCTTGGGCGATTTCATCTAACACGCCCGAACCTTTGGTGGAGGAAGGGGTGCTGTACGATTCTGCAGAGGGGGCAGCTTCGCTTTTTGGTGCAGCAGTGGCCTCTTCTGCTTTTTTGCAAGCGGTCTGTTCATCGGGGGGGAGTGGCTCTCCACCATTGGTCAACCGAATGGAATAGAGTTGATATTTTTTCTTTTTGGCCGCTTTGGCGATGCTGTATCCCAATAGACCGACGCCGATTCCGGCCGGACCGGACAGCGCGGCAAGGGCGGTGCCTCCGGCGGCAGCGGCGATCCCGGCGGCAGCGGCGCTGCCTGCTGCTGCCGCGCTGAGTTTGGTGCCGGTGTTGTGATCTTCCTTGGGATCTTCGATTTTTTCGTAAGGAATGTTGTTGGCGGTCAGCCAGGTTTCCAGCGAGAGCAGATAGGCTCGGGGCGGAGTGTTGGCGAAGTCAACGATATCCTCTAATAAAATGGCGTTTCCTCCGCGCCCCAGCGAGCGTTCGGCTTTAATTTTTTCGGCTCGAATCCACCGCCGGACGGTCTCCTCGTTTACGTTGAGCATTTTGGCGGTATCGGCTACGGTATATATCTTCATAATACACCTCGTTGTTTTAATTTCCAAGTGCTATCGTACACCAATAAGATGGATTTGTCAAGTGTTTTCTGTGGCGCAGGCAAAAATTTTTGATGAACATACAGGAATCGCTAAAAAGCGCAGCAGAAAAAGCATGCGCAAAGTAGCATATAATCAAGGAAAAGAATCAAAAGGAGTAGCAATAATTGCAAAAAGTTTTAATTTTTTTTAAAAAACCCTTGACAAACGAGAAAAACCCGCGTATAATCGCGACACAAGGATTGCTACGAAAGACAATGCCGTGGCATATCTTTATAAATTGCGGCGACATTGCCGCCCGCGGCGTTGCAAACCGCGTAAGTATCGCAACAGCGAACTTTCGGAGCTGATACAGAAAGGGCGCGCGAGCGACAAAGAGAACAACAAAGCCGATGGAAAGTATTCCTGCCGTCTAAACCGAAGAGCAACCATAAAAACAAAAAAGCAGAAAAGATGTTCACGAAAAAACAAATTTTAAAGGAGAAAGAAACATGAAGAAGACAGAAGATTTTATCAAAGAAATGCAAGGCAACGATATGTTGATGTCCGGGGAGTATACTTTTAAAGAATATAGTTCCGACCTCCTACAATTCCAGGACATAATCTGTAAGATGATCGCAGGGGACAACTACCACGAAGGCATGCGCATGAATGAAGCGCTGTTCATGATGGAGAGCGTTGCGCGCAAGAAGGGCTTGCGCAGTGATCCGGCGGTACATAACGGTGTGTTGACTATGAAGAAGTTGGTGAAGGAAATGGCGATCACCATGTCGGGCGCCAAAGGCGAGAGCATTGTGTTTAGAACGCTGGATTTCCTTGATAGACCGAATACTCACATTTTTCGTAACGTTTACCTTACCGATGGCATGGATGAAACCGAGCTGGATGGAATTGTACTGACCAACAGCGGTGTGATTATTCTGGAGGTCAAGAAAGCCAAATCCGACCTGACACTCACCAAAGAGGGGCGAATGATGTTTGCAGGTGAGGAAAGTTACGGCAAGGCCCCTTTGGCGGAGAAGATGCGGCTCAAACGACATCTGCTCAGGAAATATTTGGAAAAGGCAATTAGTGCCAAGGCCCTTGATATCCCGGTGTGCGTTGATAGTTTGATCGTGTTTTCGGTTCCTAAAGGCCAGTTCATCAAGGTTGACGATAGATACGGTCACGAGAAACACTGCTTCCGCACAGGGCTTAACAAAAAGGTTGAGAGTTATATTGGTGGCGTGTGCTACGACGAGGAGCAGCTTTCGCAACTGAGGCAGATCTTTTCTGAAATGGAATCGAATGTGAAACGGTTTGCGCCTAACCTCGATTACGATGAAGTTCGCCGCAGTTTGGCAGAGGCTTTGGTTGTGCTGCAGGATGCTTCTGTAAAGCAAGAAACCAGAGCTGCGGTTACGGAAAAAACCACTGTGAAGCAGGTTTCACCCAAAGTGATTGAGAGGAGCGCATCGAATGCTACTTGCCAATACACAAAGCGAACCACGAAGGGCTTCGGTCGCACGGCGGCATGCGTGGTTGCCGGGTTGTTGTTCATTGGTGCGGCAGCGGTTGCGTGTGATGTGTAAGAAAAGGAGGTGAAGAGGAAATGGAATCGAGCATTTGGCGGTTTGATTAGCGGAAGTTGGCTATTGGATCTCGTATGCCTCGTATAGGGGAGGCACTATTGGCAAAAATCTATCAAAATTCGTGTGAAAACACAAAATTGAGGAGGAAATAGAAATGGAAAAATTGATTACTAAGCTGGCGGCGCTCGGTGTTCCCGGGTTGGTGTTGGTTGTGGCGGTGCATGCAACGGGGTTGGCCGGAGGTGCCGCCCTGGTGGCGGCCCTGGCGGCGTTGGGGCCCGGTGGTATTGTGGGTGGCATTGCAATGCTTGGTGTGTTGAGCCTGCTGGCGCATGAGCTGACCGAATACGGCGTGGACGCTGTTTTCAAAGGGGTTTTGAAGGAACTGGTCAAACGCGGCGAAAGCAAGGAAAGCATCCTGCACAAGATCAATGCATATCCCATCTCCCAAAAACTTAAAAGCGTGCTGCGTGAGCAGCTGGCACACGAGTGCGCAAGATAAAGGTGTCGTAACACACCCCTCCCGGTTGGCGAGATGTCAACCGGGAGGGGAGATAAGAATGAAAGACTGTTAACGATAAGGGATTAACAGCACGATCGCTTCTATGTTCAGTTGCCACAGCGGCACCTATCCAGTGGTTTTTCGCAGCCAAAATCGCAGTAGCAAGGGCTCGTATTGACGGTAATCCGATATTTAGCGGACCACTCCAAGCGAAACAGGAAAGGAGGAGATGATATGTACGAATATTGTCCCATTTGCGGTTCCAGAGATATCCGAATGGTATCCCGGCAGAGCGACTACGTAACTTTTCAGTGCGAAGATTGCGGATATATGTTTGACGTCGATGATTGCTATCTGGATTATGAATATGACGAAAATGGCTATAAAGACGCAGACGAAGAAGATTATTAAATAAAAGGAGATGTTTTTATGAGCAGAATGGTGCATGTAAGAAAGTGTCCTACGTGCTGTGGCCTCGATGAGATGGAATGCTCATCTTGCAGAGGCGATGGGTACATAGGAAGACAACGAGAACGGATGAGTCGGTTTGTACGAAAGGAGAGAATGGGAATGTTAAAAAGCGTCTTGAAATGGAGTGGCGTTATGTGTGCCATTGCCGCATGGTTTCTGCTGCGATTGCCGATGTTTAACGTCAGTCTCGAAAGCGCCGAGGTGAGTGACTTTGTCGTTTACGGTCAAGAACTGTTTGGTTCCTCTGCGTGGGGGGCGTTGCTGCCGATGCTGGCACCGGTGCTGCTGGCGCTGGTGGCAAGCCGCGTGAGCAGCGGCACCAAAACAGTGGGCGTGCTCGGCATGTTCCTGCTCAACGGCGCGGCGTTTGGCGGCGCTGCGATAGCCACCTATTGGCAACTGTCTGAGATGGCAGCCACCACCATGCAGCCGCGCGTCAGCATGGTGCTGTATCTCTTGCTCTGGCTGGTGGCTACAATCTGTCTTTGGCTGGCGGAAAACATACCGTTTAGCTTTGGTGGTGAGGAGGAAGATGACGAGGAAACGGCGGCAAAAGAAGCGGCGGTTGGGATAGAGATCCGTGCATAACAACAAAACGCTTGAAACGGTGGTTTCAAGCGTTTTGCATTTTCTGTTGACAAACAACATACTTCGTGATATGATGTATTGCGTGAGGGGAGGTATTGTGTGGATATTCAGTTGAAACGCGGATTGCTGGACGTGTGTGTGTTGGCGGCAATCAAGGGAGAGGAATCCTACGGCTACAAGATCATCAAGGATGTGGCGCCGTACATTGCATTGTCCGAGTCGACGTTGTATACCATTCTAAAACGGCTGGAGGGTGCGGGTGCCTTGACAGTACGCACGGTTGAACACGACGGGCGGCTGCGCAAATATTATCGCATCACCCCGGAGGGGCGGCAACGCATCGCGGAGTTTAAAGAGGATTGGCAAGAGATGCTGTCCATTTATCGTTTTGTAACCAGGGAGGATAGCTATGAATAAACAAGAATTTCTGGCGCGGCTGCGCCAAGACTTGTGCGGCTTGCCGCAAGAGGATAGGGAGGAGCGCATCACCTTTTACAGCGAGATGATCGATGATCGCATGGAAGAAGGGCTTTCGGAGGAGGATGCTGTAGCAGCGGTGGATACGTTGGAAGAACCGGCGGCAGAGGCGCTCCAAAACATATCCCCAAGAACAGAGACCGACAAACCCCGTCGCCGTCGGGTGCCGTGGGAGATCGCGCTGTTGGTGCTGGGGGCACCGGTGTGGGTGCCGCTGTTGCTCGCGATGGCGGCCGTTGCGTGTTCGCTGTATGTGTCGCTGTGGTCAGTGGCGGTGTCGCTGTGGTCGGTATTTGCCTCGTTTGTGGCATGCGGTGCGTGCGCGACAGCACTGGGGATCGGTTTTGCTATCGGCGGTTCGGTAAATGTGGCAGCAGGCCTGGCAATGTCCGGCACGGGGCTGATCCTTTTGGGACTGGCGATCTTCTGCTTTTTCGGATGCCGTGCGGCAAGTATCGGCTTGGTGCGACTCACCAAAGCAGCCGCGGCGAAGATAGGCATCCGTCTTGCGAAAAAGGAGGCGGTGTAAATGCGTATGAAACGATGGTTGATTGCGGCAACGGTATTGATCGTGATTGGCTGTGCTTTGTGGGGGGGAGTATTTGGAATGACGCGGCAAAACATTCGAACGCTGTTTTCCGGTGAGTTCGATACGATGGAACACGCGGTGAGCGATGCGTATGAGAACATATTGCTCACAACGGACACCGCCGATATCACGTTTCAACTCGCGGAAGACGGAGTCACGCGTGTGGTGTGTCGCGAGGGAGAGAAGGTGACCCACACGGTGAAGGTGGTCGACGGGGTTTTGCGTGTGGAGCTGCAAGACGCGCGCCGTTGGTATGACCATATCCGCATCGCTTTCGGCACGCCGCAAATCACGGTGTTTTTGCCCGCCGGCACTTACGGCGATCTGGCGATTACCAGCAACACGAGCGACGTGACCGTGCCGTCGGCGTTCGCGTTTTCTTCGGTTACCGTTGAGGGGCACACGGGAAAGGTGAGTTGCACAGCGTCGGTGGCAGGTGACCTTCACGTTAAAACCACCACCGGCAACATCGCTGTCGAAGACGCGTCGGTCGGTACGCTTTCGCTGGCGGTGTCCACCGGCAAGATCACGCTGACAAACGTGACGTGTGAGGGAGATGCTGCAGTAGTGGTCTCTACCGGAAATGCGCACGTCACCGCACTGCAGTGCCAAAACCTGACCTCGACCGGCAACACGGGCGACCTTTCGATGGAACGTGTGACGGTTAACGGGCGGATGGCAATCACGCGCAGCACGGGTGACATCAAGATGATCCGCTGTGACGCATCCGAAATGGCCATCCGGACGGGAACGGGGGATGTTTTTGGAACGCTGCTCTCACCCAAGGTGTTTATGGCCGCGACCGATACGGGGCGCGTGGAGTTGCCCAAAACCGTAACGGGTGGACGCTGCGAGATCGAAACCTCCACGGGCGATATTACATTCGAGATTGTTACATAAGTTGACACGGGCAATCCGCAACGATAAAAGACGAAAACCCGTGCTGTGCACGGGTTTTTCTTGTGGGCGGTTGCAAACGGCAGCAGAGTATGGTATACTACTCAAAGATGTTATGACAAAAAGGAGGGGCTGCGGTGAAAACGATGCGGTATCTTTGGCAGGCGTTGCGACGCACCACGCTTGCAACGTGGTTGCTGGCGGCGGCGGCCACGTGGCTGTGGCAAGCGACTGCGCTTGTGGCGTTTCGCCGCGGCGAATATGGGCTGATCAACTTTTCGCAGGATCTGCCGCTGTGGGCGGTCAGCAGTGTGGTGGCCGGCGGCACACTGTTGCTGATGACGGTTTCGTGGCTGCGTCCGAAGTGGAAACTTCCGGCCCGCGCGGCTGTCGGCGGTGCGTGGATGCTCAGCTTTTGGTTGGCTCTGCGCGCAGACAGTTCCACCAGGATGTATTTGTTCTTGTCGCTGGCGGCGGTTACGGCATTGGCGATATACTACGCCAAGTCACAGGGCCTGCTTTCGGTGCGGTGGTTACGTGTGCCGCGGTGGAGTGTGTGGGCGATCGGCGCCGTGCTGTTTTTGGCGATGGCGGGCATTTTGGCGTTGCTTGGCTGCTTGCGGCACCGTTGTTACGTCACCCCCAACTTTGATTTCGGCATTTTTTGCCAAATGTTCCACAATATGAAAGAGACCGGCTTGCCGCTGACCACCTGCGAGCGCGATGGGCTGCTTTCGCATTTTGCAGTGCATATTTCGCCCGTGTATTATCTGTTGTTGCCGGCGTACATGGTGTTTCCCACACCGTATACCTTGATCATCGGGCAAGCGGTGGTGGTGGCCGGCGGCGTGTTTCCGCTGCTGCTCATTTGCCGTCGACTGGCGCTTTCGGAAAAGGTGACGGCGGTCATGGCGCTGGTGTATGCGGCCTACCCGGCTCTTTCTGCCGGTTGCTTATATGACCTGCATGAAAACTGCTTTTTGGCGCCGTTTCTTTTGTGGCTGTTCTGTGCCTATGAATACCAAAAGACGGCGCTCACCTTCTTGGCGGCACTGTTGGTTATGACGGTGAAGGAAGACGCGGCCGCAGCGGTGGCGATCTTTGCGCTGTATGTGCTGTTGTCGCGGCGCGATGCCAAGCGCGGCTTGCCGTTGCTGATCATGGCGGCGGCTTGGTTTGTGACCGCGCTGTGGCTGCTTTCGAAGTATGGTGAAGGCGGCATGGTCGGGCGGTATGACAACTATCAATACGGTGACGGCGGCTTGTTCTCGATTGTAAAGACCTTGACAGTCAACCCCGGATTGTTTTTGCGGCGCGTGTTGTACGGCACGACTCAAAACCCCACCGAAAAGCTGTGGTATCTGGTGCAGCTGTTGGTGCCGCTGGCACCGCTGCTTTGCACCGCACGCCGTTTTTCGCGTTACATTTTGCTGCTACCGGTGGTGGTGAATCTGCTTTCCAATTGGCCCTATCAATATAATATTACCTTCCAGTATTCGTTTGGTGTGTCGGCGTTCTTCCTCTACTTGTGCGTATTGAACGCAGCCGATCGCACGCCGGCGGCGCGCCGTGCCGGAACGCTGTATGCTGCGCTGGCGTCGGTGCTGTTGTATGTGATGCTGTTTTTGCCGTCGGTCAATTCGGCGGTGTTGCGTTATCGCCACAACATCGAAACTTGCCGCGCCATGGATGCGGTGCTCGAAACGATTCCCGACGATGCTTCGGTGGCGTGCTCCACCTTCCTGCTGCCGCACCTGGCCGAGCGCGCAGCGCTGTATGAGGATTTTTACCACCAGACGATGGATACCGAGTATTTGGTGGTGGACCTGCGCCCCGGTTACCGCAGTACCAAGGCCGAGGAGATTCTGGCGCAGTACCGTGCGGCAGGGTATCAAGACGTGACCGTGCAAGAGGACCTTGTGGCGGTGCTGAAACGCACCGAAGCTGAGCGTCCTCTTACCGCGCCGAACCAAGACGGCAGCGGCGACGTGGACGGCGACGGCATGGTGACGTCCACCGACGCACGCCTGGTGCTGCAGTACTTGACGGGAAGAGGCGCGGTGCCGGCAGCGTCTGCCGACGTGAACCGTGACGGGGTGATGGATTCCACCGATGCGCGCCTGATCTTGCAATATGCCACCCACAAAATCGACGCGTTTGTATAAAAAGATTGAAGACAAAATAACAAGCCGAGGATACGACGATATCCTCGGCTTGTTGTATTTTGTATTTCATTATGTGCCGAACGGTGTACCCTCGGCGGTGACAAGGTTGCCGTTTTCGTCAAAACGCAGTTCGGCGATATCCGAATGGCAGTAGCGCTTGATATCTCGCAAACGGAAACCGTCGTGCAGTGTGATGAACGAAAACGCCATGCCGTGCCGTTTGGCACGGCCGGTGCGGCCGATGCGGTGCAGATAATACTCATTTTCCTCCGGCAGGTCATAGTTGAACACGGCTTCCACGTCATCCACGTCAATGCCGCGTGCGGCCACGTCGGTAGCGGTGAGTATTTCAAACTTGCCGTCGCGGAAACCGGCCATCACGCGGTTGCGCTGGGTCTGCGGAATATCGCCGTGCAGGCAATCGGCCGAGCGTCCGTCGCGGCGCAGCCGCATATCCAACCAGCGCACGGTGGATTTCATGTTGGCAAAGATCATCACGCGTTTGAGACCGAGCGTATCAATGATATGCAGCATGGCAGCAAGCCGTTGCTCGGCGGCATCCGCCGCCAGCGAATACTGTGCGATATTCGGGCGGTTATCACCTTCGGCTTCCACCGTAATCTCCACCGCGTTGTGTTGGTATTCCCACGCCACATCCATCACTTCGCGCGAAATGGTAGCAGAGAACATCACCACTTGAGTATCACCGGGAGTGGCGTTCAAAATGCGGCGCACATCACGGATGAAACCCATCTTCAGCATTTCGTCGGCTTCGTCCAGCACGGCGGTGTATACGTTCCCCAAAAAGGCGGTGCCGCGCCCCATGTGATCAAGCAAGCGGCCGGGAGTTGCCACCACGATGTGCGGATGTTTTTCTAACGCGATCAACTGCTTCTTGATCGGTTGACCGCCGTAGACCGCAGCAATTCGCACACCGGGGATATACAGCGAAAGCGAACGCAACTCTTCGGTGATCTGCAAACACAGCTCACGGGTGGGGCAGAGCACCACCGCTTGAATATCGTTGCTGTGCAGATCCACACATTCCAGCAGCGGAATGCCGAAGGCGCAGGTTTTGCCCGTGCCGGTGGGTGCTTTTGCAATGATATCTTTGCCGTCAAGCATGGGGCCGATTGCCTGTTGCTGAACGGGGGTGGGGTGTTCAATACCCATTTTGTGCAACGCACGCACCACGGGTTCGGTCAGCTGCAGATCGCCGAAGGTGGCGAGAGGTGTACTCATAACGGTTGTAAGTCCTTTCGTTTACTCCGCAGCCACCGTGGTGGTCGCTTCGGTTTCGGATTCGGTGGTGGTGGGCGCCGCGGTCGTGGTGGTTTCTTCCACCGTGGTCGTCGTGGCTTCGGTCGTGGTGGTCGTGGCGGCTGTGGTAGTAGTTGCCTCCATCGTGGTGGACGCCGCGGTTGTGGTGGCCGTCGTGGTGGTCACGGTCGTGCTGCTCGACGGCTTGGTGGTCGTGGTGGTCGTCGTGGTGGTCACGGTCGCGCTGCTCGACGGCTTGGTGGTCGTGGTGGTCACCGTGGTGCTCGACGGTTTAGCGGTTGTGGTGGTCGTGGTGGTCACCGTGGTGCTCGACGGTTTGGTAGTGGTGGTGGTCGAGGTAGGGGTAGACCCCAGCGTAGTGGTTGTGGTGGGGGCGGTTGTTTCTTTCACGCTCACGCGCAAGCGCACGGTGTTGCCGCGCGCCAGCACGGTGCTTTTCGCCGGACTGGAACTTTCCACTTTGCCGAATTCCACGGCGGTAACCAGCACTTCGTCCACCTGCACTTTAAAGCCCAACGCTTCCAAATACGCCACGGCGTGATCGCGTTCCCAACCCGACACATCGGGCAGGGCAATGGCTTCGGGGCCGGCGCTCACAATGACGTACACGGGTTCGGTTACGTCGGCTTCTTCTTCGCTCGTCGGGGTCTGCGAGATCACGGTGCCGGCCGGCACTGTGTCGCTGTATTGGAAACCGTTCAATTTAATTGCGCGATTTTCCACGTATTTGCCGCGCAGAGCATCGTAGCTTTGGCCAACTACATTCGGCACCGAGCCCATGGTGTTGGGATCCAATACGTCGGTCTGGTCGGTGATGATGATGGTGCCGGTGGGCATGGTGGTGGTAGCGTTGGTGGGGTTGCCTTCTGCCGGAGGCGGTGCGGTCACACGGCCGAGCGCGAAACCAAGCAGCGCAAGCAAGATGCAGGCAATGATGCCCACGGCAATATACACGCCGATCGGAGGGCCTGACGGCTCCAGTTCATATTCAATGTTTTCATCCTCTCCGTCTTCGGAGGTTTCCTCGTCTTCCAGCAAGGCGGCCACAGCCGGCGCTTCAGCCAAGCGGTCGCGCAAAAGAGCCAACGAAGACAGGCGCTTTTCCACGCTGGGCTGCAACGCGCTGAACAGTGCGGAGGCCACGTGTGGCGGAAATTCGCTCGCTACTTCCGAGGGGACCGTGAGATCGGCGTTGGTCATGGGACGCGTTTCGCCGTCCGGCAATGGCGTGCCGACAAGCGTGCGGAAGATGATGGCCGCCACGGCATACACGTCGGCCGTGGCCGAGGGAGTGGTGCCAAACGCATACTGCTCGGGTGCCGCATAGCCGCCGGGCAGATCGGCAGTAAGCTCACTGCTGGCGCAGCGCGCCTCGGCGATCGCAAAATCGTTCACGTGCAGTTTGCCGTCATCACCCATGATCAGCACTTCGGGCGAAAGACCGAGATGCAACACACCGGCTTGATGCAGCGAGACGAGCGAGTTCAGCAGCGGAATAAAGAGAGGACGCACGTCATCCCACAGCATACGGCCGCCGCGCGCTTCCAAATACTGAGCGAGGGTGACCCCTTCGCACCATTCGCTCACGGTGTAAGCGGTGGCGTTCTGCTGGAAGATATCGTAGGTCGGAATACTGGCAGGCAGGTCGCGCATGCGCGCCACCACACGGGCGTGGGCCAAAAACTTGTTCATGTAATCCGTATATGTCTGCTCGCAGCCGCGAATGGGGCGCAGCGAGAGATCTTCGGCCCGTTCACAAAGGGTACGCGGAAAGAATTCGCGCACGGTGATAGCGGCTTTCAGCACGGTGTCATAACCCATATACACCGCAGCGTCGCCGCCGTCTTTCAAAAGGCGGCCGATCATATAGCGCTCGGACAGCACCGTGCCGAGAGGCATGGTGTGCGGAGGGTTGGCGATGGCCGCATCGTCTCCGCAATGTGCGCACACCGTTTCACCTTCGTTCAACGGCTGCATGCAACGCACACACAAATGAGAAAAATTCGTCATACCGACAGTCCTTTCTGTATTGGGAGCCGACCGCACGGTCGGCTCGGATTCACACATTATTGTACCTTATTATATATAATCCTGCAGGCAAAGTCAAGCGAAACCGCAGAAACTTTCGTGTACCTGAAGGGATAAACGGAGAAAGAGGCCACCACTGCAAGCTGTGGCATTTCCAATTTTTCCAAAAATGAAAGCTTATGCGCAAAAAAGAAAAATTATGCGTCTAAACATCGCGAAAGTTGCCTAAAATGAAGGTGAAACGGCCGTTTTAACCCCGATTTTGGCCCTTTGGTATGGGGAAATTCAGCCGAATGCACAAAATATCGCGAACAAACGTTCTCGCCGAAATCCGTTTCCAGTTTTGTAAATAAATGGAAGACAAAAGCGGAAAATCCACAAAATTGACGTAAAAAGTGGAGGGGTTGTCGGCGAAATGTGAAAAAAACGCCCGGGAGAAGGGGGCAGAGCGCAAAAACAAAGAGGCCGCTTTTTTCTTGATTTCCGTTGGGGCTTGTGGCGCAATCGACGGGAAAGTTTGTGCAAAGATACTAAAAAATCGCCTTTTGAATTGGTTGACATCACTCAATGCTTTGCGTATAATGGCAACGATGCGTTTTTCCCAACCTACGAACTGTATATACAGAGAGGAGTGTACGATGGGTACGCGACAAAACAATCGAAAGGAAACCGGTTACCAGCCGTTTTGGCGCAGCCGTTGGGCGGCCGCCGCTATGCTGTCGGTGGTGAGTGCGGTGGTGATCACCTGCTTGCTGTCTCACATGCAGGCCTTTACGGTGCTGGATGGCGGTGAACGGTTTGTGATATCGGCGCTCACCAGCGACCCGACGGAAGCGGTGCAACTGGCCGGTGTGGCCATGGGCGAACATGACGACATGCATCGCAACGGTAACGAGCTGACCATCAACCGTGCGTTTGCGGTCACGGTCACGGTGGACGGTGAGACCAAGCAGCTGTATCTTACGGGCGGCACGGTCGGCGATGCGCTAAAGCAGGCCGGTGTGGACGCCAACGATTACCGTCTGGTGAATGCAGCGGTGACCGATACCCTGGACGCCGGTGCCGATATCTGTTTGGAGAGTGTGCTGAATTATACGGAGCGCACTGAGACGGAAGAGATTCCCTACACCGTAAAAGTGGAATATACCCCCGATATCGCCAAGGGGCGCACCGTGGTGGTGCAAAAAGGCGAAAAGGGTCAGGTGATCCGTGTGGTTCGCGATACGCTGGCCGATGGCGAGGTCGTTTCCTCGGTGGTGCTCAGCGAGCAGCGTACCGAACCGACCGAAGAGATCCGTTTGGTCGGCACCACGGTGGGCATGGCCATGTCTAAAGCACCGTATGAGATTGAACTGGATGCGCTGGGACAGCCGGTCGGCTATGAAGCGCTTAAAGTGGGTCAATGCACCGCCTACACCAACGATCGCGGTTTGGCAGGCGAGTGGACCTCCACCGGCCGCCGTGCAGCGGTGGGCGTGGTGGCGGTGGATCCAAAGGTGATTCCCTACGGAACCGAACTGTATATTGTATCGGCCGACGGTTCGATCGTGTACGGCTATGCGATCGCCGGTGATACGGGCGGCGCACTGACAAGCGGCCGCGTGATGATCGACTTGTTTATGGATACTTATGAGGATTGTATCCGCTTCGGTCGCCGCGACATGAACGTATATATCTTGAACTAAAAACAAACGGCACTGTATCCCACGATACAGTGCCGTTTGTTTTGTGTTTTGGTAAAAAGTTTATTTTGCAATAAAACGAAAGCGCGGCATCGGGTGATGCCGCGCTTTGGGGTTAGTTGCGAATCGTTTCGCCACGGGCAGAAACCTTGCCTTCCGGTTCGATCTCGCCGGCATGGGTAAGTGCCACTTTGGTGAGATAGGGGCCAACCAGTTCGTAAATCAGCACCGAGAAGAGGGTGATGTTAGCCACAAACAGGCCGCATTCGCCGAGCGTTTCGGCTTTGATAGCCATGCCCAGCGCCACGCCGGCTTGCGGCAGCAGCGTGATACCGAGGTATTTCACGATGGTCGGCTCACACTTAGCGGCGCGTGCGCTGAAAGCCGAGCCGGCGTATTTACCCACCGAACGGAAGAGGATATACACCGCGCCGATCAGCACCACCGTCCAGTCACGGAACACGGCCAACTCCAGTTCGGCGCCGCTGATGACGAAAAACAGTACAAAGAGGGGGGCGGTCCAACGGTCAACACGGCCCATCAATTCTTCCGAGAAATCACACACGTTGCAGAATACGGTGCCCAGCATCATGCACACTAAGAGAGAGGAGAAAGCCACGTGCACACCGCCCACGTGGAATTCCAGCATGGAGAGTGCCACCGTGAGAAACACAAAGGTGACCGACATGGCCAAACGCTTGGAACGCGAATGGAAGAAACGCTCAAAGAAGGAGAACAGCAAGCCCATCACCAGACCGAGCAGCAGCGAGCAGATCACTTCCAAAATCGGTTCCAGCACCACCGAGAGTAAGTCAACCTGCCCCATGACCAGCGCTTTTGCCACGCCGAAGGAGACGGCGAACAACACCAGACCCACGGCATCGTCCAACGCGACGATAGGCAGCAGCAGATCGGTCAGAGGGCCCTTGGCTTTGTATTGCCGCACCACCATCAAAGTGGCGGCCGGTGCGGTGGCAGAAGCCACGGCACCCAACACGATCGCGGTGGGCAGCGGCAGTTTGTCCGGCATCAGAAAGTGCAGGCCGATGAGCGCACCGTCCACCAAAACGGAGGCAGCCACCGCCTGGAAAATGCCGATGATAGTGGCCTGCTTGCCGGTCTTCTTAAGCTGCGACCAGCGGAATTCGTTGCCGATGGAAAAGGCGATAAAGCCCAGTGCCACATCGGCCAAGAGGTCGTAGGTGTGGATGTCTTTCATGCTGGTGAAACCGAGTCCTTCCACCCCGAAGGAGCCCAGCACATACGGGCCGACCAAAATACCGGCCACCAAATAGGCGGTGACAGCCGGTAACTTGAGCCACTTGGCCGCGCGCGAGAGCATCAGGCCCGCAAACAGCGCGACCGAAAGAGTTAACAGCGTTTGCATACGTATACCCTTCTTTGATTACAAAATACGTTATTGATTGTAGCCCTTTCAAATGGGAAAGTCAAGAGAAAAAACAACAAAAAACCGACCGCGAAAGCAGTCGGTTTTTGTGGGAAAATGCGGTTTAAAAATCAAGACACAGGCGCGTTTTTACAAACGGGCGCACAAATCCGTCGGCGGCGGCTACGTGGGCAGGGTGCACGGCGTAGGCCGCCGGTGCGTCGGCACTGTTCAGCACCGAGTTCAGCATCGCGTCGGCATTCGAGGTGGCCAGTCCGTCGATGTGCACCGTGAGCGATTGCAGGCCTTCCACCGTGCCGACCGGCGCTTCCAGTTCCCGTTTCATGTTTTCGCACACCGTGCGTTTTTCTTTGGCAGTGAGTTCGTCTTTCAACTGCCACAAAATAACGTGTCGCACCATACATGGTTCACTCCCTTTAAAAAATTACGGGCAGCCGCGCCTGCGCGACCGCCCGTGTGTTAATTATTCACCGAAAAAGGCTTTGCGGAACTCGCGCGGATCGCCGGCCTTGATGGCGCGGTCGTTCACTTCCACCGAAAGGGTGTCCATCTTCGCAACGATCTCTTTGTTGAACTCTTCGAACTTCAGCGAGTAGAGAATGCTCTCCACCTTCTCTTCATAGAAGTCGATCGGGTTGCCGTCTTCGTCTTTGCCGCGGTCGGCTTCGGGATCCATACGCAACACCAACGCGATGGTCGGAGTCTTATTATCGTCTTCGTATTCCAGAATTTTGATCTCGTCGAACTTCATCTCTTTAATGAGCTTTTCGAGATTTTCGTTACCTTCGGTCGAGGAATCCACGTCCACGCGGTGATCGTGCGCTTCTTCCTCTTCTTCGTGATCGTGGCCGTCACCCTTGGTGGTGGTGGTCGTGCCGGCGGCGGTGGTGGTGTTGTTCACCGTGGTGGTCGCATCAATTGCCAGCGTTGTGGTGGCGCCGGTGGTGGTAGTGGTCGCGGCAGCAGTGGTCGTGGTGGTTGCCGGCGTGGTGCCGCCCTTGCCGGTCGTGGTGGTGGTCTTGTTGCTTTCGGCTTCGGACTTGGCCTTTTCATCTGCTTCAAACTTGTGCAGCACGGCGTCGAAATCCTTATCCTTCTGATACATCGCGAGATAGCCTTCAAACGTCTTCTTCACTTCGGCCTTCGCGTTGTCATCCAGCTTGTTGCCCTTGCTGTCGGTCAATGCATCCGAGATGATCATGTAGCTGAGGTAGTTGTCGTCGAAGTACTTGCGGATATCCGCTTCCGGTACTTCGCGCTTGCCACCCTGGCCGTACAGCGCATAGAACAGACCGGCTTCATTGTAATTGCATTCTTCCAACATACGGGCATAGCTCTCGTTGTTGAAGCCCAACTGAATGAACGCGTCGTTTTCCACGGCGGCCAGCTCTTCTGCCAGCGCTTTCTTATCTTCCTCGTTCAGCGAAACACCAAACTCCGCCATCATGCGCTTGACCGCCACCTGACGCACGATCGCATCCTGTGCCAGGGCCTTGATGTAGCCGGAGAGGTCGTATTTCACGTCTTCGTAGGTGTAGTCCTTGCCACTCCAGATATCGGTGTCGGTGGAATACATCTCATAGTAGTACAGCGGAGCCGAAGAGGCCGAGCCCTGCATATACACCTGATAGAAGGTGTTATACAAGAATGCCAAATATTCGCCGGTGGTGTAGTCATCGCCGTCCACCGTCATGGCGACCTTCGGTGTGGAGCAGCCGGTCATCAGCAGCGCCGAGCAAAGCAAGGCCAACGCCAACAGCACGGTGATCGCACGCTTAAAAATGTTACGCATAGTGTTGAGTCCTCCTTAAATTATGCTTTATTAGCATCTAAAGTTGTATTATACAGTAAAAGTACGCGTTTGTCTACTGTCAAACGGCACAATATTGTAAAATTTTTTAGTAAAAAACATCAAAAGGGGTATGCTGCGCCGTTTTACGGGCAAAATATACAGATAGCAATACGAAATTTTGTTCGTTTGCACAGTGCTCCTTTGTGGAAAACTCGGTGGAAAACGTGAAAAACCGTGTAAATACAAAGGGTATTTCCGCGAAAAAGAGCGTTTTTTCGGCTTTTCGGGGGAGTTTTCCACCAAAAAGATTATCCAAGGTGTATAGTTACCTTGACACGGCAACGGCAATAATGCAGTGCGGCACCTGTTCGTAAAAAAACAGCGAGGCACGGCCGGCGGTTGCCTCGGTTACCGCCACCGAGGCCGGGGGACAACGCAGCCCTTCGCCGCCCAGTTTCAGGGCGGCTTCTTTAGCGGCAAAGCGACGTGCCGTTTCGCGCGGAGTGGTCGGCGGCGTTTCGTCGGGATGCGCGATGCGTGCGGCCGTGCGGCGAAAACGGTCCGGCGAGAAGGCAGCCGCTTGCCACACCTGAATGTCGGCTCCCAACGGGCGGTCGCACAGCGCTACCAACACGTGACCGTCGCTGTGGGAAAAACTTGCAAACAGCCGCCCGTGTTCGGTGGCGATCCCTTCGGCAAAGGGTTTGCCGAGAGCGTTGGTTTTCCATTCTGCAAAGGGCGGCGGCAGAGAGGCGGCCGCTACGCTTTGAAACGCAGTGCCCTGCCCCGTTTGCCATGCTGCTGCCGCGAAAGCCAACAGCGCCGAAAGGGCGACCCCCTCCGCGCGAGCCGCGAGATTGCGCGTGGCCAGCTGTTGTTGGCGCGTGGGCGGCAGGCGGTCCCACAGGCGAGCGACCAAGGCGGTATCCGTCGGGTCGATATACGTGTAATACAGTTCGAGACGCATATGGCAAGTCACCCTCCTTTTGCTTTTGAGTATAGCACATAAGAGAAAAAAATTCAATTGACAAAATTCCGTCAAATGGTTACACTATAAAGTGAGAAGAAAGCGAAACCGAGGCTGCTCCCCGCTGTTTAAAGAGAGGTTTGTTATATGAAAAAAAGAAATCAACCGCACCGTGTGGTGCGCGCAATGACCGACTGGGCCTATTATCTGTTTGGATGTGTGCTGTATGCTATCGGCGTGGATATGTTTATTACTCCCAACCATTTGGTGCCGGGTGGTGTGACGGGTATTTCCATTTTGATCAACTATATTCTGCCGATCTTTCCGGTTGGTGCCGGCATTTTTGTTATCAATATTCCGCTGTTGGTGTTGGCGTGGATCTATATCGGGCCTTCTTTCACCTGGCGCACGGCAGCGGTCACGGCGCTCGCCTCGGTCACCATTGATGTGCTGGCTCCGTTTGTCACTCCCTACACCGCCGATCCGCTGCTCGCGGCGTTGTTTGGCGGCGTGCTGAGTGGGCTGGGTCTTTCGCTGGTGTTTTTGCGCGGTGCCACTACGGGCGGCAGCGAAATTATGGCGCGTTTGCTCGAAAAAAAGTACCCCCACATTTCCATCGGACGTTTCATGCTGCTGGTAGACGGCGTCATTATTGCGGCGTCGGTACCGATCTTCGGGCAGCTGGAATCGGCGATGTATGCGGCGGTACTGGTGTTTGTTTCGTCATTGGTGGTGGATGAACTGATCGGCGGTGCGCGGCGCACGCGCACGGTGCTGATCATTACGGCGGCAGAAAGCCCCATAGCGCGTGAACTTACCGTGCGTATGGATCGCGGTGTGACGGTGCTGGAGGCAACGGGTGCCTATACCGGCGCCGACCGTCAGGTACTGATGTGTGCGGTGCGCCCGTCGGAGGTGTATTTGCTGCGCCGTTTGTTAAGCGAACTGGATCCCGATGCGTTTATCATCGTGCTGAACAGCGAGCAGGTGCTGGGTTCCGGTTTTCAATCTAAATGAAAGGTGGGGCTTCCCCGATGACATATCAATGGAACGGCGAGTATTTGGGCGCGGTGATGGCCTTACCGCAAGCGGTGGCAGACCGTGCACTGAAACTCGCAGGTGCACCGCAGCTGAAAGTGTTGCTGTGGTTTGCGCGGCACGGCACCTTTGACGAAGCTGCCTGTGCCGCGGCGTGCAGCATGACGGCCGGCGACTGTCGCGACGCCATGCAGTTCTGGGTGGAAATGGGTATTCTGCAAGCGGAGGGCACGTTTGAACAAATACCTACCCCTGTGTCCGATCCGCTGCCGCCCATGACGGAAGAGGTGTCGCTGCCCGAAAAAACGGCGCGGCCCACCTTCCGCGATGCGATCGCACGGCAAAAGAGCAATGCAGATTTCGACAATCTTTTAAAAATGGCGGAACAGCGGCTCGGCCGCACCATCACACCGGCTGAGGCGGAGTCCTTTCTCTACATATACGAAACGGTGGGGCTGCCTGCCGAAGTGATTTTGATGCTGTTGGTGTATGCCATTCGCAACGGCAAGGTAAAATCCCGTTCCGGTTTTCGCACCTATTTGGAAAAAGCGGCCCTCTCGTGGGCGGAAAACGGCATCACCACCGTGGCTGCGGCAGAAGCGGAACTTTGCCGCAGCGAGCGCCGCCATGCGGTGCGCGAGCATATTCAAACCCTGTTCGGATTGCCGCGTCCCCTCACGCTGCTGCAGGTGGATGCGGCCGTGCGCTGGGTGGATGAATGGCAGTTTTCGGATGACATGCTGCTGATCGCCTTGGCGAAATGTCGCGAAAAGACCGACGGCTTCAACGCCAACTATATCAGCCGCATTTTGGAAGGCTGGCTGGCCGATGGTGTTCGCACCCCGACCCAAGCGGCCGAGGCGGCGGCACCCAAGCGCCGCCAAACCGCGAAACCGCTGCTTTCGGATGAAGCGGCGGTGCCGGATGCCACCGATTACGAACGTGCCGCTGCCGATTGGCGACCGGTGTATCAACGCAAGAAAAAGACGTAAGGAGAAACCAATATGGGTTACAGCAAAGAACTGTATGAACAGGCCGTGCGCACGTTGGCCGAACGACGTATGGATGCCGAAACGGCGGCCGCTGCGCTGCGTGCACGGGCCGTGGCCCGTGATCCGCGCACCGGCGAAATCGAACGGGCGCTTTCGCAAACGGCGCTTTCGGTCGCGCGTGCGGTGCTGAACGGCATGGACGGCAACCGCACCGAAAACATTGCCGAAACGGTGAAACGTCTGCAGAGCGAGAACGAGCAGCTGCAAAAGGAACTGGAAGTGCGCTTGCACGCTATGGGCGAAACGGCGCGTAATTTTGAGCCGATCCCCGTGTGTGAGCTGTGCGGCGATACGGGTTACAAGGGGCAGCACATGTGCCGTTGTTTGGAGTCCTTGCTGAAGGAGCTTTCCTGCAAGCAGTTGAGTGCGCTTTCCAAAATGCGGCTCACCCGCTTTGAAGAGATGGATATGGATTACTATGCCGATACACCCGATGCCGACGGGGTGATCCCTCGCCGTCGCATGGAGGATATCGTGGCGTTTTGCCGCGCGTGGGCAGAGGACTTTTCGCCCGATTCCCCCAACCTCTTGCTGCGCGGCCCTGCCGGCACCGGCAAGACACACCTTTCGCTGGCCATGGCGCGTGTGGTAGCCGAGCAGGGCGGTCAGGTGGTATACGGCTCGGTGCAGCGCCTGCTTCGCCAGTTGGAAAAGGAGCATTTCGGTCGCGAAGACGGCGACAGCATGGAACGCCTCGAGTCTTGCGATTTGCTGATTTTGGACGATCTGGGCACCGAGTTCGCCACGCCGTTTTACACGTCGGGGCTGTATGAGTTGATCAACACCCGTTTGTTGGCAGGGCGTCCCACCGTTATCTCCACCAATTTAAATCAAAAGCAGCTGCAAGAGCGATACGGTGTGCAGATCGCCTCGCGCATCGGCGGTTGTTTTCAGCCGCTGCTGTTTGCAGGGCAGGATGTTCGCCAACAAAAGCTCATGCGTCGCTTGAAAGGGGAATAAGTATGAAAACGAGGGGATATATTTTTGGAATACTGACGGTTCTGCTGGCGGTTTGCGTTAGCGGCTGCGGTCTGTTTGGGGCGGCACCCGACGGCAGCAGCGAAACGACCACCACCGTGCCCACCACGACCACCACGGCAGCCACCACGGTGGGAACCACCCAACAGGCGTTTCCGTTTGTGGGTTACGTGAACGCCACCACGTTGAACGTGCGCCCCACGCCGGATACCAACGGCTATCCTATCGGCGGTCTTAAATGGGGGGATACGGTCACGGTGCTCTCGCGTGAAGCAGATTGGTATGCCATCAGCTTCGCAGGGCAAACGGGATATATCAATGCGCAGTACGTGCAGGATACCATGCCCACGGCTACCACCACCGCGGCGGTCACCACCACTGCGACGGCGGTGGAGACTACCGCCACCACGGAAGTGGTCGGTCCGTAAGGCCGCCTCACATCAAGGCGGCCAGCAGCAGCATTTCCTGCACTTTCGCATACATGTATTCAAAATTTTCCGCCGGCAAGGGGGGCACGGTGCGCCCCATTTTCACCGCAAAGGCCGGGCGGCCCGTTTCGCGAATGAACCAATCCTTAAAGCCGCCGCAGGTTTCCCCGTCGGGGGCGTTTGTCAGTGCATAACCCGAAGAGGCGGCAAGGATATCTGCCATCATGCGTGCAATTGGCGGCGTGCGTTCGCCGTGCTGCCATTCAATGGCTTCCCCGTGCGTGTGCAGCGCCACTGCGTGACGAAACTCACCGCGACGGCACAGGGCGGTCAGGGCGCGTGCCTCGGGTGCGCTGTCGCCTGTTCCCGCAAAGCAGCGGTTAAGATCTAACCCGTCTTCCGCCGCGCTGCCGTGCAGCACAAAATCGGCGCCGTCGGGATTCACCTGCGGCACGAAGACCAAGCAGCGCCCGGCAATGGCGCGGCGAAAATCCATGTCGGCCAGTTGTCCGTCGTGTCCCAGCGCTTCGCAAATGTCTTCGCATAGCCGCAAAAGTACCATTGCGGTTGGCCACTCGCGGCCGTCAAACGCGGCGGCATACAGCACCCGTTCCCGTCCGCCGCCCAGCATGACGCCGTAGATTTCTTGCCCTAACACGCTGCGTCCGATCGGCTGTAACTCCAAAAAGCGATAGCGTTCGGCCAGCGCCGTAAGCAGCGTGCGCACGGTTTGTGAATCGGCCGGCTGTGGGATGGTAATTTTTTTGTTCATGGTAAAAACCGCCCTTTCTTACTACACTGTATATGATAACGGAGGAACCCATATGAATCTTATCGAAAAACCGCTGTCGCAGGACTACAAATATAAGGGAAAAATTGTCAATATGCGAGTGGATGAGGCGCTTTTGCCGAACGGACAGACCGCCCTGCGCGAAGTGGTGGAGCATCCGGGCGGCGTGTGTGTCGCAGCACTCACCGAAGAGCGCGAGCTGTTGTTTGTGCGCCAGTTCCGCTACCCTTACGGTGAGGTGGTGTGTGAGCTGCCTGCCGGCAAACTGGAGCGCGGCGAAGATCCGCTGCCGGCCGGCATGCGCGAACTTCAAGAGGAAACGGGCGCCACGGCCGAGCGTTTTACCTCACTCGGCAAGATGTATCCCACTCCCGGCTATTGCGGCGAGATCATCCACTTGTATTTGGCCGAGGGATTGACCTTCGGCAGGTGCAGCCCGGATGAAGACGAGTTTTTGGAAGCCGAGCGCATTCCCCTTGATCGCGCGGTGAAAATGGTGCTGGACGGTGACTTGCCGGACGCCAAAACGCAGGTGTTGGTACTGAAAGTGGCGGCACTGCGCCCGTAAAATGGCCCGGTCACCTGTGATAATACGGCTATATTTCAAAAAAAGCGAAAAATTTTCAAAATACGATTGACAAATTGACGAGTTTTGCATACTATTTTTGGTAGAGGAAAGGTTTTCCCTTTTTGGATCGCCCCTGCGGCGAAAATTTTTGCGGAGGATGACTGTATATGGTATTCGAAAAGATCAGAGACATTTTATGCAACCAGTTTGATGTGGAAGAAGACGCCGTGACGCTTGCCACCCGTATCAGTGAAGATTTGGGCGCCGATTCGCTGGATGCAGTGGATATGCTGATGTCGCTGGAAGATGAGTTCGATGTGGAGATCCCCGATGAGGAGATCGAAAACATCCACACGGTGGGCGACCTGGTGTCGTATATCGAAGAGCATCTGTAACAGAATAAAAAGAAGAGTTGACGCAATGTGCGTCAACTCTTCTTTTTTTGTAAAAACACAACCGCACGATAATCGCGGCAAACGCAACCGTTCAAACGACGCGCACGGGCGGTGTGCGGCGAGGGAGACGGTGTGGTATCTTTATTTTTTAGGTAAGAAGATGCGAAGCGGTACACCGCGCTCGCGACATTTTTCGATCACAAAAGCAGTTCCGCGTGAGTGCCCGTCCCAAAACGCCAACACCAGATCACTGTATTCCACGATCGCGATATTGCGCAGCAGCGGCGCACGCCGTCCATACAGAGCGTATTCCGGGAAAAACTCGGAGAGCCGCACGCCGTGTGCGCGCGCCCACTGCGCCGCCGAGCTATCCACCCCACGGGCGCCGCCCGAAACGATCTCGCTCACATCCGCGGGCAAATACTCTCCCAAATTGGGAACCGTTAGCCCACGCGAACCGATCACCGCTACCTTCATACGCTCACCCCCTTGAATCGAACATCTGTTCTTATCATACCACGCGCCGTGCGGTTTGGCAAGAGTTTTTTTGAAAAAAGCGGATATACTGTGTGAGGGGGGAATGAAAATGGCCTATTTGCAAGCGGAAGGATTGACGAAACTATACCGTCGAGGCAACGAAACGACGGTTGCGCTGGATGGGGTGAGTTTTTCGATCGAACGCGGTGAAATGGTGGGTATTGTGGGGCGTTCCGGTTCGGGAAAATCGACCTTGATGCATCTGCTCGGTTGCTTGGATAAGCCAACGGCCGGGGCGTATTGGCTGAACGGGCAGGATGTATCTGCCTTGCCGCGGCGGCGTTTGGCGGCGGTGCGCAACCGCGAGATCGGTTTTGTGTTTCAGCAGTTTCACCTTATTGGCAGCCTGAATGCGGTGGAAAACGTGGAACTGCCGCTGATGTATCGCGGCCTGTCGGCGCGGGAACGCCGCGCCCGTGCCGAGGAGTGCCTTTGCCGCATGGGCTTGCAGGACCGCTTGGGACATAAGCCTTCGGAACTGTCGGGCGGCCAGCAGCAGCGTGTGGCCATTGCCCGTGCCATCGCCGGTGATCCATCGTTGCTGCTGGCTGACGAGCCGACCGGCAATTTGGATGCAACCAGTGCAGCCGAGGTGATGGGGTGTCTGCACGCTTTGCACCAAAGCGGCCGCACGGTGCTGATCATCACCCACGATACCGCATTGGCAAACACCTTGCCGCGGCGAATGGCGTTGTCGCAAGGTCGGCTGGAATCGACTTCCCCCTGAGGGGGTAAGGTGTCTGCGTTCGCTCGGCCTTCGTGCGAAAATTGCGCATAGAAAGGCCGCTTTTTTCTCCTTGGTTTGGGTAAAGTGCCTATGGCGAGCCTTCTCAAAATCTGCTATAATAATAGGCAGAAAAAGGGGGCTCATATTATGTTCAAGCAGGGAGATACCGTGATATATGGCAGCCATGGTTTATGCTGCGTAACCGATGTGAGAGAAGAGTCGTTCGGACCGGTGCGGCAGACATATTACGTGTTGCAGCCGAAAAAGGATATGCGGTCCACCTTCTATTGTCCCGTTGCGCATGAGGAGCGATTGCATGCACTGCTCACCAAAGAGGAGGTCGAGCGTTTGATACGGGAAATGCCGCTGACAGAAACGGCTTGGGAAGAAGAGGAGTCGGTGCGGCGCGAGCGATTTCTTACAATGCTGAAAAGCGGAGATCGTGCCGAAGCGGTGCGGCTTGTCAAAACACTGTATCAACAGCGTTGTGTGCGCGCTGCACAGGGAAAGCGGTTGCATTTGGCGGATGAACGCATTATGCAAGAAGCAGAGCGCCTTTTGTATGAGGAGATCGCTTATGTAATGGAGATCTCGCCCGACGAAGTGGTTGCTTACATTGAGAAAACATTGGAATAAAAAGAGAAAATCACGCAACTTGCGTGATTTTCTCTTTTTCGTTTTCCAGCGGATTCCACTTTCCGCGGAAGTAGTGTACCAAAAACAGAAAAAACAGCAAAAGATTGTGGGCGACCATGCAGCCCCAGGCCGCGATCAGTCCACCGCCGAAAAAGCGAGTGCAAAGAAACGTGCCCACGATCCGCACGCCCCACATGCCGCTGATGTTAAACACAAACGGCATGACGGTACAACCCACACCCAGCATCACGCCTTCCAAAATAATGGCGATACCAAAAATCGGCTCACTTACCGCCACCGTACGCAGCACGGTGGTGCTCAACGAAATGACGGCCGGGTTGTCCGAAAAAAGGTGAAGAAGCGTGGGTGCCAACAGAAACAGCAGCCCACCCGACAGGCACATCAACACCGTTTCGGCGATCAGCACCGTGCGCGTCACGCTGCGCATGTAACGGCGGTCGTTCGCCCCCACCGCATTGCCTGCCAAGGTGGCAGCGGCGGTCTGCATGCCGTAGCCGGGAATGTAAAACGCCGATTCCACCGTGTTGGCCACCGTGTGGGCGGCAGTGGCCACTTCGCCCAGGGCATTGATCATGCCGGCAAACGCCACGTAACCGAGCGAGGTGCCAAACCGCTGCAGCATGTTGGGCAGCGCCACGCGCAAGCAGGGGAGAAGCACCGCTGCATCGGGGCGCAGCGACTGCCCACGAGGCGAAAGCAGCGGATGCCGCCACAGCGCCACGGTGATGCACACACCGCCCAGCGTGAAGGCAACGGCGCTCGCCGCAGCGGCGCCGAGCACACCCAGACCGGCACCGTAGATCGGCACGACCAGATCCCCCACCGTGATCGAACGGGTGGGATAGATCAACAAAAAATTCAAAACAACGTTGGCGAGATTCACCAACACCCCCACGCGCATCGGGGTTTTGGTATCGCCGGCAGCGCGCAAAGCTGTGCCGAAAATGGTGGTGGCGGTGCGGAACAGCATGGGAGTATAGAGGATAAAGAAATATTGTCCGGCCAGTGTTTGGATGTGGGGATCCACCTGCATCCACATCGGCACCCATTGGCTGCATCCCAGTGTGAGGGCGGTGAACAGCGCGCCGCAGAGCAACACCATCAGCACCGCTTGCGAGGAAGCGCGCGCTGCTTTTTCGCGGTCACCTGCGCCGCACGCCTTGGCAATGAAAGATAAAAAACCTACCCCCAACGCAGAAATGGTGCTGCCGACCAGCCAGTTGACGGTAGTGGTTGCACCCACGGCAGCCGTGGCGGCGGTGCCCAGCGTGCCTATCATGGCCACGTCGATATATTGTACCGCCGTTTGCATCAATTGCTCCAGCATGGTGGGCCATGCCAACGCAAAAACGAGGAGCAACGTGCGGTTTTTTCGGCCCTTTTGCATAATTTCCTCCAAAAATGGATTTATCACTGGACAAATCCATTTGTTTTTGATACAATACATTATATATGGAGAGTACGTCCTTGTCAACGGCGTCGGAGTACGCCGCAAAAAACACAGGAGGCTATATCTATGAAAAAGAAGAGAATTCGTCTGTCGGAGCTGGCTTTGGCTGCCGAAGCGTTTGTGACCAAAGGGGATCCCGAAGCATGCTTGCCGCACGGCAACGGGCACATCAATTCCACCTTTATCATCCCGTGCCGCGATGCACGCGGCCGGCAGTATCGCTACATTTTGCAGGCCATCAACACCGACGTGTTCAAAAACCCGGAATGGGTGACCGCCAACATCAAAAAGGTCACCGATTTTTTGAAGCTCCGTGCGGGTGACCGCCGCAGCGTGATGCAGATGGTTCCCACGGTGAACGGGGAATACACCTACACCGATAAAAACGGTTGCTGGCGCATGTATGAATTTATCGAGGACGCCATCTGCTTGGATGCTCCCGAAACGACCGAAGATTTCTATCAATCCGCTTTGGCGTTTGGCCGTTTTCAGCGCGACCTCAGCGATTTCCCTGCCGAGGAGTTGAAAGAGACCATCCCCGATTTCCACAACACCCCCGTGCGGTATCAGAACTTCCTTAAAGCGTTGGAAGAGGATGTTGTCGGTCGCGCTTCCACCGTGCGCAGCGAGGTGGATTTTCTGAAGTTTCGCGCCGATTTTTACAGCGTGTTGGAGGATGCGCGCGAAGCCGGCATTTTGCCGTTGCGCGTGACGCATAACGATACCAAGCTCAACAACGTTATGTTGGATAAAGCCACGCGTACGGCGCTGTGCGTGATCGATCTGGATACGGTTATGCCCGGCTATTCGGTGAACGATTTCGGTGATGCGATCCGTTTTGGTGCCAACACCGCCGCAGAAGACGAGCCGGATCTCAGCCGCGTGGCTATCAACCTCACTTTGTTTGAGGCGTATACCAAAGGCTTTTTGGAAGGCTGCGGCGGCCGTCTGCCGCTGGAAGAGGCCATGCTCCTGCCCGAGGGCGCAAAGATGATGACCCTGGAAGTCGCCATGCGCTTTCTCACCGACTATCTGCAGGGCGATGTCTACTTCAAGACCAAGTATCCCGAACACAACCTCATCCGCTGCCGTTCACAGTTGGCGCTCGCAGCTGATATGGAAGCGCATTGGGATGAGATGAAAGATATTGTCAAATCCTGCTATAAAAAAGCGTAACTTCACTGCCTCCAAGCGTTGTGCAATGTTTGGGGGCAGTTTTTTTCAAAAAGGAGAAGCCCCATGTATTCAAGTTCATGGCAGCAGCCGTTTACCAACAAGAGATACCTGCATCCGCCCATGGCGGAAAATATGTTCACCATGTGGCCGGAACTGCGGCTCATTTGCGGCGACGTGGAGAAAACTGCGTGCCGCTATCGCGCGGCCGGCCTTCGCGTATTGTTGGGCGAGGATATGCGTTCGCCCGATTTTACCGCCGTGCAGTATGAGCTGCGTGAAGATGGCATTCCCGTGCATGCGCTGTCCCAAGCGGCGGAGAACTACACCGTTCGCATGGAGAGTTTTTGCAACGTGGCACGGGTGCCGGTGTGTTACACGGAATTTGCAATCACCAACACGGCCGATCATCCCGTGACCGATAAGATCACCCTGCTTCTCCGCACAGGACGGGAAGATCATTTGGTCGGCACGGAGGTGGATGGTTACGCACATTACGATGCTAACGTGTATAACTGGGGGTTTATTCCTTCCGAGTGGCGGTGGTGCGCCCCTGAACTCACCGACGGGGCCTACACCGTGCGTCTTGAGAACGCCGAGGAGTTTGAGGCTGCGTGGCAGGGAGACACCCCCGGGTTAGAATGGCATCAGCGCCATGTGCTGCAACTGCGCTTTACGCTGGCTGTCGGCGAGACCAAGCGGTTTTTCTGCGCTTTCCGCCACGGCGAAGTGGAACCCTTTGATTATGCGGCCGAAAAGGCGGCAGCCATCGCCTTTTGGCAGACCGAACTTGCGCGGCTGCACCGCATCCCCGGCGGCGAGGCGTTCCGCCCGATGGTGAAAAGCCTCACCGCCCAGTGCTTGCAGATGTTCGCTCGTCCTGTCGGGTGCGATTTCGTCTATCCGCGGCAGGGCGGTTTGCAGCGGATCATTTGGCCGAACGAAGCGATTGAATTTTTGATGGCGCTCGACCGTTTGGGTGATTTTTATACCTATACCGAAACGGCGTATGATACCTTCTTTTTCACCATGCAGGTAAAAGAGGGGGAACACGCCGGTGCGGTGCAGAACCGCGGCGGCCAGCCCTGGGGCAGCATCACGGGCGCCTCTGTATGGGGTTGTTCCCGTCACCTGCTGTTCCGCGACGAACCTGCCGTGTTTGATAAATTTAAAGAGCCGCTGTATCAGGCCTTTTGCTGGATGGAGCGTCAGCGCGATAAAACACGAAGCGGGCAATACAAGGGGGCAGGTATTTTTCCGCCAATGAAATCCTCTGACTGGCCGGGTGAGTTCCAAAGTTGGACACTCACCGATGCGGTGAACCTCATCGGGTATGAGTGGCTGGTTAATGCGTTTGAGCACTTTGGTGATCCTCGCGCCGCGGCGGTGCGTGCCGCCTACGAGGAGTATATGGCGCGGATGCGAGACATTCTGCACGATCTCGCCGAAAAGAGCATTGTGGGGGATGAGATGCGTCTCACCTTCGACCTCGGTGTAGAGATGACCGATCCGCCGTACGGCTCCTATGCTACCGACGGGCCGGGCATGCTTATCCGCGCGAAGGTGATCGCGCCCTGCTCACGTGAAGCCAACCTGATCGAGCAATATTACCGCAATCGCGGCATGATGAAAAACGGCCTCACAGGACGCATGAACGATGGGCTCTTGTTCCAAGGCCACAACGCCGACCCGTGGGCCGGCCACACGTGGTACACCTCGTTTTCGGATATTTATTGGTTTTATAATTGGTTGGAGGGCGGTGAGCGTGAGAAGGCCTATGAAACACTTTCGGCGCAGTGGAAGTTCGGCATGTCGAAAGAGTATTACATGCTTGAACGCTTTGCGGATAATGATCCGTACTGGACGCCGTGGATGCCCAACGCCAGTGCGAACGGGCGTTTCTTGATGATGCTGTCGGATTGGTTTGAGGAATAAAAAAGAATGGCTCGGTTGAGAGACACCTCCTTGCGAAGCGTCTTTCAACCGAGCTGTTCTTTTTGCATATACCGGTTCAAGTCGGTTTGATTTTTCAGAACGACCGCCTTTTTGGGATAGTGTGCGATCACGCTGCGAAACCGCGCCTGAATGTCGCGGGTGCGTCCTTTCAGCAGGATCCACTTTGTAAATTCCCAATCGAATTTTTCACAGCAGCCCTCCGCCATGTCCGGACGCGTTTGGTTTTTATAGGTGCGATACCGCCGATAGGCGCGCCGCAGACAGGAAAAACGGTTGAACAGCAGCAGAAGGATAACATCGGCCTCCTCCATGCGCCGTTCAAAGAAAAAGCGCGTGTAATTGCCGTCGATAACCCAGGCGTCATGGGTGTCCATAAACGCTTTTGTCATTTGTGCTTTTTCGTCTCTGTCGCGAATGACCCAGCCCGGCAAAAACTGTACGGTATCAAAATGGAAAACGGGCAGAGCATATTTGGCCGCCAGTGCGCGTGCCAGCGTGGATTTGCCGGAGCCGCTGTAACCGAGAATGGCTATTTTCATCGTCGTATCTCCCTGTTGCCATTGTTTGTCGAATTTGTCATGCTAAAAAGAAACCGCCAACACCAACAAAAAGAGCCACCCATTCGGGTGGCTCTTTTTGTTGGTGCCGGTGGCCGGACTCGAACCGGCACGGTGTCGCCACCGGTGGATTTTGAGTCCACTACGTCTGCCAATCCCATCACACCGGCGTGTGGAACATAAGGATTATACACCATGTTTTTGAAAATTGCAAGCCTTTTTTTGAAAATGTATAAAATTCCT
>JAZODN010000084.1:0-15092 GCA_045597045.1 Acutalibacteraceae bacterium
CCCTACGCGTCTGCGCGATGCGTTGCTTGGCGGTGCGCTGTGCGGTGGGTTGCTGTTTTTGGCGTCCTCGGCACAGCAGATTGAAGTCGGAGGCCAAGCGGTCTTAGGAAGACAAGTTAAGGTGACAACTCCTTGGCTCACAGAACGACATGGCTACGATCCGACTTCCCTACGCGTCTGCGCGATGCGTTGCTTGGCGGTGCGCTGTGCGGTGGGTTGCTGTTTTTGGCGTCCTCGGCACAGCAGATTGGCTTGATGTATACCACCGTGGGCAAATCGGGATTTATCACGGCATTGTACGTCGTGTTGGTACCGCTGGCCGGATGGGCTCTGTTTCGGCGACGTGTGTCGCCGCTGTTGGTGCTGGGTGCGCTGGCGGCTATGGTTGGATTGTATCTGCTGTGCGGTGAAAACGGGTTCAGTGTGAATCGCGGCGATGCGTTCACCCTCGCCTGCGCGCTCTTCTTTACGGCGCAGATCTTGGCGGTGGATCGCTTTGCATCCCGTGTGGATGGCGTGTTACTTTCGTGTTTGCAATTTGTGACGAGTGGCTTTTTGAACGGCGTTACGGCGCTGATTTTGGAGCCAACGCTCACTTTGCACGCGCTTTCGGCCACGTGGTTGCCGATGTGCTATACCGGTGTGATTTCCAGCGGTGTGGCGTACACCCTGCAAATACTGGGGCAAAAGCGCACGCCGCCGGCGGTGGCTTCGCTTTTGATGTCGCTGGAATCGGTGTTTGCGGTGTTGGCCGGTGCGGTGATCTTGCTGCAATGGCCCACGCTGCGTGAGACGGTTGGCTGTGCGGTGATGTTTGTTGCCGTGATTTTGTCTCAAGTGCCGACAAAGCAGCGTTGAATATGAGAACGATAAAAAGCGGAGACGTTCACACGTCTCCGCTTTTGGCTTTTTCGATTTGATACGCTATGCGAGGGTCGCCGTTCATTAGATAAATGGTGCCGCAGGGGATAAAGCCGTATTTGGAAAGCGAACGCTGCATGGGCTTGTTATCGACGTGGGTATCTATGCGCAGGTTGTGGCAGCGCGCCAGGCAAAAGTCATAACAAGCGGCGGCCACGCCGTGTCTGTGGACGGTAGTAGCAATACGATGGATCACGCCGTAGGGAGCGTCGTTTAACCACGAGCCCTCAATGTGGGTATAGGTGGGGTCGGGCCCTTCAAAGAAGCAAAACACGCCCACGAGAGAGCCTTCTTCTTCACAAACGAAGCAGTTGCCGGTTTGCACATCCCGTTCCACTAACTCGCGAGAGGGGTAACCGCCTGCCCATTGGGTCAAATTACCGTTTTCCCGCATGAAACGGCGCGCTGCGGCATAGATGGCGAGGATGGAGGTGAGGTCAGCTGCAACCGCAGCGCGAATCGTCATGGCGTAACCTCCACGGGGAACGCATCAATTTTGCGCACCGTGTATTGCAGGATCAAGCGGGCGTCGGTGGAGTCGATCTTGCCGCTGCCGTCGACATCGGCGGCCGTATGGTCGATGGCCAAGGGGAGAATTTTGCCTACGGCATATTGCAAGGTGAGACGGGCATCGGTGGAGTTGACCGTGCCGCTGCCGTTTACGTCGCCGAAAAGCACCAGAGCCGGCAGCTCTTCACCGCCTTCCACATAGAGGTTGCAATCGGTGCACCACACGCCGGCGGCATAGCCGACCTTGCCGACGGTCGGCTCGATACGGTCGCGCTGCTCGGTGATGTGGGCGGCGGTGTGGGTGAGGTGTTCTGCCACCGTGATGTGGCAATCTGCGTTTTGGCAGGTGTAGATGACAGTGTTGCCGACGAGTGTGCCGTTACCCCACACGTGGGCATCGGCGCTGTGTTGCAGCACGATATCGTCAATATACGCTTCCACCGAGCCTTCAGCACCGCGGTAGCCGACCGCGACCCCCACCACGCTTTTTTTATCGGCGGTGGGGCCGATGGTGACGGTTACTTGTGCGTACTCGCCCACGTGGCCGCGCGTGGCCACGGTATCGGCATTGATATCGCTCAAACGGGTGCCGTCGGAAAACAGCAGATCCACAAATACATCGCGGCCGTTTTCGTTTGCGGCATACAGAGCATAGGAAAGTTCCAATGGGGCCGCTGCGGCGATACGCGTATCGGCGATCTTGTAGATCGCTTCGGCGCCGTCGGAGGCTGTGCCGTGAAAGGCGAAGGCGTAGGAGCCGCTTTTGGCATTGGCGGCGGCAATGGCGGCAGTACGGACGCTGAACGCCGTTCTATTCTGCCATGACGGGTTGTTTAAACACACGTCCAACTGGCCGAGCGCGGTTTTAAAAGTAGCGCCGTTGTCGTCGGTATAGGTGGTTTCGCGGGATTCGAAGCTGTTGCGCCAGTAGACGGGACCTTCGGAATGGGGGATGTCGATGTTGGCGCGCAACGGGGCTTTGCCTTGCATCATGTCGATGATCGCACCGGCCGCGCGCAGATAGTAGTCGTTTGATAGCCACCAGCCGTCGGTCGCCCAGGTGAGGAAATATTGATCGGTGGGGATTTCAAAATAGTCGGCAGCACCTTTCATAATGGCGGTGCCTTCGTCATATTCATCCCACATGGCAAAGTATACCGATTCAACGTTATAGTCGCGTTTCAGTATGTAGGCTTGTTTCCACAGAAAATCGCCTGCATAGCGTGGGTAGTGGTTGACGTACCCGTTGTTTCCCATGTTTGTCCAGCCGAAGCCGGAATACAGCACCGGCTGATAGTCGATATCATACTGCTCACAGAAAGCACGGTCGATCTCTACGTGCTGTTTGAGCCAGTTCTCCATATTGTTCATGTTGTAACGACCGGGTGTCCACAGCGAGAGCATGTCGATCTTGGTGAAAGGTTCCAGATACTCACCGTCGGCTTTGTCATAATTGTTATCGGGCGAGCCGCCGATGACGTAATAGCCACGGGAATGGAACCAGTCAATGAGGGTGGTGGCGGTTTCGCCGCAGAAATATTCCGATGCAGGGTCACCGTGCAATCCCCACAGGCACACCACGGGTTTGCCGTCGGCATGGCCGTAGTTAGGGGAGGAGGCAACCCCCTTTTCTTCCACGTTATAGATGAAATCCAACTGCACGTTGCGGATGAAAGTTTCGGGATCGTTGCGGGAGGCAAAGGAGAAATCGTACATTACATAGAATGTGCGGTCATACGCTTCCGCTTGTTCTTGAATAACCTGCAAGGTGTTTTTACCGCTGCTGCGCATTGGGTAGGTAGCGGAATAAAAACGCTGAACGGCGAGACCGTCGATACCGTATTCTTGCGCCCATTGCATGTGGGTTTGAATGATCTCTTTATCGGTTGAGTTGAACAGCAAGGAGGAATTGCCGTTGCCGAGGTCGGCAAGACCCGTTTGGTAGAGAGTGGCACCGTTTTTTACGTAGTCTTCGGTGTAGGGATAAATTTCGGTGTGGACGTTACCGGCGGTGGGCAGTTTGTTGTTGTTTCCCCAGTGGTGCCAACTGCCGTCGGCTTCTTCCGCGGCATGAAACCACACTTGATAACCAGCAATGCCTTTGCCGATGATGTTGTTAAGTTCCGTTTGCGGGGCGAAGATGGGGGGGGATTGCGAAAGAGCGTCTGTGTGCCCTTCGGTGAGAGTCAAGGAATGAACCGTACCGTCATAGAGGCGGAATGCGGCACTGTAGTTTTGTCCCGCGTTGCCGAGAGCAGCATTGGACAGCGGAATGTCTACCGTGACGAATTCACCCGTGTTAAACCGTTGGATATACAACAGTTCATAGTTGCTTTCGGTACTGCAATACTGCAGTAAGATGGGGGAGTCGGTCTCGTCCAAGTAGGTGACCGAAAGGGTGAGTTTGTCTGCCGCATTCAACAGCGGGTTGCTGACACGGAAGTAGATGTATTTTTCTGCCACGGCGACCGGTTTGCCTTGCACGGTGGTGAGGGTGTAAAGGCAATCTCCGTCGTATAAGCCGGAAGAAACGGCTTCGATGCCGCCGTTGGCGACAATCGGGTCGGCAAAGGTAACGGTGGCGGTTTCGGGTACCCCTGCTTGTAGTGTGACGGCGTGGATGATGCCACTTTGAAAGCGGAAATCGGCCCCGAAATTTTGCGATGGACCATTGAATGAGGCATCGTGCAACATTAACGATACGGTTTTAAATTTGTTCGTGCCGCCGCCTTTGATGACCACCGAGGTGTAAGCGGTTTCGATACCACAGTATTGGAGGGCGAAATTGTTTGCAGTATCCAAATATGTGATATTGACCGTTAGGACATCGGTTGCCAGCAATGCAGGGTCGCTGATGGTGAAATAGGCATATTTGTTCACCTGCATTACGGCTTGGCCTTGTGTTTCAAGCAGTGAGAAGGATGAATCCCCACGATTGTTCTCGACCATTGAGATGCCGCCGCTTGTAGTGATGGGATTGGTGAATGTGATAGAAACGGGGGAACTTTCGGCGACTGTTGTATATGGCAAGACGGGTGTAAACAACAAAGAAAGGCACGAAACGATAGCCAACAACGGACGTCGTAAGCGTGAAAAAAAGGAAGTGACGCGCATAACGATTCCTCCAAAATTACACGGTATTATATGTAAGATCAGTGTATCATACTTGCAACGGTGCTGTCAACAAACTTTCACTTGCCAACGGCGTGTTTTTGGTGTATGATTTGCTTAAACACCAAAAAGGGGCGGATGGGTAAATGGCAACACGTACGGAACATGATGCATTGGGCACGGTAGAGGTGGATGCTGCGCGCTTGTGGGGCGCACAGACCGAACGCAGCCGACGCAATTTTTGCATCGGTGACGAAACGATGCCGCGCGCATTGATTGCGGCGTTTGCCCGATTGAAAAAGGCGTGCGCGGCGGTGAATGCCGAGTACGGCAAGTTGAGCCGTGAGAAGGCGGCAGCCATTGCAGCGGTGGCTGACCGTATATTGATGGGCGAACTGGATGAGGAGTTTCCGCTTTCGGTGTGGCAGACGGGCAGCGGCACGCAAACCAACATGAATGTAAATGAAGTGATCGCCCGTGCAGCGGCGGTGCCGTTGCACGAAAATGACGACGTGAATATGTCGCAAAGTTCCAACGATACCTTCCCAACTGCCATGAGTGTCGCGGCGGTACTTTCGGTCGAACAAGGGGTGATCCCTGCGGCCGAGGAGTTAGCGGCGGCGTTTTTGCGGTTGGAAGAGAAGCACCGCGGTGTGATCAAAATCGGGCGTACCCACCTGCAGGATGCCACGCCGCTGTATTTTTCGGATGAGATCAGCGGTTGGCGCGCCGGTGTGGAAGAAGCGGTTGTGATGCTGCGCGCGGCACTTGTACGGTTGCGTCGTTTGGCTATCGGCGGCACGGCGGTAGGCACGGGGCTGAATGCGCCCGACGGGTTTGACGAGGCGGTGTGCCGTGCGCTTTCGACCCAGTGCGGCACGTCGTTTGTGCCGGATGAAAACAAGTTTCACGCTTTGACTATGAAGGATGCTTTTGTGTTTGCGCACGGCGCGTTGAAGGCGTTGGCGGCCAATTTGATGAAAATTGCCAACGACGTGCGCTGGCTGGCTTCAGGGCCGCGTTGCGGTATCGGAGAAATTCACATTCCCGAAAACGAGCCGGGCAGTTCCATTATGCCCGGCAAGGTGAATCCCACCCAGTGTGAGGCGGTCACGATGGTGGCGGCACAGGTGATGGGGAACGATGCGGCGATTGGGTTTGCTGCTTCGCAGGGGAATTTTGAGCTGAACGTGTTTATGCCGGTTATGGCGTATAATTTCGAACAATCCTGCACACTGCTGCGTGACGTGATGCGCTCGTTCAATACAAACTGTGTGCAGGGCCTGGTGGCCGACCGCGCGCGTATGGCAGAGAATTTGTCGCGTTCGCTGATGCTGGTGACTTGTCTTTCGCCGCGCATCGGGTATGAAAACGCAGCGGCCATTGCGCTGGATGCGTATCGGCGCGGTGTCACGCTGCGTGAAGCGGCGGTTGCAAGCGGATGCATCACGGCGGAGGAGTTTGACCGCACGGTGCGGCCCGAAAACATGGTTTAAAATACGGTGGTAAACAGCAGTCGCTCACTTTGGCGAAGATGTTGCACGCGGTAACGGCACCGCGCCAGCGCTTCGCCCGGGTGGGCGGCGTTTTGTTTTGTCAAAAACAGCAGTTGGGCGGCGGCGGCCTCTATGGCATCCAGTTTTTCGTGAGGCACAAACACGGCAAGACGGCGGCAAACGGATTCGCAATCGCGGCACAGTACCGTGACGGCTTCGACAGCGGCGGCGTGGTCCTGCTGTTGCAAAGCGTCTTCTGCCGTGACAAGGGAACGGAACAGCTGCGCGGTTCCTTGCTCCGACAGCAGGCGAGAGGTTGCGCAAAGAAGGGCGGTTAACACAAGTAAGGCAGCGGCAATTGGCAGTCTTTTCACTCAGTTTTCTCCTTTCGCACGAGATGAACGTGTCCACTCCGATCGGCGGTGAGAATGAACACGTCTTTCAGCGTACAGTTTTGTTCACGCAGCGTGCGATGCAACCACTGGGGTGTGTGCGCGCTGAGTGTCAGACCAAGCGGAACGGGTTTGCCATCGTTGACTACCAAAAACGGTGTGTCGTCCTCCGGCGGTGTGAGTTGCAAGTCATCGGGGGTGAGAGGGCGCGCGTGCGGCTGCAGCAGCACACTGATCTGCCCACCCGTTTCCACCACGGCATACAGCACGTCCTGCAGGTCGAAAACGCCTTGCTGCCGCAGGGTACCAAGCACATCGTCCACGGTGAGCCGCAGTTTTTTCATCGCCTTGCGGTCTAACTTGCCGTCGGTGATAAGCCACACGGCACGGCCGCCCATTAACCGTTCCAAAAAAGGGAACTTGAGCATGGCGCCCGAGAGCAGCAGTTCCAGCGACACCAGTACGGCAATGGGAATCAAGCCGCCGAGTAAGGGGGTGCCCGTGTCGGTTACGGCGGTGGCAGCGGTGTCGGCGATCAACAACGTAACCACCAATTCCGAGGGGTTAAGGTCGCCGAGCTGCCGCTTCCCCATTATGCGCATGGCGGCAACCAGCACGGCGTAGGTGATGGCGGTGCGAATAGCCACGATAGACACAGTTACCACTCCTTTCAAAACAAGTATGTCCCGTGCGGTGGAAAATATGGGGAAGGACTTGCAAAAAGGTGCGTTTTGGTGTATGCTGAATGAGAAAAAACAACGCTCGTGGCGTTTGACGGCGAGGAAAAGAAACGGGGGTGAACGTGTTGCTGCAATTGATCATGGGACGTGCCGGATACGGCAAGACACATGCGGTGACAGAGGAGATCGTGCGCCGTGTGGAGGAAGACACGCGTGCTATTGTTTTGTTGGTTCCCGAGCAGGTGTCGTTTGAAACCGAACGGGCGCTGCTGCGTCGTTTGGGGGCTGCGCGCGCACGTATGGTGCAGGTGCTGAGTTTTACCCGTTTGGCTGAAACGGTGGCGCGCGAGTGCGGCGGTATGACCGGTAAGGTGATCGATAAAGTGACACGCACTCTTCTGATGAGCCGTGCGTTGGAACAGATGCAGGATCGGTTGGTGCTGTATCGCCGCCACGCGGCAAGGGCGGATTATGTGCAGGCGGTGCTGAACGTGATGGCGGAATGCAAGCAATACGCCGTGACACCGCGGCGGTTGACCGAAGCGGCTGCTTCACTGGGAGAGGGCACGCTGCACCAAAAGTTGGACGAGCTTTCCTGTATCATGGGGGCATATGAAGCGTTGGTGGCCGACAGTTATTTGGATCCGGCTGATGCGCTGGCCCGATTGGCAGAACAACTGCCGCAAAGCCGATTCGGCGAGGGTGCGGTGCTGCTGGTGGATGGGTTTATCGGCTTTACCGAGCAGGAGATGCGTGTGCTGACGATTCTGATGCGTCGTGCGGTACGCACGGTAGTTACCCTTTGCACGGATACGATGGATACGCGTGACGAATATGCACTTTTTGCGCCGGTGGCGTCCACGGCTGCGCGTTTTGTGCAGATCGCGCGTGACCAAGGAGTGAAGGTAGCGGCACCGCTGTATCTTACCTCCAATCACCGCGCCAAAAACGAGGCGCTGCGTCTGTTGGAACTGGGGTGTTTTTCGGCAGAACACACGGTGCATGAGGAGGAAACCGAGGCGGTGAGCGTTTGTGCGCACGCTGACCGTTATGCCGAATGCCGTGCGGTGGCACGGGAAATACGCCGCCTGATGCGCGAAGAAGGGGTGCGTTGCCGCGATATGGCGGTGGTGGCGCGCAATATGGCAGATTACAACGGGATTTTGGACGTGGCACTGGAACGTGCGGATATTCCCTTTTTCATGGATCGCCGTGAAAACGTGTATACCGAACCGCTGATGGCGTTGATGCAGGGGGCCTTGTCCTGCGCTGCCGACGGCTTTTCGGCCGAGCAGGTGTTGCGCGTGATGAAGACAGGACTGCTTGGGTTTTCGCCTTCCTCGGTGGCCCGTGTGGAAAATTATCTCTTCGTGTGGAATTTGAATGGTCAACGCTTGCGCGAGGAATGGACAGCCAATCCCGATGGCATGGAAGAGATGAAAGAAAAAAGCCGCGTGCAACTGGCGCATTTGAACCGCCTGCGCCGCCGACTGATCACACCGTTGGAACATTTGGGGTACAGCTTGCACAAAAAAACAACGGGCCAGGTTTTTGCTCGCGCAATGTATCGCTATCTGGAAGAAGCACAGGTGGCAAGGCTTGTACGTTTACAGGCGAAGCGTCTGCGCGTGGCAGGTGACTCTGCGGCAGCGCAACGTATGGAAACCATGTGGGATCTGCTGATGGGGATTTTGGATCGCTTCGGCACCGCACTTGGCACGGTGGAGCTTTCGGCTTCGCGTTTTCAGGAACTGTTTTCGTTGGCGCTGGCCACCTTGGATCGCGGCACCATTCCACAGGGGTTGGATGCAGTGCAGGTGGGCAGCGCGGAACGTGTGCGCCTTTCTTCGCCGCGTGCGGTGTGGATTTTAGGAGCAAACGAAGGCGTGTTTCCTGCTTATCCCGACACCGGTGGCCTGATTACCGATCGCGAACGGACAGCGCTGTCCGAAGTGGGGGTTATGTTGTCAGAAACCGGTGACAAGCAAGCGGTGGAGGAACGGTTGTGCGCTTATCTGGCGGTGGCGGCTCCCACCGAACGGCTGTATGTCAGCTACATCGAGAGCGCCGGCGGTGCGACGTTGCCACCCTCGGCTTTGGTGGCAGAGGTGGAGGCGTGTGTGCCGCACCGTGCGCAGCGCGTTACGTTGGTTCCCGAAACCGATGATGAGGCTTTTCGCACGTTGGCCGAACAGTTTGGCACCTTTACATCTGAGCGTGCCGCGCTATACACGCATTTTGCGAAGCATCCGCGCTATATGGCGCGGTTACATGCGATGGAACGCGCCGTGGTGCGTGCGCCGATGGTTTTTGACTCCGAAAAAGCAGCGGGGGAGTTTTTTGGAAAAGATATGACGCTGTCGGCGTCGCAGGTGGAGACGTATCACCAGTGCCGCTTTCGCTATTTTTGCCAATACGGGCTGCGCGTGCGGCCGTTGCGCCAAGCGGAACTTGGCAGCCTGGAGTTTGGCAATCTGGCACATTTTGTGATGGAAACGGTGCTGAAACGATATGTTGCGTTGGGGTTTGAGACGATCACCCGTGACACCGTGAACGAAGACACGGCCGCCGCCGTGACGTTGTATGTGGATACGGTGATGGGCGGCACGGAGGATAAGAGTGCACGGTTTATCGCCCAGACCAAGCGCCTTTCTCGCACGGTGCAGGCGCTGCTGTGGCACGTGGTGCAGGAACTGCGGCAAAGCCGTTTTGTTCCAACGGCATATGAATTGCCGATCGGCATGGAAGACGGGGTGACCGCCACGGTGCTGACACTGCCCGACGGTACGACGGTGCGTGCGATCGGCAAGATCGACCGTGTGGATGTGTACCGCGCCGGAGGGACTGCTTACGTGCGTGTGGTGGATTACAAAACGGGTGCAAAGAATTTTCGCTTGGATGAAGTGATAGAAGGCATCAACCTACAGATGTTGTTATATCTCTTTTCGTTGTGGGATAATGCCGATGATCGGTTCGGCGGTCATGCTGCACCGGCCGGTGTGCTGTATCTGCCGGCTAAGTTGCCCGTGGTGGCGGTGGCAGCCGGTGACAGCGAAGAGAGCCGCGCCCGCGAACGGTTGAAGGCAATGCAGATGAACGGCTTGTTGCTCAACGATCCGGAAGTGATCTGTGCTATGGAGGCAGAAGGGCAAGGACTCTTTATTCCGGCCAAGTTGAAGGCAGACGGTACGCCGGACAGCCGTTCGGCGGTGGCGACGCTGGCACAGTTCGGCCAGTTGAAAAAACGGGCGGAAGCGTTGCTTTGCGAAATGGCGGCGACGCTGCGACGCGGCGATGTGGCAGCGTATCCGGCCGCCAGCGAACGGCTGAACGCCTGTGCGTTTTGCGACTATGCGGCGGTGTGCGGTCACGAAGAAGGGGATGCGGTGCGCGAGATCCGGACCTATGACACCAAAGCGGTGTTGGCGATGCTTGCGGAAGAACCCGACGAAGAAAATGAAAAAAAGTAAAAAAAGCACTTGCAATTTTGAAAAGAGTGTGATATAGTCATTATGTTACGGAAGTGCGGGCTGTGGTCGGTTCGTAAAACTTCCGAGTTACTGAAAGAGGTGACATCTGATGAAAGAGTCGATCCATCCTGACTACAAGCAAACGACCATTACCTGCGCTTGCGGCGAAGTGATTGCAACCGGTTCCACTAAGGAAAACATCCGTGTTGAAATTTGCTCCAAGTGCCACCCGTTCTTCACGGGTAAGCAGAAGCTGGTCGATACCGGCGGGCGCGTTGATCGCTTTAAGAAGCGTTTCGGCATGCAGGAAGGCAAATAAGTTTGTAGCAAAAACAGGGCTGCCGCGGTTGCGACAGCCCTGTTTTATTCCTAACGAACAAACAGGGAGGGCCTATGGGACAGGATTACCGCACCGTGTTTGATGCGGCAAGCGACGAATTTACCGAAAAGAGATCGCGGTTTATCGGACACATTGCGCCCGTGACCACCGAGGAGGCGGCGCAGGCGTTTGTGGCAGCGCGAAAAAAAGAGTTTTGGGATGCGAAGCACAACGTGTGGGCTTACATACTGCGCGAGGGTGGCGTGCGCCGCTTTTCGGACGACGGCGAGCCGCAAGGTACCGCCGGTATGCCGGTGCTCGACGTGTTGCAAAAAGAAGGGCTGACCGATTGCGTGGTGGTGGTTACCCGTTATTTCGGCGGTATTTTGTTGGGTGGCGGCGGTTTGGTGCGCGCCTATTCCCATGCGGCACGGTTGGCGGTGGATGCCGGGCGACGGTGCGATATGCGCAGCTGCTGCAAACTGTCGCTTGTGTGCGATTATGCGCAATACGGCTGGGCGGCACCACTGGTGGCGGCGCACGGCGGTGTGCAGGACAACACCGCATTTGCCGAGGAAGTGACGTTGTATTTTCATCTACCGTTTGAGGCGGTGACACCGCTGCAAAAGGCACTCACTGAGCAGAGCGCCGGCACGTTGCATCTCACGGAGGAGGGAGAGGCGTTTTATCCTTTCCCCGTGGAAAAATAATTTTTACTTTTTTGGAGAAAAACAAGGGTTTTTCGTGTTTTGCGCGTATATGTTTAACAGAGGGAGGGATCTCTATGACGGTACGGGAACGGTTTGAACGGGAAGAACACGCACGGCTTTCGCCCTTGGCGGCTTTTTCGGATGCGGCGCGGCGTGACAGCGCGAGTGCGCCTTGTCCGTATCGCACCGAATACCAGCGCGACCGTGACCGCATTTTGCACTGCAAAGCGTTTCGTCGCTTGAAGCACAAAACGCAGGTCTTTTTGTCGCCCGAAGGAGATCACTACCGCACCCGTTTGACCCACACCTTGGAGGTGGCGCAGATTGCGCGAACCGTTGCACGGGCGCTGCGGTTGAACGAAGATCTGACCGAAGCGATCGCGCTGGGTCACGATTTGGGACACACCCCGTTCGGTCACGCCGGTGAGCGCGCGCTGGATCGCTTAATGGAGGGCGGCTTTCGCCACTATGAACAGAGCGTTCGCGTGGTGGAACGGTTGGAAAACGACGGTGTCGGCTTGAATTTGACGGTGGAGACGCGCGACGGCATTGTAACCCACACGGGAGGCCGGCAGGCGGATACGCTGGAAGGGCGCATTGTGCGTCTGGCAGATAAGGTGGCTTATATCAGCCACGATATCGACGATGCGGTGCGCGCCGGTGTGTTGCGTGAATCCGATGTGCCGCCGCATTTGCTTGCGGCGTTTGGTGAAGGGCGTGCTGCCCGTATTGACCGTATGGTGACCGCCATTGTGGAAAACAGTGCCGAGACGGTGTGCATGGATGCGCCTACTGCCGCTTTGTTTGAGGAAATGCACGCGTTTATGTATGCCTCGGTGTATACCAATCCGGTGGCCAAAAGCGAAGAAAGCAAAGTCAATGACTTTATTGAGCAGATGTTCACCCACTTTGTGAAGCACCCAGAAACACTGCCCTCGGAATACACTGCGATTTATGAGCAAGAGGGGGCGGCGCGCGCGGTGTGCGATTACATTGCCGGCATGACGGATAATTACGCACTGGACGTGTATCGCGCGTTGTTTATTCCGCGCAGTTGGGGCGTTAAGATTGTGGAATAAAGATTCAAAACAAAAGGAAAGGAGGGAGTTTTGTGGCCATACCCGACAGTTTTATTGAAGAAGTTGTCAGCCGAAATGAGTTGGAGCCGCTGGTGTCGTCATACATCCGTTTGAAGCGGCGTGGACGCACGCTGGTGGGACTTTGCCCGTTTCACGGCGAAAAAACTCCCTCGTTTACGGTATATAGCGAAAACAATTCGTTTTACTGTTTTGGCTGCGGTGCCGGCGGTGACGTGATCACCTTTGTGCGTCGCATGGAAAACCTGGATTACGTGGATGCGGTGAAGTTCCTGGCCGAGCGAGCCGGGCTGCGTATGCCGGAGCAAGGGGTGAACGACGCGGTTTCCAAACTGCGTGTGCGTGTGCTGGAAGCCAACCGCGAGGCGGCACGGTTTTATCACAGCATGCTGACCGATCCGAAAGGGGCGGTGGGGCTGCAGTATTACCGTGCGCGCGGATACAGCGACAGCACCATTCGTCATTTTGGGTTGGGATATGCACCTGATTCGGGTTGGGCGCTGCGCGATGCGTTGCGCGCCAAAGGGTTTACCGATGAGGAGTTGATCGCGGCGTGGCTGTGTAAACGCAGTGAACGCGGCCATTTGTATGACATTTTTCGTGGACGTATCATGGTGCCGATCATTGATATTCGCGGTAACGTGATCGCATTTGGCGGCCGCGTGTTGGATGATTCCAAACCGAAATACATCAACACATCCGATACGTTGGCATACAAAAAATCGGATAACCTGTTTGCGCTGAATTTTGCCAAATCGGCAATGGGTACGGCGCAGGACGGCAGTACGCAGTTGATTCTGTGCGAAGGGTATATGGATGTGATCGCCCTGCATCAGGCCGGCTTTACCAATGCGGTGGCGGCACTGGGCACCTCCTTCACGGCGGAGCACGCACGACTGATCGCACGGTATGCGACCGACGTGGTGCTCACCTTCGATGCTGATGCCGCCGGACAGAAGGGTACGGGGCGCGCCATTGATCTGCTGCGGGAAACGGGTGTGCGTATCAAAGTGGTGCGTGTGCCGGACGGTAAGGATCCCGATGAATTTATTAAAAACAACGGTGCGGAACGCTTTCGCATGTTGTTGGAAAATTCCGCAAACGACGTGGAATATCGTCTTTTGGAGTTGGGGCGTCGGTTTGATCTGACTACGGCAGACGGTAAGTCGCGTTATCTCAAAGGCGTGGCCGAGTTGCTGGCCGGGTTGTCCAGTCCCATCGAACGGGACGTATATGCCGGCAAAATCGCCGCCGAACTGGGCGTGACCAAATCGGCCTTGCTGGATCAGATTCGGCAGGTAGGGCGACGGCGTGCCCGAAAGCAGGAGGGGCAAAAACTTTCGCAGGCGGTGCGGCAAAACGCGGCTGCCGTGAAGAAGGTGAACCCCGAAGCGGAAAAGTATTGGCGTGCGGCACGGGCAGAGGAAGCCTTGATCGGGCTCTTGATCCGTAACCCCGATTATATCGGGCGTGTGGCGGAACAGTTGCCTCCTGCTCAGATGGTGACCGCTTTTAACCGCGGTTTGTATGAACTGCTGGTCACGCGGCACCGCAGTGGCTTGCTGGTGGAGCCGGCACTGCTCTCTGCCGAACTGGAGGTGGAGGGTATGGCGTATTTGATGCGGATGGTACAAGAGGCGTCGGAACGCGCGAACACCCCCGAGGAGGCGCTGCAATGTGCTGCCGTGATCGCGGAGGAGAAGCGACGCTTGGCGGTGCAGGAGGGCAGTCCGTCGGACGAGGATATCCAGGAATATTTGAAAAAATTACGGCAAGATAAAAAATAACCGTTGCGAAAAGGAGAGGTACATAATGAGTACGAAGGTGAATGAGCTGGAGAAGATCGAACCGGAAAAGAACGAACCGGAAAAGATCGAAGCGACCGTTGAAGGGACATCGGAAGAACACGCTCCGTTGAGCGATGCGGCGGCGTTGTTGAAGGAAAAGCGGTTGCACGATTTGCTGGTGCTGGGCCGCGCGAAGGGCAAACTGACCACGCAGGAGATTTTGGATGCCACCGAAAACGCGGATTTTGATCTGGACCTGGTGGACAAACTCTATGAACTGATCGAATCGCAGAATATCCAGATCGTCGATGATTTTGCGGATGATAATCTGAACGATATCGAAGCGGTTATTGAACAGCCTGCAGATGGGGAAGATACCGGCGACAGCGTGATGGTGGACGACCCCGTGAAGGTGTATTTGAAAGAGATCGGCCGTGTGCCGCTGCTTACTCCCGAAGAGGAAGTGACGCTGGCCGAACGGATCATGCAGGGGGATACGAGCGCGAAAAAGCGGTTGTCGGAAGCCAACTTGCGTTTGGTGGTCAGTATTGCCAAGCGGTATGTCGGGCGCGGTATGCAGTTTTTGGATTTGATTCAGG
>JAZODN010000085.1:0-19565 GCA_045597045.1 Acutalibacteraceae bacterium
AGTCCGCTTCCAGTCGGTATTCACCGGCAATATACATACTGAGTCCGCTTAAACGGTAGGTCTTCTCCCGCGTGCCACCCGCACGGACGTTGTAGGCGGGCATGGTCCACACCGTGTCCTGCAGGCGGCAATCCACCCAGCCGCCGTCCTGCTTGTAATAGACGGTAAACGGATTGCCGTAGGAGATCTCACTTGCTGTTTCGTTGTTCCACCGCACCGTGAGGTACGGGTCGGGGGCAGACAGTTCCGCTTCCACGATGGTAAGCGAAACACCGTTCACATCGGCACCGCCGCGTTGTGCCGCCACACCGTCGAGCGGTTTGTCTTGCGGGTCGGTGAGAAAACACACCGCCACGGCGATACCCACGACGATTGCCAACAGGATCAGCCAAAAGGCGGGCTTTTTGTAGTTCAGCACCGCTTTGACGCGCGCCTTCACCCCCACTTCGCCAAATGCCAACGGACACGCCGCCATCGCACGGCGGTGGGTGTTGCATTCCACCAATGCAGCGGAATACGCACACCGTCCGTCGGTATCCAGTTCTTTCACCACTTTTTCGTCACACGCCGTTTCGATATCGCGGCAGAGCAGGATATACCCCACCCACACGAGCGGCTGAAACCAATAGACCGAAAGCAGTAAAAACCCCAGCGGTTTTATCCAGTGATCGTGCCGCCGCAGATGCGCCTTTTCGTGGGCGATCACCAGGGCGGCGGTATCGTCCGCCATACCCGACGGCAGAAAGATGCGCGGCTTCAGAATACCGAGAATGAACGGCGAAGACACGGCGTCACACGCGTACACCCCATCTCCCAGCGGCAACGACACCCGCACCCGTCGCGCAAGACGAAGGTACGCCGCGACGGCGTAGAGCAGCATAGCCGCCACACCCGCGACCCACACCCACGCCGCGACCGTGAGCACCACCTGCAAGGGATTCACACTGTTTTCAAGCGACGGGGCAAACGCTTCGTAGATCATGGGGTTTACCGCCATATTGAAGGAATCCACCCCCGTATGCACGGCAGGCGTTTGCGTGAGGGCAATGTCTTCGGGCACGGGCGCTGCCGACGGGATCAGGCTGAACACACTTTTCAGCGAAAACGGCAACAGCAGACGAAGGCCCACCACACCCCACATAAGGCAGGTGATCCACCGCGGCGCACGGCGCAGCAGCACGCGCAGTAACAGCACCGCCAGTATCACCCATCCTGCGGTAAGTCCTTTGTTCAAAAGGAACACGAATACGTCACTCACGCTCACTCCTCCTTTCGGGCATGGTCGATCATACGGAGTATCTCCTCCCGCTCAGCCTCGGTCAGCGGTTTGCGGGCGGTAAACGCCGCAATAAACGCGGGCAGCGAGCCGTCAAACGTCTCCGCAACGAATCGTTCGCTCTGCCGTGCGTAAAACTCCGCTTTGGAAAGGCGCACCGAAACCGTACTCTCCTCGGTAACAAACAAACCGCGGTCACACAGTTTCTTGAGCACGGTATAGGTGGTTGTGCGCTTCCAGCTGAGTTCCTGCTCACACAACGCCACCAACGCTTTGGTGGAAAGCGGCGCGTGTGCCCACACAATATCGGCGAACCGTCCTTCCACAACGCCCAGTTTCATATCCTCCATTTTGCACCCTCCTTTTTGTCTATTCTCTATAGACTACATTTTTAGTCTACCACCGATAGACAATATTGTCAAGCGTTTTTTACCACACGCAAGAAATGTTAAATTCACATCAATATGTGTTATTGCATCAAACGCCATATCTTTTATATAATACCGATAGTAAAGATCAAGATACGAAAGGCGACCTTATATGAAAAGATTACTTTCTCTCTTTCTCCTCTTCGCGCTGATGTTCGGCTCGCTTCCGATACTTACCGTATCCGCAGCCACCCGTGCGATAGAAGGCGAAACCATGCTGCTTACCACCGGCAGCGCACAGGTGCAAGATATGCAAGCAGCCTGGCCGGGCTCCGGTTTCAGCAACGGCACCCAGCTCTGGGTGAAAAATACCACCGCCACCGGCGTAACCACCCTCACCTTTACACTGACCGAAGCCTGGGAAGGAGATTTGTACCTTTCGCACTGCATGGCGAGCGATTACGGCATATTCGACATAGCGGTGGACAGTCAACCCGTGTGTGTCGGATTGGATATGTATGCCGACCGTCTAAAACATTCGGGCGACGTGCGTTTAGGGCCGGTATCGCTCGGTGTGGGCAACCACACCCTTACGCTGCGATGCGTGGGTAAAAACAGTGCTTCACACGGGTATTACGCCGGCATCGACCGCATCACCTTGCGCGAGACGATATATGACTACACCTATACCGATGCCGTGGAAATGCTGACCGACCTACAGGCCGTGGCACGCTTGCCCCAAGAGGGCGAAGTCGGTGCAGCGGCGACTTCCTATCACCGCGTTTCTCACTACGATGAAACGACCGACACTTACGTTGAATGGGGCGACAGCGGCGATACACCGTCTTCCCAATGGACAAGCAACGGCGACGGCAGCGGCCATCTCGGCACCGTAAACGGCGGCATTTTAGCTGCAGACATTCAAGGCGCCGGCATGATCGTGCGCAGTTGGTTCGCCACTATCCGCACCGGCACCATTGAGTTCTATATCGATGGCGCCGTCTCCCCCACCGTTTCGATGCCGCTTGCGGATTTCGCTTCGGCGGAAGGTCGGTATCAAGGGCTCGACAATATGGTTTATAAAACCGCGGCGGAAGGCTACAACAACTATGTGCCGATTACCTTTGCTTCCTCCTGCCGCATTGTGCTGAAGGGGGATTGGGGGCAATATTACCACTTCTCTTATCGTCTGTTCCCCGAAGGCACCGCGATAGAACCGATCTCCTCTGTTTTTACCGCCGCGCAGCTACACGCCTTACAAACGGCCAACGCCAAAATGGGCCATCCCTCGGCACCCCCTTCGGATACCGAGGGACAAACCACCCATCGTTTAGCAGTGTCGTTGCCGACCGGCAAAACAGTCACGGCTTTAGAAACCGAAGGCACCGCCGCGATTACACAGTTCAAATTGAAGTTTGACACCCCTCTTTCGGCATACGAAACGTTGGTCGCCATGCAAAAAATTGAACTGTTTATGTATTGGGACGGTGCGCAGTCACCTGCCGTGTGGGCCCCACTCGGCGACTTCTTCGCCAATGCCGGCGGTGGAGAATACGCCACGGTTCCGATGGGAATCACCGCCGACGGCACCTTCTACAGCTATTGGTACATGCCGTTCGCCGATGGCGCAAAGATCGCCTTTAAAAACGCGGATTCCCGTGACTATTCCCTCACGATGGAAACAGTGACCGCACCGATCGAAGATAATATTGCGGCATACGGACGTTTCCACGCAAAATGGAGTTTAGACCGTTTCCGGCCGTCCCGTCCCGACCGCGCACCCGACTACACACTGTTGACCACCGAAGGGCGTGGACGTCTGGTGGGTATCAACCTGCACGTCAACAACTTCGGCGGTGTGCACTGGTGGGGCGAAGGCGACGAAAAATTCTTTGTAGACGGCGAGATGTTCCCCTCCACCTATGGCACGGGCAGTGAGGATTATTTCGGTTACGCATGGTGCAGTGCCATATATTTTAACAACGCATTCCACGCACAAAACCAGACAACCGGTCTGCAGGGTAAAGCGGGCGACTACAACAACGTGCGCTTCCACTTGGCAGACAATATCCCCTTCCAAACCTCCTTTGAAGCGGCCATCGAAAAATTCTACGGCAACGACAAGGTGCAATATCTCGCCACGGCTTACTGGTACTTAAGTGCAGACGGCACCGATCCCTATACCCCCGTGACCTACACGGAGGAAGAGGAAACCGCATGGCGTTATCTCTCCCTCACCGAAGCAGCAAAGTGTCAGCAGCCTGCCGATCACAACACTATCGAAGGCGAGGATATGACAGCCATCGCCATTAACGGCAGCAGCAACCTGACAGTTCAAAACATGGCAACCGATTGGCCCGCAGCAGGCAATTTCAGCGGCGGTAAACAGTTGTTTTCGGGTATCACGGTAAACCGTGATGCCGAAGTGCGGTTGCAGTTTCATGTGGATGTCGATTACGAAGGGCTCCTCTCTTCCGTTTTCTGCACAGCACCCGATTACGCTACCGTACAGCTGTTGCTGGACGGCGAGGTACTGGGCAACCCCATTGACTGCTATAACACGAAGGTCTATCGCTCGGCTGTCACCCCCCTTCACCACGTATCGCTCACCAAAGGCGTGCACGAGCTTGTTATCCGTGTGATCGGAAAAAACGACGCATCGCGCGGCTATTTATTCGGCTTGGATTGCCTTGTAATGGGAGAACATCTGCTAACCTACCAACCAAAAAAGGATGTCAGTTGCACCGATATCGGCTGGGAATCGCATTGGGAATGCACCGATTGTGATAAAACGTTTGCCGACCGCTTCGGTATCACGGAAAGCGTCCCGACAGTCTACTTTCCCGAAGGACACGATCAAACGTTACACGGCTATGTTGCCCCTACCGCCGACAAAGACGGCTACAGCGGCGACACGGTGTGCCGTGTGTGCGGCAAGGTGTTTGAACGCGGCAAGACAATTCCCGCGCTGCTGTTGGGCGATGTGAACGGCGACGGCCTTATAAACTCCACTGATGCCCGTTTGGTGCTGCAATACACCGTGAAAAAGATTTCTGCCGCCGCACTGGATCTTGCGGTGGCAGACGTGAACGGCGACAGCCTTGTAAACTCCACCGACGCCCGTTTGATCTTACAATATACGGTGAAGAAAATCACACAGTTTCCCAAAGCATAAAGAAAAAGCAGAGGTCACTCTGCTTTTTCTTTATGTCTTTTTTGTGTTTTATTCCATCCAATCGGTGAGCCAATGATCCACCGTGATATCGTCCATGGAGATCGCTTTTTCGGCGGTGATGGTAACCGTCTTTTTTTGTTCCGGTAACAGGTCGAAATAGTTGTCACTGTAGATCACACCGTCGCCGAGCCCTTGCAAGCGCACAAAACGGGTGTATTTTTCCGCTGTGAGAGTAACGGTGATGCGATGCTTATCCGTTTGATCGGCCGTAACGGTAAGATGCGGTTGCTCCCAAACGATATCACGCCAATTTTGGAAGAACCACACCTGCCCGGTCTGCTTATCATCGTAGGTAAACCGCACAAACACAAAACTGTTCGGGCGCGTGGTATCCGCCCCCGAAAAATCGTGCACCTTCACCGACGTGAGTGCCGGGGCGGTGATGTCGCGCACCTCGCGGAACACCACCGTGCCATCCACGTCCATCTGCCCTACCGTAAGCGTACCAACCACATCATGGCGCGTGTCATTCACCGCATAAGCACCTAACCCATCGGGACGCTTGGCAATCACCGCCGCCACCGGCTCACACGCACGCTTGAGAGCGTAGTACGCCGCCTTCGGCTCGAGATAGTAATCCACCACCGACCACGTGCCGCACGGCCAGCAATCGTTATACATCCACAAAAGCGAGCCTGCACAGTTGCCCTTACGGCTGCGGTGGAAGGTGGTATCCAGCATCACGAATTCCGACTGCACACAGGCCGATTTTTTTGCAAAATCGGCAAAGTCGGCACAGACGCCAAACATATCGTTTGCCAACTCGTATTCCTTTTCTAAGAAGCCCTTGCCCTCACCGTCGTGCGGATTACGCACGAAGTGCAGATCGATCACGCGGCTGTCGTATGTCATTTCCTCGGTGGGGATATATTTCTTCAAACTGCTCATCGGTGGGAATCCCATGCACCCTACCTCAGTCGCCATGCCGCTGGTGGTGGTCTTAAAAAGTTCGCGGCGTTCATTCCAATCCAACGTGCTGCCGATATTAAACGCGGAGGTGTGGTGATCACCGCTGCGCACGCGTCCCCCCATGTGGTTATAACCGTAGGGGCTGCCGTCCACGTACGGGCGAGACGGATCGAGCCCGTTCACGATTCCTCGCATGGTATAGAGGAACAGATCTTCACCAAGGCAGGGGAAGTAACCGAAACAGCCGTTGCGCTCGTTGCCGCCGCACCACAGCGCAATACACGGGTGATTGCTCAAACGGCGCACCACCGTGTCGATCTCAACTTTGATCAAGTCGAGCAGACCGGGGTGATCCACCGGCACTTCGGCGCAGGCAAACGCCAAATCCTGCCAGATAAGAATGCCGAGTTCGTCACAGAGGTCATAGAATATGTCTTTTTCATAAATACCGCCGCCCCAAATGCGGAAAGCGTTCACGTTGCCGCACTTTGCCTCGTTCAAAACACGGCGATAGCGTGCATCCTCCACCGTGCCGGGGAAGCAATCCATCGGAACCCAGTTGCCACCCTTCAAGAAGGTACGCTCACCGTTTATCAGCAGTTCACACTTTAAACCGTCTTCACCGTTATCGCGCGGCTCTTCGTTGAGTTCCACCGTGCGAATGGCAAAGCGACCGCACACCTCATCGCTCAACACGCCGTCTTCAAAATACGAGAAAGTATACGGGTACAGCGGCTGTTCTCCCATATCGTGCGGCCACCACAGCTGCGGATCCTCCACCGTGAAAGTAAAGAACTCGCGGTAATCCTGGAACTCACGCTCCACCTCAATGGTCTTGTCGCCGTTTTGCACCGCAAGGCGTACCGCATACTTGCGTTCGGCTTGCGGCACGTCCACCGAAATAAGCTTACGCTCAAATTCCTGCGCATCGCCCGACCATTTGGCACCTTCGCCGTCGATCTCAAAAAACAACGTCACACGGCCATCCAAACGGGTATCAAAGCGGTGAGAAAGAATGCGGTGTCCTGCACGGGTAATCAGCTTCACGTCCTGCCAGATCCCCACCGCCGGCAGCGCGGGTGCCCAGTCCCAACTGAACTGACACTGCGCTTTGCGCATAAACAGACGCGCCGTATCAAAACAACCGCCGTAATTCTGTTTGGGGAAGGCTGCGCTGATCTTGCGCACCGAACGGAAATAGACCGAAAGGGTGTTGACACCCTCGTGAATCACGCCGGCCACGTTGAAGCGGTGCATAATGAGGGCGTTTTCACTCTCCCCCACCTTTTGTCCGTTCAAATACACAACGGCGTATAGATCCAAACCTTCAAACACCAGTTCACTGCGCGCCTCCAGAGCGTCCACCGTAAACTCACGCGTGTAACACCAGTCACTTTCCGGTACCCAAGCGGCTTTCAAATAATTGTCGCTGTAAAACACCTCGTCGAGCAACCCGGCCTTTTGCAGGTCGGCATGCACATCCCCCGGCACAGCCGCGGTCAAAATCATCTTCGCTTCACCGAAATCCGCCGTTTGCGGCATGGTATCGCGATAGTCATAGCAAGCGAGCGACCACTCACCGTTCAAATTCCACGTTTTCAAAGCATCTCCCCCTTTCCTACCATTATAACAAACAACTTTAAAAATTCAACCTATTTTTACTGTATCGAAATGATTTCGAAAGCAAAAAGTTGCCCGTGGCCAAGCACCCGTAAGGATACTTGGCCTAACAGACAACTTTTTTGTTTACTCAATCCCCAACACTTTGCGGTAGGCGTTTATCTGTCTTTCGCTCGGCGCAAAATCCGGGTGTGAACAGCACGGAATCGTCGGTTTGCTGCCGTCGGTACCGTAAAACGGCGTGTCATAATCGTTTTCATACTGTCGGCACGCGCCTTCGTCCCGGAAATCGGGAATATCGAACGGCACGCCGCCCGAAAGCACCGAACGGTGCCCCAAAATGGCTACCGAAGACATCGCCACCGCACTGTGCAGATCGAACGGGTGCTCCGGCTGACGCCCCTCGCGCACACACGTAAGAAAGTTGCGTACACTGAGATAATCTCCACCGCCATGGCCCGTTTTCTTGATCAGATCTTCGTCGCGATCGTTCCAATCGGGATCGTACAATCCATCGCGCACCCCTTCAGGCTTTTCCCAATCGTTATACCGCAGCATTACCTGCTCACCCATGCCGCGCAGATTTTCGATGGAGCCTTTTGTTCCGCAGATACGGTATGCATTGTGGTGCGCCCCAAAAGCGGCACACCCCGTGAAACGAAAGATCGAGCCATCGTCGTTTTGCGTTGTAATAATCGCTACGCGGTCGCCGTTGAAATTGGCCGTGGGTGCCTCCTCCTCCGTAATAGGAGCAAATGCGGCCATTGCGGTCACACGGCGCGGCGTAGCACCTGTTGCGCGCATAATGGGACCGAGTGAATGCGTCACGTAATATGTACGCGGCAAATAATTACGCCAGTGCTCGGGGAAATAGTTGTAATCCTTTTTAAACGTCACGTCAAAGGCGTTTCCCGGATGATTGTATTCCCCTTCGGCATACAAAATCTTACCGAGTGTACCGCCTTCACAAACGCGCCGCATCTCACGATTAAATTTCATCTGCGGATAATTTTCTGCTAAGTAATAGATAGCATTACTTTTTTCGAACGCACGAGTTAACGCTACGCCTTCAGCCATCGTGCCGTTACTGATACATTCGGAATAGACGTGGAGCCCTTTTTCGAAACAGCGAATGGCATACGGCGCATGCTCATGGAAGAAGTTGGCTAACACCACCGCATCCATATCCTGTTCGATAAACTCATCAAAAGTGCGATAGCATGCCACGTCGCGACCAAACTCTTTGACCGCCTGCTGCAAACACTCTTCGCGGAAATCACACACTGCCACGATCTCGGCACCGGCCAACATCGCATCACGGCCGATATAGATGCCGCGCACACCAACACCGAAAATCCCCAAACGAACCTTTTTCATAGCAACTCCTCCTTGTTTTACATTGGAATAACAAACAGCGCCAGCATGCCGAGAAACGCCAGACCAACCGACCACAACTCCCGTACCGTGGGTCTGGTCTTGTTTACAAAGCACAACGCGGTAGATACGATCATCACGCCTCCCGTTACCATAGGATATTGCACCGAAGCATCGAGATGCGCCAACGCCACCACCAAGATGAAATTGGCCACTTTATTGAGCGCCCCCGAAGCCACACCGGCCGCCACGCCGCGCTTTGTGGGGCGTGGCACGTCGCCGCGCACCCAAAACGGTATCAACAGTAAAGCCGACGTTACCACACCGCACACGGCAGCCAAAACCGAATATCCGGCGGCACTCGCCTTTTCATACGGCGCTTCGGTAAAGATCTTTGTCAGCACACCCGACATACCGTTACACACAAACACACCGATATAATACCACGTGCCGCCGCGTTTTTTCTCACCGCGTTCCACCGTCAATGCCAGTGCCGCCGTAATCAACAGGATACACACGATCTTGGCAACCGTCACCGCTTCACCGTAAAACGCAATTCCTTGCAAAAACGGCAACGCCATGCCGCCAAGCATGGAAAACAGCGAAAACAGCGACAAATTGATCTTATCCAGTGCTTTAAAACTGCAATAGCCGAACAGCACGCCGTTGAGGGTGGAGGCAAGCGCCATCAGCAGCGTAAACGGTGTAAATTCCCATCGCCAGCCGTTGACCGACAGCAGCACAACCAATCCCGCCAGCGAAGCAAAAAGCGAATACTGCAAGCTGACAGCCCAGCCGCTTCCCATGGTGCGGCGGAAGATGTCCTTCAAATAAAAACAACCGCCGAACATCAAAACCGAAAGCAACGTCTACGCATAATACATAAGGTGCCCCCCTTTGTGTTCACTATATCGTGTTCTCGCTGTTTTTACAATGGTTTTTTTCCATCTTTTTATGGAATTTCGTTTGTTTTTCGATTGATTTCGGCGAAAAAATGCGTTATAATATGTCTGGAGGTGATATTGTGAAGGATCGGAACATTTGCAAGTTTGTTTCTTCTTCCTACACCAGCGATCTGCGTATCACTTGTTTCGTTTACGAATCCAATCCCGAGGTGATACGTTACCCCAACGTTTTGAAAACCCACACTCTTCTCCTCTTCACGAAAGGCAACGGTACCGCCGTGTGTGATCAGCTCTGTTTCCCTGTGAACAGCGGCAGCGTGCTGTTTGGATTTAAAGGTGAAACACTTTACATCGAAAGCGAAGGGATCTGTGAATACATGTATATCGCTTTCGAGGGCGCTCGCGCCGATACCTTGTTCGACCGCTTTCACGTTCGGTGTGAAACTCGCTGTTTCACAGGGTTCGACAGCCTTATCCCCTTGTGGAAGGATAGTTTAGCACGCGCTTCGGATAAAACGGTTGATCTGGTAGGGGAAAGTATTTTACTTTACACCTTTTCTTGTCTGCATAAAAATTGCACACCGCAAAACGAGTTGATCGATCGTATCATCGGTCTGACGGAAACCCATTTTACCAACGCCGCGCTTTCGTTGACAGCGTTGGCAAAGGAGTTGGGATACAATGCGAAATACCTCTCTCATGTATTCAAAAAGCAAACGGGTTCCCCCTATTCGGAATACCTGCGCACCTTGCGCATCCGATATGCTATCTCACTCTTAAACAACGGTCTGGACTCTATTAAAAACGTAGCCTTACTTTCCGGCTTTTCGGATCCGTTGTATTTTTCCACGGTTTTCAAGCAAGTGCTCGGGGTCTCACCGCGTGATTACGTGCGCCATCACAACGCACAAACCGAGCAAACTTTTGCGCCGCATTCGACGAACATCCCAACGGTATCCTCATCACCCGAAATCGCCGATTGAAAAGCAAAGTTATTCTTGCAAAACGCCGCAACGTGTACTATACTTGAGATATACAGTAAGGAACAAGGGGGGGCCGTATGCTCGACCGCACACGTATCTTGGACAAACTGGACAGTCATCTCAACCGCAACGATTACGGAGCCGCCAAGCGGCATCTCACCTATTGGCTGGTCGAAGCTGAAGCCGCACGGGACCATAAAACCGCCCTCTTGATCCGTAACGAGTTAATGGGTCTGCACCGCAAGCTGGGCGAACGTGAGTCGGCGTTGGCGGTTGCCGAAGCGGCACTGGAGACGGTGACACGCCACAACCTTTCCGAACAGGTCGGTGCTGCCACCACCTTTTTGAATGTCGCCACCGTATACAAAGCGTTCGGAGACGCCGCCCGCGCACTGCCGCTTTATGAGCAGGCGCGAACGGTTTACGAGCGCGAACTGCCGCCGCAGGACGCACGGCGCGGAGGGTTATACAACAACATGGCACTGGCCTTGGTGGATCTTAACCGCTTCGAAGAGGCGGCCGCACTGTATCGTCGCGCCGTTGAGGTGATGCAGCAGACCGAAAACGGCCGTCTTGAAGTGGCGATCACCTATCTGAACATGGCATCCGCCGCCGAGGCGGAACATGGGCTGTTAACGGCCGCAGAGCAAATTGAGCAGTTGCTGGACGATGCGACGGTGCTGTTGGAGGCCCACGGCGTGCGCGACGGATATTATGCCTTTGTGTGCGAAAAATGTGCAACGGTGTTCGGTTATTACGGCCGTTTTGCGTATGAGAAAGAATTGAAAGCGAGGGCAGCACGTATTTATGAAGGGGCTTGAACTTTCCGCGAAATTTTACGAAGAATACGGTGCACCCATGCTGAAAGAACAGTTCTCCACCCTGCTGCCACAGATCGCGATCGGCCTTGTGGGAAGCGGTTCGGAATGCTTTGGATTTGATGACGATCTTTCACACGACCACGACTTTGAGCCGGGTTTTTGTCTGTTTTTGCCCGATGAAGACACGGTAGACCGCCGCACCGCCTTTTTGCTGGAACGCGCCTATGCCAAACTGCCGCGCGACTTCATGGGTTACACGCGTGGGCCACTCTCGCCGGTGGGCGGCAACCGCCACGGGGTGCTGCGTTTAAGTGAGTTTTTGCAGGAGAAAACCGGACGGGCCGATGGCACTCTCACCACTGCCGAGTGGTTTATGGTGCCGGAGCAATCACTGGCCGAAGTGACCAACGGCCGCCTTTTCCGCGATGACTGCGCACTGTTCAGCGCCGTGCGTGAAAAATTGAGATATCTGCCGGAAGACGTGCGCCGCAAAAAGCTGGCCGGTCACCTGTTGATGATGGGGCAAGCCGGACAATACAACTATCCGCGCTGTCTGCTCCGCGGCGATACCGCCGCCGCACAACTTTCGGTTTGCGAGTTCGTAAAGCACACCCTGCACGCGGTGTTTTTGTTGAACCGCACCTATATCCCCTACTACAAATGGCAGTTTCGCGCACTGCGCGATCTGCACTGTCTTGCCACGTTAAGCGAGCCGCTGGAATGGCTTCTCACCACCGACAACAAAACGGCACACGCCGATAAAAAAAGCTCCGTGATCGAACAGGCAGCCGCCGCGGTGATCGCACAACTGAAAGAGCAAGCGCTTTCTGAACGTACCTGCGGTGATTTGGAAAACCACGCCTACGCCGTGAATGACACGGTAGCAGATGCCAATCTGCGCAATCTGCACATACTCTACGGTATTTAATGGCGCACTTGCGACTTAAACCTTGACCTTTTGGCGGCGCTATGTTATAATTTCATTATCTGTGGAAACGTAGGTAACACTCTATTTTGTTTTTGAGGAGTAAACGTATGAACATACTGATTACCGGCGCAAATGGTTTCATTGGAAAGAACGTGGCCGCCGCACTGAAAAGCGTGCGTGACAGCAAGGATAAAACGCGCCCTGCGCTGCAGGTAGACTCCCTCTATCTTTATGACATTGATTCCGACGTCTCCGTGTTGGAGGAAGGCTGCAAAAACGCAGATTTTGTTTTCAATTTTGCCGGTGTGAACCGTCCTCAGAACCAAGAGGAGTTTATGCAGGGCAATTTCGGCTTTTCCGAACAATTGTTGAACACTTTAAAGAAATATAACAACACCTGCCCCGTCATGCTCTCCTCCTCGTTGCAAGCCACCTTGATCGGCCGCTATAACGGCGAATACGGCAAGAGCAAAAAAGCGAGCGAGGATCTGTTCTTTGCCTATGGTGAAGAGACGGGCGCTAAGGTGTTTGTGTATCGTTTTACCAACCTGTTCGGCAAGTGGTGCCGCCCGAACTACAACAGCGTGATCGCCACCTTCTGCAACAACATTGCCAACGATGTTCCCATCACGGTAGACAGCCCGGATATCCAGCTGGAGCTGACGTATATTGACGACCTGGTAAATGAAATGCTGAATATCCTCATCGGACCTGAGCATCGCTGCACCTTTGACGGGATCGAGACCGTGCTTTGCGAGGACGGCGAGTTCTGCGCCGTTCCCACCCGATACAAGGTGACGTTGGGCGAGATCGTCGAGTTGCTTCACGCCTTTAAAGAGCAACCAACCTCTTTGCAGGTGCCCTCCATTCCGAACGGCAGTTTTGCCAAAAAACTCTATTCCACCTATCTGTCGTATCTCCCGCGTGAAAAGGTGTCCTTTCCGCTGAAGATGAACGTGGATGCGCGCGGTTCGTTCACCGAGATGCTGAAGACCGAAAACTGCGGTCAGTTTTCGGTGAACATCTCCAAACCGGGCATCACCAAAGGGCAGCACTGGCATCACACCAAATGGGAATTTTTCATTGTGGTACACGGTGAAGCCCTGATCCAGCAGCGGAAGATCGACACCGACGAGACGTGGGAATTCCGCGTATCGGGCGAAAAGATAGAAGCCGTGCACATGTTGCCGGGCTACACCCACAACATCATCAACCTTTCCGAGACCGAAGATCTGGTTACGGTAATGTGGGCAAACGAAGCGTTTGATCCAAACCACCCCGATACATTTTTTGAGATCGTATAAAAAAAGCCGACCGAAACGGGAACCTTTCCCCTTTCGGTCGGCTTTTTCAGTTCATATGCAGCGCGCGATCCAATTTGTTACACAGCGCTTTCGGCAGGCACTTGTGAACAACGCCGCGCCGCTTGCGGTATGCCGCCTTAAAACGGATCTTCAAATGATATTTTAAATATGTGCGTTTAATCTCACCCTTGGGCATCAGGTGAACATCCCTCAGCTTTTCCCAATCAAACAGGCCGCGTTCTTCCATCTCCTTGAAAAGCCGACGCGTCTCTTTCAACGGAATGCTTTGGAAACAGTGTGGCAGCGCCGCATACCGCGCCGCCAAAAACTCGCGGGAAAACCCTTTGGTATACCGACCACTCTCAATGCCGCTTTTTAAAATTTCAATCGAAAGCAGCACCGAATGGGCACGTATGAGCAGCTTTTTAGGATCGATCACCGTATTGGTGGCCGAGTTGGGGTTTTGGCGGTAATAGTAAAACGTCTCATCCAAACGAATTACTCGTTCGGCAACGGCATACACGTCGTTATAAAACACTTCGTCTTCACCATATTTGATCGCCTCGTTCAACGCCAAGCCGTTCTCTTTGATCAACGCGTTCCGATAAAGATGAAAACACGCAAACCCCCAATACGTCTCGTTGGGCGGCAGGCGGTCTTCCAAAAACAACTGCTTCTCTTCGGCGGTGAAGGTCTCCGCAAAGGCATACGCACCGAAGTTCACAATATCCTGGTTTGCAGCCGCCGCTTTTAACCGCGCCAAACAATTAGGCTTAATAAAATCATCGGCATCCACAAACCAAATATAATCGCCCTTCGCCACCTGCATCGCACGGTTACGGGTGGCCGATACACCGCTGTTTGGCTGGTCGATCACCAGCACGTTCGAATGCATCTGTGCACAGCGCTGCAAAATCGGCAAGCTGCCGTCTTTTGATCCGTCATTGATGCAAACGATCTCGTAGTCCTCTTTTTCCACATCCTGATCCAAGCAGGATTGCAAGCATTCCTCAAGATATTTTTCCGCGTTGTAAACGGGAATGATAATGCTTAAAAACACAAAAAGACCCCATTTCCGTTCGAAAATTCACATATCAATTTATTGTACCATAAGCGTCCGTATTTTTCAACGGTTTCTCAGTATTCCTTCGGATGCAGCATCTTCCGGCTTTCCAACAGCATCACCAAAATCGGCACCGCTGTCATTTGCAAAAGGATGCCCGGGATAGCGTTTGTGAACGCACCGGCCACGAATGCCGCAAAGGTGAATCTGTCTGCCGCAGCCCCCAAACAAACGAACATGGCACATCCCCACACCGCACGCCCCACGAGCATTGCCACCAACAAAGAAAGATAAATGTTTGGCTTTGTACGTGGGAGAGCCCGACGCATCCATCCGACAACGGCGCCGTAGGTTGCCAGTTCAAACGCCATGCAAAGTGCCGTGGGAAACAACGGCGGCATACCGAGTGTGAGCGAACGGAATAACGGCGCGACAAAGCCGACCGCCGCCCCCCACGGGGCACCGCAAACAAAACCGCAAAGCAGCACCGGTATATGTAACGGACAAAGCATGGCACCGATCTCGGGTATCTGACCGGTCAAAAACGGCATCACATAGGCGATAGCCAAAAACATGGCCGAAAAAACGATCTTTTGTGTTTTACCCATTCTCATCACTGCCTTCTCCTTTGTTCAAACCTGAACGATTGAGCCGTCTTTTTGACGCGTTCGCCGGCAAAATGCCGCGCCGGTGTCACCCGACCGTTTTCTGTTCGGTTTTGTCTTTTTAAAACTGTCGGCACGCGATGTCGTGCAGACAAAAACTGTACTTTGACTACATTACTCAATCAAAACCGAACGGTCATACGATGGATTTCAACAAGCACACCGTGTTCGGCATCAGTTGAATTTTGCCGTCACGCGCGACCGTACCTTCCCTCTCGGCGTTCTTTTGGCCGTCCAGTAAAAACATCGCATATCTTTGATTTTCGCATTTGAGATCCAATCGAATGTCACAAGGCTCCGCGCAGGTATCGTCATCGGTATAGTAACTGATCATGACTGCCGTGTCGGCTTCGTTTTTGGCGGCAGCGGCGTAGATCCCGTTGCCGTCTGCAACGCATTCGCAAGCCGTTCCAAGCCCATACAACACGTCAAACATGCGAAACGGATAGTAGCCTTTGAGTGGTTCGTTCGTATAAAAATCAAACATACCGTTATAGCGGCTTGGACGTGCATCGTAATACATCAGCATATCAATGGCGGTGTTGTTTTGGCAGCCGCACATGCACGCTGCGTTAAAAGCGGCGCCTTTCATGGAAAGAATGTGCTTCATACTGTAAACAAATTGGTCCCAACCTTTTATGTAGTTCCATTCGTTCAATATGCTTTCGGTTTGGGCGTAACCGTACTCCTTCAATTTGGCTTTGATATATTCGCTGCGTTGATACATTTTTTCGGGTGCAACGCCGTAACAGTGCCAAGAAAAGAAATCGAGTGGAGCACGTTTGTTATCGGCGCTCAGATATTTCAAAAATCCGTCGATCCAATCTTCGCGGTATGCCGATGCAGGACCGCCGATTTTTAAATGCGGAAAGCGCGCTTTCAGATGTGTAGCAACCATCTCATAAAATTCATAAAATTGTTTTACGGTACCGCCCCAAGTGCGTTTGTTTTGAGCGTCTTCGGGATCCAGATCCGGCTCGTTCCATATCTCCCAATACGGCATGTCGTAGTAAAATCCGTTGGCCCAGCCTTGCGTGTAATGCATAATGATATGCTCGCAGATCTGTGCCCACTTGGCAAAATCCTTGGGCGGAAGGGTGTTGTATTTTTTCGCTTCATGCTCTATCTTACTGCCGAGTCGGTAAAAGACCTTCGAGCCGCAATCCTGTATCTGCTTTAAATAGTGGTCGGTTACAATAAAATCGTAAGAAGCAGGCTCGTCTGCATTCGCATCAAAATCCGGGAACACGGCATGTATATCCACAGTATGTTCCCCACCGTAATCGCTGCAAAATGAGGAGTCATGGGTGCGCACATAAGGGATACCGGCCTGCTTCCAGAGCGCAAACCCGTTTGTGCTCTGCCCACCAAAACCGACACCGCTTATAGGGCCGTTATTGGTTGCGTGCATCGGTCGGACAGGACCGGTAGTTTTATCAAAATCCACATGTAATGCGCGTTCCATAATAACCTCCCTGTTTCACTTTACGACTTTTCGCTTTAGATAAGCGGCTTTTTTGAGCAGACACACAGCGACATTTCTCGCCATTGATATTGTATCATGCAAATATGAGAGATGCAAGTAAAAATGGATATCCTTTGCAACCAAAAAGCAACCCACGGATGTGGATTGCTTTTTTGGTAAGTTGCACCGATTTGGATATCGGCTATTTTTTGAAGACTCCGGGACGCAGACCGATATTTATAAAATCATCATTGCGAATCATATCGCCGCCAAACCCCGCAGTTCGCATATGTTTTTCTTTAGGTTCGATATTGGCAGAAACTGCGCCTATTGATTTCCCCATATCTTGAAGTATCTTTCCGTCGGGTGATACAATCATCGAACATCCGCCTTTTTCATCGCTTCCCATAGAATAAGAAGATTTTGCTACAAAGCTATTGCAACGAAAAGCAATTAATTTTGTTTGAGCCCGAATAATATCCGTCGCTTCACCGCGCTGATAACCGGGAATCAGTATTATGTCAGGTTTTTGCGATGCCAAATATTCTATCTGCTCATTAAAATACACATCATAGCAAGTCAAAAAGCCAAAGCGCATACCGTCCAAATCGCAAACACAAGCACCGTCTCCGTATTGGACACCTAAGGCGATCTCACTTGGCGGAAGATGGATTTTATCATAAATAAAGGCCACATTTCCCTTTTTGTCAAACAAATATGTACTGTTTTTAATTTCTCCGCTTCTGTCCTCCAAAACATTGATGGCAACATAGGCAGCCCTTTCTTTGGAAATGGCAGCTACCGTTTTCAACATTTTGTTTGCGCGAGGCAAGGCAGCTTTTTCGCTTTCAATATCGGATATACCGCCTGCATTCGAATATTCGGGCAAAACGATGAAAGAATCTTTTTCAATTGTTTGCAGTTCCTTTATCAAAAAATCTGCGATTTTTTCATCAGGATTATCACCCATAAAATATGGGGGTTGTACTACTGTGATTTTCAAAATATATCACCTGCTTTCTAAAAGTAGTATAACACATATCCATCTTTTTTCAAATAAAAATCCGTAATTTGCTGTAAAATTTCAGTTCAAGTCCTCCCCGGTAAATGTTTTTGATGTAAGAGATCTATAAAATTCAACTTCGTAAATCTGCGTAGAAAAAGTTCGAAACCGTTGTGGTTTCGAACTTTTCTGCGCCGATAGCTAAATCGGTTCGCATTGTTGGCTGCGGGGGTGGGACTTTCTTCTCACGAGCGCAACAGTCCCCCGGACTGTTGCTGCCAAGGCTTCGGCATCATAGAAGCCTCACCCTTGGAGTTCGTTTCAAACTTCGTTTGAACCACACGGCCATACGGGTTGCGGTTCCCAAAATCGGCGGACACGGCGGTCGCCACCCTCACCGAATTGACCGAGGGCAACCGTTTGGTGGGCGTCATCTCCCACGTGAGGGAACTGAAAGCCAAGATCGAGCCCCAGGTAGTAGTTACCAAAACCCCCGACGGCGGCAGCCGTTGCGAAATTTGTGTGTAATCTGCATAGCAAAGAAACGAGCGTATGTATCTGTCCGATACATACGCTCGTTTGTTGTATAGTCCTTATTTTGCCGGGAATTTCGTGATCTTGCCCACCGCAAACTGCAAAATCAATCGCGCATCGGTGGAGTCGATCTTGCCGTTGCCGTCCACGTCGGCGGCATCAACGGCAAGCGCCTTGTCGCCGATCTTACCCACGGCATATTGCAACACCAACCGCGCATCGGTGGAATCCATCTTGTTGTTACCGTCCACGTCACCCAAAAGGACGGTCGCCACCTCGCGTTCATAGCCGCACTTGTCGCAGATGGCATCGCGATCGTCGGTGTAGGTGTGTTCTGCCGTGACGGTACGCATCACGCCGCACACATTGCAATCCGTGTCGCACACGGCAGTATAAATATGCTCGGTGGCACGCCACGCTTGGCAAATGTTGCAGACCATGTCGCAAGCGTTATCCCATATGTGTTGAGTTTCACGGGTCGCACCGCAAAGATTGCACTCCGTGTCGCAGGCATTATCGTAGGTGTGCTCAACCGCCGCCTCACGGGTCGCACCACACACGTCACAAGCCGGATCGCATTCACCCGACCATGTGTGGGTGATCGTACGGGTTGCACCGCAAAGGTTGCACTCCGTATCGCAGGTGTTGTCGTAGGTGTGCGCCGTCGATGCAACGCGCACCACGCCGCACACGTCACATGCGAGATCGCATTCACTCGACCATGTGTGGGTGATCACGCGCACCTCACCGCAGAGGTTACACTCCGTGTCACAGGTATTATCGTAGGTGTGCGCCGTCGATGCAACGCGCACCACGCCGCACACGTCGCAAGCGAGATCGCACTCGTCCGACCACGTGTGCTCGATCGCACGCATTTCACCGCACACGTTACAGGTAACGTCGCACGTGTTGTCATAGGTGTGTGCCGCCGTTGCCGTGCGCGTGGCATCGCACTTGTTGCAGGTGGTGTCACAACTGCCGCCATAGGAGTGTGAGACCGAGGTCGTGCGTGTCCCACCGCATACGTTACAGTTTCTGTCACAGGTACTGCTGTAGGTGTGGGTGATGCTGCGCGTGGTACCGCACACGTTGCAAGCGGTATCGCACGCGTT
>JAZODN010000086.1:0-21393 GCA_045597045.1 Acutalibacteraceae bacterium
CAGCCATGCACACCTCCTACGCCGGTTCAAAGCACAATACGGCATGACCGTCAGCCGTTACGTGATATCGCAGCGCATGGCACTGGCGCGTGAATTGCTTTGCACCACCGAACTTTCGGTCTCCTCGGTCGCTCTTTCCTGCGGTTTTCAGGATGAAAACCATTTCATGAAAACCTTTAAAAAGGAAGTGGGGGTCTCTGCCTTGCAATATCGCAAAACCCATTAAAACTTTCGCTTTCTTGGGCGCTTTATCTTGTTATTTGCCGTTTTTTGTGGTAATATGAAATTAAAATCAGATATAAGGAGTTTTTTCGTTATGAATATTGCGGTTGCTCAGTCGGGCGGTCCCACTTGTGCCATCAACGCATCCTTGCTCGGCGTATTTCGCCATGCCACCAAATACGAGGATATCGAAACGGTGTACGGCGCCGTCAACGGTGTGGAAGGGCTTATATACGATAACTTCGTGAATCTGAATTCCATTATCGTCAGCGATGAAGACGTAGAATTGATTCGTCAAACCCCCTCCACCGTGCTGGGTTCCTGCCGTTACAAACTGCCGGCACCCGACAGTGGGGATGCGGTATACGAAACCATAGTCGCCACACTGCGTGCACGAAATATCGGCGCGTTCTTTTACATCGGCGGCAACGATTCGATGGATACCGTGATGAAACTTGACCGCTATTTTAAGGCCAACGGCATTGATATTGCAGTGATCGGCGTTCCGAAAACCATCGATAACGATCTGCCGGAAACGGACCATACTCCCGGCTTTGGTTCGGCCGCAAAATATATTGCCACCACCGTGCAGGAAATCGCACGCGACAGCAGCGTCTATTCGGTCGATTCGGTCACCATTGTGGAAATTATGGGCCGCGACACGGGCTGGCTCACCGCCGCCTCTGCGGTGCTGCGTGTCAACGGAGAGGTCGCGCCACATCTGCTCTATCTGCCCGAGCGCCCCTTCTCTGTCAAACAGTTTGTTGAAGATTGCCGTCGTGTGCAAAAGACCTATCCGGCCGTGATCGTCGCTGTGTCGGAAGGCGTGGAACTCTCTGCCGAGGAAGTGGAAGAAACGTTCCAGTCGGGCAAAAACGATGCGTTCGGTCATAAGTATTTGGCGGGTGTGGGCAAAGCGCTCGAAAAGATCATCGCCCGTGAGATGGGCTGCAAAGTCCGTTCAATCGAATTGAACGTAATGCAGCGCTGTTCCTCGCACCTCAGTTCCAAACGCGACATCACCGAAGCGGAACGTATCGGCGGCGCGGCAGTGAATGCCGCTTTGAACGGACACTCCGGTAAGATGATGGTGTTCCGTCGCGTATCGGAACACCCCTATAACATCCGCATTGAATCGGTGGATGCCTCGCGTGTTGCAAATCGCGTCAAATATTTCCCCACAGAATGGATCAACGCCGAAGGCAATGACGTCACGGAGGCGGCGATTCGTTACACCTTACCGCTGATTCAGGGCGAACAGAACTTTCACATGAAAAACGGTATGCCGCAGCACTATGTGTTGCCGGAAGCGTTACCCCGACCGAAGAAATAAGGAGACAAGCAAAGAGAACCTGCCTTTTGGCGCCGTGTCCTTACGGATACAACGCCAAAAGGCAGGTTTTCTCTATTTTTTACGAAACGCAATCGACATAATTGGCGCTTTTCGGTTGTCAAACCGTGCGGAATGTGGTATACTACCCGGTGAGGTGTATATGCATGAAAGACGTTTTACGCTATTTCTTCGGCAAGGGTGACACGGTGGAGTTTCAGAATTTCACCTTGGCACACGTCTTGCCAATTTTGATCGGTGTCGCGGTGATTCTTCTGATATATCGCTTTCGCGACTCGCTCGCTCACTCGAAGCACGAGAGCACATTCCGCTGGACACTCGCCTTTGCGCTGATTCTGTCGGAGTTCTCTTATTTTTGGCGCTTGGTGGCCATGCCTTCGCTCGGGGCCAACGCGGTGGATCATCTGCCCATCACTGTGTGCGGATGGGGTGTTGTTTTTTGCAGTTATATGTTGTCGGGCCGATCCCAACAGCTGTTCGACATTGCCTATTTCTGGCTGTTTTCGGGCACCCTGTTTGCCCTCATCACCCCCACCGTCATCACCTATACCGGTCCCACCCGTTTTCGGTATTACCAGTTCTGGGCGGAACATCTTTTGGGATATGTCGCTATTTTTTACATGATCTTTGTACATAAAATGCGCCCGACGTGGCGTTCCTTGTTTCGATCATACGGTGCGCTGATAGTTCTCGCTGTCATCGCCTATGCCGCCAACCGCATTCTGGGGCCCGGTGCCAATTATCTTTTCATGGCAAAGCCCGAAGACACTCCCTCGATTTTGGATATTCTCCCGCCGAATTTTCTCTTGCGCGTGGCGGTAATGTTCTTTGTGATCACCCTCATGTTCATACTCGCTTATCTGCCATGGTATTTAAAAGATCGAAGAACTAAAAAGTAAACGGAGGAGCACCTTCATGGAACATCGCATTTTAAACCGCTACCCCCTCGGTAATCCGCGCCGCGTCTGGCGGCAGGACAATTTCATTCTCTCCACCTTCCGCGCCCATACTCAGGCACTGCGCAAAGGATTGGAAAACTGCGCCGAATGCGGATTTAACCTTTTAGAAATGGGTTGGGCCCCTCACGAACGCGCCGAAGAAGCGCTGCGCATCTGCGAAGAACTGCAAGTGGATATTCTGTTTCAGGATTTTTCCCGTTTCGGCGGCATGCAGGAATACCATTTAGACCGCGGCCCGTGGAACAACGCAAAAGCGATTGCCGATCACGTGCGTAACTATCGCCACTGCTACGGCTACTACATTTGGGATGAGCCATATAAAGATGACCAGTTGACCGAATCGCGCCGTGTGGTGGATCTGTTTCAAAAAGAAGACCCCACCCGGTTGCCCTTTACGGTGGCCATCCCCAGCTATAATGACATCTATCAGTGGGAAAACGGGTTGTTTGCCGACTATCTTGAACGGTACGTCACGGTGATCGACCCACCCGTACTCTCGCTTGACTACTATCCCATCGGCCTGCCCGGCTACACCGATGAACACCAGCTCGACAATTCGCTCGTGTGGTGTGATCTTGGCGTGATGCGTCTGCTCGGCAAAAAATATCAAATGCCACTGTGGTTCTATTACCAAGGGATGAATCTGCACAACTATGCTCACTTTGAATTCCCGATGGTGCGTGAGCAGATGTATGCCGCCGCCATGTACGGTTGCAAGGCGTTGCAACACTTCACGGTGGTGGATACCGTCATCACCGACGAAGGCGGCCGCGGCCCCTTCTTTGAACAGCAAAAGCAGATCCACCGCGAATTTAAAAAGCTCGGCGGCACATTGATGGCACTCGAAAGCCGCTACGTTTTCCATTCGCCCGACCTGCTGCCGAACACCCCTTTCTTCAAGGGCTTGGCGGATGACATTGCGCAAAGCGAGATATTTGCCGCATCGTTGCCGCGCCGCCTCTCGGTCGGCGAGTTGTGCGATGCTTACGGCAACGACTACGTTATGGTGCTCAACCGCGACTTCACGGTAAAACAGAACGTGTCCTTACCGCTTCGCGGTAATTTCCGCATTTATGAAGTCAGCCGTGAAACGGGGCGCCAGCAGGTGCTGTGCGAACGCACCGACCGCTTAGACCTCACGCTGGCCGAAGGCGATGCCATCTTACTTCGCGTGCAAAAGGCCGATGAAGACCCGTTCACCGTGGAATATCGCTTAGAGAAAGACTACAAGGAGTGATCACCATGTCCCCTTGCCGTTTTGGAATTATCGGAGCAGGCAACATTGCCGTGCGCTTTTGCGATGCCGTAAACCGCGTGGAAGGTGCGGTGGTAAGCGCCGTTGCCTCTACCTCGGCCGCACGGGCAGCAGATTTTGCTGCGAGGTGTCACCTTCCCTCTTTTTACGATTCGTATGAAGCTATGCTTCAAAACGCCGATATTGATGCCGTATATATCGCCACCACCCACAATTTCCACAAAGAGAACATTCTCTTGTGTTTAGCACACGGTAAGCACGTACTGTGCGAAAAGCCGATGGTACTCACGCGCAGCGATGCCGAAGAGGTGTTTCGCGAAGCCGCCGCACGGGGGCTCTTTTTAATGGAAGCGATGTGGTCCTGCTTTTTGCCGGCGTATCAAAAGGCAAAAGAATGGGTGATAAACGGACGTATCGGCACCCCCCATTCCGCCATGGGTGCACTGGGGTTTTGCTGCGATCCCAACCCCCAAGGGCGTATTCTGAATCCCACACTTGCCGGCGGAGGTATGTATGATATCGGTGTCTATGCCATTGAGCCGCTGCGTTACCTTATCGGCGAGTCCATCCTCGACGCCGACGGTACCTTTCGCCCTCACGCAGTCACAGGAGTAGACGAGCGCGCCGCTTTTACGTTTCGCACCGCCTCGTGCGATGTATCACTGCAGTGCAGCATCTCAGCAAACGTGCGCGAGTTTTCGGTGCTCAACGGCAGCGAGGGGTATATTGAATTTCCTTGCATCATCAGCCTGAAAGACGTTCGTCTGTATGACAAGAGCCGCCGTTTGGTGGAGGAATTTCACGCTCCGTGGGAAAACGGCTTTGAATTTCAAATCGAGCATATGCTGCGCTGCCTTGCCAATGGCAAGCAAACCAGCGATATTGTAACACCGCAGATCACGGTGGAAACCGCCGCGGTGTATGATGCCGTGCTCCGTCGAAAGCCGATGAGGTAAGCGTATGAGCAGTTGGATTAGCCTCGCCGCCGTAATCGAAAACCGTTTCTATTGAGCAATAACGCAAAACACCCAAACGCGCTGTTTCTTGCCCTATGCCAACATTTGGGCCACCTGTTTCGGTGTGTGTAATGACCACGCTGCGCATCACTCATCCACCGGAGATTCGCTGTTGCATTTTGAATAAAAATACTGTATAATTTTCGTAAATGCACTTAAGGAGGATCCGTTATGAACACTAACGTACACGCATTGCTTAACCAACAGATCAACAAGGAGTTTTACTCCTCCTATTTGTATTTGGATTTTTCCAATTATTTTGAAGCGGTCGGTCTGGACGGCTTTGCCAATTGGTATAAAATTCAGGCACAGGAAGAGCGCGACCACGCAATGCTGTTTTATACCTATCTGCAAAACGAAAGCCAAACCGTCACGCTGGAAGCCATTGCCAAACCTGACAAAGTGTTCACCTGCCACATGGACGTGTTAAAGGCCGGATTGGAACACGAAGAATACGTGACCTCGCTCATCAACGATATCTATGCCGCGGCTTATGACGTGCGCGATTTTCGCACCATGCAGTTCCTCGATTGGTTTGTGAAGGAGCAGGGCGAAGAAGAAACCAACGCACACGATCTCATCACAAAGATGGAATTGTTCGGCAGCGACCCCAAAAGCCTGTATATGCTCAACCAAGAGCTTGCGGCACGTGTGTATTCCGCACCCTCGCTGGTACTGTAAAAAGAGAGTACACCCCCAATGTGCACGAAAAAGCACCTTTTGTACGCTCACCGTAACGGCTGCGTAAAAAGGTGCTTTTGATTTTCTTGAAATTCCTTTTATTTTGGTATTGAACTCAAGAAAAAAGTCAAGTATACTATATACGAGGTGATACACAATGAAGATTACAAACGACATCGTATATATCGGCGTCAACGATCATAAAGTGGACCTGTTCGAGGGGCAATATATCGTTCCGAACGGCATGTCTTTTAATTCCTATGTGATCTTGGACGAGCAGGTCGCCGTGATGGACACGGTGGATGCCGCCTTCACCCACGAATGGCTGGATAACCTGCAAACCGCGCTGGGCGGCCGCACGCCGGATTATCTCATCGTGCAGCATATGGAGCCGGATCATTCTGCCAACATCGTGAATTTCACAAAGGCCTATCCCACCGCTAAAATCGTGGCCTCCTCCAAGGCGTTTGTTATGATGCAAAACTTCTTTGGCAACGATTTTGCCGACCGTCAGGTGGTTGTGGGCGAAGGCGATACCCTTTCGCTCGGCCGTCATCTGCTCACCTTTGTCACCGCCCCCATGGTGCACTGGCCCGAAGTGATCGTGACCTACGACAGCACCGATAAAGTGCTGTTCTCGGCCGATGGCTTTGGTAAATTCGGCGCACTGGACGTGGAGGAAGAGTGGGATTGCGAAGCGCGCCGTTACTATATCGGCATCGTGGGCAAATACGGCGTACAGGTGCAACAGCTGCTAAAAAAAGCCGCCACACTGGACATTCACATCATCTGTCCCCTGCACGGCCCCGTGCTCACCGAAAATCTGGGCCATTACATCGGGCTGTATGACACCTGGTCGAACTATCAACCCGAAGAGGAAGGCGTTGTGATCGCCTATACCTCGGTATACGGTAACACCAAAAAGGCCGTGATGCAGCTGGCAGATGCACTGCGGCAAAACGGTTGTCCGAAGGTGATCGTGAACGACCTTGCACGCTGTGACATGGCCGAAGCGGTGGAGGACGCCTTCCGTTACAGCAAGCTGGTGCTTGCCACCACCACCTATAATGCCGATATCTTCCCGTTCATGCGTGAATTCATCGACCATTTGACCGAGCGTAACTTCTCCAATCGCACGGTGGCTTTTGTGGAAAACGGCACGTGGGCACCGCAGGCAGCCAAACTGATGCACCGCATGCTGGAAAACTGTAAGAACCTCTCTTTTGCGGAAACCGGCGTGAAAATCCGTTCGGCACTCAACGAGGAAAGCCGCGCACAGGTTGCCGCATTGGCAGAAGAGCTGTGCCGCGAATATTTGGCACAGCAAGACAGCACCGCCAACAAAAACGACCTGTCGGCGCTGTTCAACATCGGTTACGGCTTGTATGTCGTCACTTCGCACGACGGCAAAAAGGACAACGGACTGATTGTTAACACCGTCACCCAAGTGACCAACACGCCCAATCGCGTGGCGGTCACCATCAATAAAGACACCTATTCCCATCATGTGATCAAGCAAACCGGCAAAATGAACATCAACTGTCTCACGGTGGATGCCCCGTTCAGCGTGTTTGAGCATTTCGGATTCCAAAGTGGGCGCAATACCGACAAGTTTGCCGATTGCGAGCCGCTGCGTGCGGATAACGGGCTGATCTTCCTGCCGCGACACATCAATTCCTTCCTCTCGCTAAAGGTGGAGCAATACGTGGATTTGGATACTCACGGCATGTTCATCTGCTCCATCACCGAAGCGCGCGTACTGTCCGACCGTGAAACCATGACTTACACCTATTATCAAGAACACGTGAAGCCGAAGCCGCAAACCGACGGCAAAAAAGGATTCGTGTGCAAGGTGTGCGGTTATGTATACGAGGGCGAGGAATTACCCGAAGATTTTGTTTGCCCCTTATGCAAACACGGCGCCGCCGATTTCGAACCGATCGCATAACAAAAGCACGGGTGTGACCGAATGGTCACACCCGTGCTTTGTTATTTTTTCCTTTTGAATATCTTTTCGCGGAACAAAATGACATTCATCACTGCAAAGAAAGCAATAAAGATACCAAAACAGAGGTACGGCTTCACCGGCGCTAAGGTGGCAAGCAGCATCATGGGGAACCCAAACACAATGGCCGGGAAATTTTGATACACCATGTTATCGGCTGCAGGGGTTTCAAAATCGCCATCCAGCTCACGCAACAAAATGATACCGGTGCTGGCCGTTCCCGTCAGCATACCGTACATCACAAGGAATTGCTCCTCGGTGTAGTCTTTAAACAGCGTTTTGGCCACGATACGGTTATATGCGTAGGTGACAACCAAGCCGACCGCACCCATAATGAGGATAATGCCCCAGTAACTTTCCAAAATGTCCAAACGGATCGCCGCAATGCCGGACACCACCATCAAGTCGAAAAAGAAGTTGCTGGCACGGGTCATCAAGAAGTCATTGGTGTAGTCGCGGTGAATCCACTGGCGACGATTCATCCATTTCAATGCCGCTTTCACCACCGTGGCGGTCAATACGCCAAGCAGGAAATTAAAACCGTAAATGACCGCTTTCATACCGGGCAACAGGTTGCCGAGCAGGAACATCAACCCATACGCCAAAATGTAGGCTACGGCGATCAGTGCGATCTGCACCGTCAGTTTATCCATACTCTCCTGCATGGGAATCTCGTTTTCGTGCTGGATCTCTTCCGATTGGATCGCCTTTTCCTTGGCCTTTTTCAGAATCACGCCGCGCTTTTTCAAAATATTCAGATGAATCACACCGCCGAAACTGGCGCTGAGGAAACCGAGCGCCGCAATGGTAAGCCCAAAGCTCTTGCCGCCCACAAATCCAAACTGCGTTTCGTAAATGTTGCCGTAGTTCATTGCCTGACCGGTACCCTGCCCGTAACCAAACGGCAGCAGCACACCGGCGGCTTGGAAGAAATCCTTCAGGAAGAATGCCGCAATCATCGAAATCCCCATGCCGAAAACAGCTTGCAGCAAATAGGTAGACACCGTGGTAACACCCGTGTTAAAAATCTCTTTGGTACGCTGCTTTGTCATCTTGCCCACGCCGCTTTTAAAGGTAGAGGCAATAAACCCGAGCGCCAGCGTATGATAGGTGAGCATTTCCAGATTCACCGTGCCGCGGCCGCCAAAAAAGACGGTGTCGAACATCACGTCGCCGGTAAACCCTTTATAGATACCTGCCACAAGAATCAGCAAACCGCCGCCGAGCACCGAAGTGGGGATCAGTGACTCGCGCAAAAAAGGAATCGAGCGCTTGAGCATATTGGCCACCAGCAAGCTGATCAGCAGCACTGCCACCAGGTTCCAACTGCCCCACACGTTAAAGTCCCAGAAACTCTCCACAAGTATCCCCCCGACTTACATTTTTGTAGTGATAAAACATATTCACGTATTTCAATGCATTGAACCGCTTATTGCCCTTCAGTTGAAACACGCAATCGTTGTGATAGATGTTCAACTTGTTGCGTCCCAACACCGTCACCGCACTGACTTCGTCAAACGGAAACACCTTCGGTGCGTCGGGCACGTTCACGGTAATGCGGTCACCGTACAGTGCAACGGCTGCATTCTCGGCCAGGCACTGCTTGCGCTCCTGCAAAAACACCTGCGAAAACTGTGCCTGTTCTTGATACATGGGTATTTCGGTATAGGCCGAAAGGTCCAACTGCTGCACAAACTGTTGTTGATACGTATACCAATCGTTCACGAAAGTAAACGGAAACGCGCACCCCACCCCTGTGAGACGCTTATCTTCTCCGTACTGCACGGCAAGGCCGCACCGCTTGCAGGTGATTCTGCTGCCGCCGCTTTCAAAAGTCGAAAGTCCACAAGTGGGACACACGTACATCGCACGCTCCAAATATTCCGCACGCTTTGCGTGGCGAAACAGACAGTCTGCCACCGCTTCGTTCACATACAACCCCTGTTCAATACGCGCTTGCAGCTGTTCGTTCGTCATTGCGGCGTACTCTTCCGGCTCGATCACTTCCGAAACGTATCCGCGCATGCGACCGCGGCGGTTCACATCACTCCAACGCGGTTGCACGCCGTAGCCGCCTTCCAAACGATACAACGCGATCGGTAACCCGAGTTTTTTCGCCAGCGGAACGATCGCCGGATTCATATATTCCGTCTTACCGCTGTAGGTACGGTTTCCTTCGGGCGCAATGGCAATGGTTCCGCCCTCTTTGGCCACCGCCAAGCACTTTTTCACCGCCGCTATATCGGTCGTCTGTTTTTTGATCGGAATAGGTGCCACCAGAAAACGGATCAGCGAAGAGACCCAACCGTTGGAAAACAGATCCTCCGAAGCAAGATAATACACCGGGCCGCGAAACGCCATGCCCACAAAAAACTGATCAAACGCTGTTTGGTGATTAAATAAAATGAGATATTGGCGTTTTCCCTGTTCACGAAATTTTTCCACACGAATGCCGTAAGTCAAACGGGAATACGGGCCTAAAATCCCGTTAAGGATATTCCGCACAACACGATGGCGAAACCGTATCCACGGCTTTTTTCGCTTATTTGCCATGCTGCCCCTCCTCACACTATCTTGTATTACATATTAGTCATTATACCGCATTTTGTGGTTACTGTCAATGCTTTGTTTAGATAAAGCCATGGGAGCAATCGCCCGAAACCGTTCGTTTCCACACCGCTGCAAGTGCCAACCAAAAACCGCACGCCCATTTGGGGCGTGCGGTCACGGCACTCAATTCAAGTTCAGCGTATCTTTGGTTTTGCGGATTCTCTCTGCCATCCAGCCGTCGGTCAGTGCTTCGCCGCAGTTCGTGAAAGAAACGGTCATCCGTCACCCTTGCGCGTGCGTATTCCCTTTGAACACGATTGCGTTTTTACCATTGTCGATCAAAAGAGGATACAAGCGCATTGCTAACTAAAAATGTGAAAATGCCACAACGTATAATTCCGATTATAAAAAGACCAATCCTATCACATTTTTTAACGATGCTATTCACATTCTTTTCATTTCCTCGGCAAGAGAAATGAAATTATCAAAATTATAATCAACTAAGGTAGTTCTTTTTAAAAGAGTGAGCCTATAAATTCTTTCTTCTTTTCTCCTTTATCTATTATCCGGAAACGACAATTTTCTCGCCGAAAATTGTCGTTTCTTTTTGAAAGGATTGCACAAATTAGATGCCTTTTAAATTTGCGAGCTATGTGTTCAAACCCCTACAGTCTTTGGTGATATTCTGTTCTAACGAACAGAGTGATATTCTGCCTAGTGGCATAGTGATATTTTTGCTGTCGCAAAAGTGATATTATATTCGCCTTAAAACACTCGAGAAGCGAATATCACTTGTCGCAAAACAAATATTATCACTGCGTAGCAATATAACTCGCCGCAAGGCGAATATAACTGAAAAACCGACTTGTCGAAACAAGTCGGTTTTTCTTGGCGGAGAGAGGGGGATTCGAACCCCCGAACGGTTTATAGCCGTTACACGATTTCCAATCGTGCGCCTTCGACCAGCTCAGCCATCTCTCCGTAACTCGCTTTTTCAAGGCGCCTGTATATTATACTGAACAATCCCGAAAAAATCAAGTCTTTTTTTAGATTTTTCAAAAATTTCTTTTACATACGGAAATACCGCTGTATATCGCGCCGTCGACCGAGCACCAGTACCGAACCGCTGTATACCAACAACGTATCGGGTGTGACAGCCATATTCAGCACACCGTCGGTCTTGACACCCAGAATATTGATACCGTATTTTTTGCGGATATCCAACTGCACCACCGTTTTACCGTCCCACTCTTCCGGCACCGCCACCTCGAAAATAGCGTATTCGCCATCCAACTCAATGTAATCGAGAATGTGGTCCGCCGTATAACGAATCGCTGTCCACGAAGCCAGCTCACGTTCGGGATACACCACTTCGTCGGCGCCGTTTTTCAGCAAAAATTTAGCATGCACATCGTTGGAAGCGCGCGACACCACCAGCGGTGCGCCCAACTCCTTCAACAGCGACGTGGTTTCAAGCGAGTTTTGGAAACTTTCGCCAATGGTGACGATACACACATCAAAATTCCGCACACCGAGCGAACGCAAAAACTCTTCGTTCGTACTGTCGCCGATTTGCGCGCCGGTCACATACGGAAGCGCCATGTTCACGCGCTCTTCGTCGCTATCCACCGCCAGCACCTGATGTTTTAAGGAGGAAAGTTCACGCGCGATATGCTGCCCGAACAAACCAAGCCCGATCAATAACACCGATTTCATCACATACCACTCCTCTTTAACCTACCGTTATTTTTTCTTCCGGCAAACGGGAAACATCGCCTCGCCCATCAGACAGTGCGGCATAAATCATTGTGAGCCCTCCCACACGTCCAAACAACATCAAACCAATCAAAATCAAACGCGATACCGTGCTCATGTGCACCGTGAATCCGAGCGTCGTCCCCACCGTGGCGATAGCCGACGCCGTCTCAAACAAGCACGCCCGTAACGGGAGCCCTTCGATAAGACAAATGGCCACACCGCTTCCAAGAAACAACACGGTATACATAATCAAGATAGCTGCTGCGTTGCGGAAGGTTTGCGACGGAATGCGGCGCCCAAAAAAACGCGCGTGCTCACGCCGCCGAAACACCGAAACAGCAGAGGATGCCAATACCGCCACAGTGGTTGTCTTCATGCCGCCTGCTGTTGATCCGGGCGAGCCGCCAACGAGCATCAACAAAATCATCAACAGCAACGCAGGCGAACTCATCGCCCCCAGTTCCACCGTGTTAAATCCTGCCGTGCGCGCCGTCACCGATTGAAACAGCGAATACCACACACGCGCCATTACCGTGCCTTCGGTGAACTCAAAGAAAAAGTAGAATGCGGCAGGTACAAAAATCAGCAACGCCGTCACGGTGAGTATCACCTTGCTCTGCATACGGTAGCGAGAAAGGCGCCATTTGTAAATACACACGTCCTCCCAAGTCAAGAACCCAACGCCGCCAAACACGATCAACAGCATGATCACCGCGTTTACCAAAGGGTTCACGGCAAAGGTTGTAAACGAGGAAAACGGAGCACGCACGCCCATCAGGTCGAAGCCGGCATTACAGAAAGCAGACACCGCATGGAACACGGCGTACCACAGCCCTTTCCAAAAACCAAACGCCGGGCAAAACACAAAGGTTAACAGCAACGCGCCACACCCTTCCACCAACAGCGTAACTTTCACAATAAATCCGGTTAAACGAACAACGCCGCCCACTTGCGGCGCCGCCGTAGCCTCTTGCATCAAACTGCGTTGGCGCAACCCGATCTTTTTCCCTGTCAACCGCACGATCGAGGCAGCAACCGTCACCACGCCCAAGCCACCAATCTGAATCAATACCAAAATAACAATCTGCCCGAAGCTGCTCCAATATGTGGCAGTATCCTGCACGATCAAGCCTGTTACACACACAGCGGAAGTGGCGGTGAACAGGGCGTCCATAAATGAAGCGGCCTCGCCCGACCGGGCGGCAACGGGCAACATGAGCAACAACGCTCCCAACAGAATCAAACCGACAAACCCAAACAAGATCACCCGAAAAGGCGAAAACTGCATCGGTCGTTTTTCACGCTTCATACCGTCACTCCCTTCTTTACACTACTTTTTCCTTTATTATAACGCAATTTCCGTAAAAAGCAAGAGGGAGTTCGGTAATTGACAGTTTTTTTGCTTTGTGGTATGCTATGCGTAATATGAATTGGAGGTGTCTTTATGACCACGATTATTTGTCCTCACTGCGGTCAAGACGTCAACGAAACGGCGGTTACCTGCGCCAACTGCGGCGCTTCGCTTGAACTGCCCGTTGCCGAAACAGCCGAAGCGTCCACCCCTGCCGCCCCCGTGGACCGGCCTGCCGAAGAAACCACCCTACCGCCCACCCCCACGAAAAAGGGTGCGCCGGTCTGGTGGCGCGTGATCCGCTGCCTCTTCAGCATTCCGCTGACTGTGCTTTTAAGCGTGGCGTTGGTAGCGTTCACCGTAGTGCTGGCTGCCCGTAATATCACCACCACCAACACGGTAGAATCCATCTTAAAGGAAGTTCAGCCCACCAAAATCATTGCCGAAGCGATGTCGGAAGGAAAAACCGACTCGTTTGCCGAGGTGATTTACGATACATACGAAGAAACGTTTGCCGAAAGCGGCGTGGAAGAACTGCTTTCGCAGGAGGAACTGCAGACCGTGCTGGATGCCTCCACGTTGGATGAATTCTTAACCGACAAAACCGCGCAATACCTTTCTGCCTTCTTAAACGGCGAGGGCACCGCCGCCGTCACCAAGGAGGAACTGCTCGGCCTGGTGCAGGAAAACGAAGAGGTCATCCGTGAAGTCACGGGCGGTTATGAATTGACCGAAGACGATTACCAAATACTGGAATCGGCCATTGACGAAAGCGGTGTTGTGGAACAAATGGATCTTTCGCAGCTTCTTCCCGAAACCGACACCACCGTGGTCGAAACGGTGCAAACGGTGAAGAACGGTGCGTTCTATGCCTTGATTGCCCTTTGCTTGGTGTTGGTGCTGTTGATCGCGCTGTTCAATCTTCGCGGTCATTTCCTCACTTCTCTGTATAGTGGTATCGCTTTACTCGTCGCCGGAGCCATTACCTCCCTCACCTTGGCGGCAGAAGCGTTGGCAGTGGATATCATCGCCTCATCGGGTCTTCCCTTCTCGCTTGATATGCTTTCCACCTTGGTTCACAACGTGTTATCCGGATTTTGGAAAACCGGCTTCTGCATGCTCGGCGGCGGCGTGTTCTGCATTCTTCTGTTTGCAATTGCACGCATCATCAAGCGTCACCGCACAGTGAAGTAAAGCGTATCAACTTTACATCGAATCGACAAAAACGAACAAATTTTCGGAAAAACCGAAAATTTGTTCGTTTTTCTATTGACAAATGCTTTTTTTCGTGTATACTGAAATCACAGTAAAACATTTGTTCGATTTGGAGGTATCCGTTATGTTCTTGAATTTATTGTTTGCCTTTTTGATGGCGGGTATGTTTTTGCATATGCTGTGTCGTGCCAAAATGAGCGAGACGCGTGAATATTTGTGGCTGCCGGCCGCTACTTGTATTGTGGAATTGCTTTCGATAGGGTTGCTGTCGCCCGTTCACTTTCCCGTGCTCACTGCCGTGCTGGTGCTGCTGCGTCTCTCACTCTTTTCGTTTTGCGTGCTGGTTATGAAGCGTGATGCCGCACTGGCCCGTGCCCAAATGAAAAAGCGCGCTCGCCAAAAACGCGAGCTGTACGCCGCACTGCATCCCTTGCACGAGATTCCCACCGGTCGCACTGCACCGACCGCACCGGAAGTGTGCATTGCCTAACCTGCATTTTTCAACGCCGATTTCACCCGTGAGATCGGCGTTTTTTGTTGCCTTATTGTCGATTCTTGCTCTTTTTTTATTTCGCCCTTGCATTTCGGTAAAACTATATGCTATTCTATAAAAAGGAGTAATCAGAAAAAGTAATCCCTGTAACGGTTTAGAAAAGGATGGTTCGATGCTGGAGAATTTTATGACAGTCGGCACGCAGGTGCTGGTGCTGTTTGTGCTGATCGGTGTTGGTGTGGTCTGCACCAAAACCAAATTGCTGTCGGCCGCCGGTGTGCGCTGCATGGCCGATGTGGTGCTGTATTTTGCCACCCCTTGTGTGATCATCCGTTCATTTCAGCGTCCTCTCACCCCCTCGTTGATGAAAGATCTGGGCATAGCTGCGCTGGCCGCCGTGGGGGTCCACCTTTTGGGAATCGCGTTGGCACACCTGTGCTGTCACGATAAAGACGAATCACGCCGCTGTGTGCTGCGCTTCGGCGTGGTGTTTTCGAACGCCGGGTATATGGCCATCCCTTTACAGCAAGCCATTTTGGGAGATGACGGCGTGTTTTTCGGCGCTGTGTTTGTGGCGATCTTTAATATTGTGCTGTGGACCTACGGCGTCGGCATTATGAGTGGCGGTGTAAAGGCATTATCCTTGCGAAAGGTTTTGCTCTCTCCGGGGCTGCTCGGTGTCGTTTTCGGGCTGTTTTTCTTGCTCTGCGGTATCACCCTGCCCACGGTTATCGCCTCACCTATCAGTCATCTGGCCAACCTCAACACCCCCCTGCCGATGCTGATCATCGGCTATTATCTCGCCGGCGCCGATATCAAAGAAGCGCTGCGTGACCGTTTTGCCTATCTCTCCATCGCACTGCGGCTTCTCGCTATCCCCTTGATCACCTTGGGCACTTTGTGGCTCTGCGGTGTGCGCGGCACGGTGCTCGTTTCGGCCGTGATCGGCGCCAGCGCCCCCGTTGCCACCGCCACCACCATGTTCTCTGCTAAATTTGAGCGCTCCCCCACCCTTTCGGTTAATTTGGTTGTAGTATCCACACTGTTGTCTGCTGTTACGATGCCCCTCATTGTGGGTTTAGCAAACGCATTACATTAATAGGAGGATTCGGTTATGCTGTATCAAAACATGGATATCCACGGCGCGGTGGAACTGCACGAGGTAGACGGCGGTGTCATGCCCTATCGTTTGCCCAAAGCCGTGTATGAAATACACCCGCACTTAAAAGAGCACACCCTTTGCACGGTGGGCATGGAACTTCGCTTTGTGCCGGAGGGAGAAGTGAAGGTGACGCTGTCAGCGCGCGGCGGCAACTACGCCACTGTCTTTTACGGCAGTTTGCAATCGGGCGAGGCCGTTCAGCATATCACCATTCCGAGCACCCCTACCACCTTCACCTTTCATCCGCCGAAAATGGCGAAGCATACCGCCCACGTAACCGCGCTGTATCACCTGCCCTATGCCCATAACGTGGTACGTATTCTGCTGGGCAACGCACCGATCGTTGTCCACTCCATCGAAGGTCCCTGCCGTCCACCGCATGCCGATGAAGTGCCTGCAAAAACGGGCATTTTCTACGGCTCATCCATCACGCAGGGTGCCTGCCTGCCCAGCAACGCACTGCTGTGGAGCCGCCGTGTGGCCGAAGCACTGGGCTGCGACCATTTTAACCACGGCGTAGCCGGTAACTGCAAACTGGAAAAAGAGTTTTCGGATTGGTTTGCCGCCCGTGACGATTGGGATTTTGCGGTGCTGGAACTTGGCATCAATATGGTGGATCGCTATGACCCCGAAGATTTCCGCGGCAGAGTACGCTATATGCTGAACGCCATGCACCAAGCACATCCCGATGCGTACATTTTCTGCATTGACGTGTTCTGCTATCGCGGCGATCTGTTTAATGAAAACATGGCTCCTCCTTTCCGCCGTGCTTTGGAAGAAGAAGTCGCGCGCATCGGCAGCGACCGCGTGATACATATCCCCGGGCTGGATATTCTGCCAACCGGTGCCGGCTTGATTTCGGACATCGTGCACCCCGGTGTGGAAGGCGTGATCGAGATCGCGCACAATCTCACCGCAACATTGAAACCGTATTTTGCCTAAACACGCAAAGAGAAGCGATCGAGGCGCACTTCGCAAGGAAGTGCGCCTCGATTTTGTCTTTTTATTGGTCTTTCTCATTCCACCACACGATTGCGAGCAAAGTCGCAGCGCAGGTAATATATCACCGTGAAAATCCCACACAGCAGCCACCCTGCCGGGTAACTCATAGCCAGCGGCAAGATCTCGTTGGAAACGTAATTCGACACGACGAACAGATAGATCTGCCGAAACACCACAAAGCTCGACAGCATGATCAGCATGGGAGCACGTGTGTCACCGGCGCCGCGCAGCGCCGCTGAGAACACTTGGTTTACACAACAAAGAATGTAAAACGGAGTCAAAACGTGCAGCAGCGTCGTGGCGTATTCCACCACCAAAGGATCGGGGTTAAACAGACGCGCCAGCGGCTCGGCCAACGCCATCACCGCCGCGATCACCGTTACGGTGGAAGCCAGCGCCATGAAAAAACCGACGGCCGTTCCTTTTTTGGCGCGTTGCAATTGATTGCGCCCTAAATTCTGCCCCACAAAGGTGGTCACCGCCAGTGCAACGGATTGCACCGGCATGAAGATGAACATATCCACCTTCGAATAGGTTGTCCAACCGCCAAGACATGCCGTTTGATCCCCGTTGACGTTCGCGATGTACGATTGCACAAACACGTTAGAAAAAGCCGTAACCGCCATCTGCAGCGCGGCAGGAATGCCCACACGCACGATTTTTTGCAACATTTCGCGATCAATGCGGATATGCCGTATCTGCACACGCACGCACAACGGCGTGCGCAGCAAAGTGATCACCACCAGCACTGCCGACACCGTCTGCGAAAGAACGGTAGCCAGCGCCACACCGGCAACCCCCATGTGCAGCCCAAACACAAACCACAGATCCAGCACGATATTCAGTATCGCCGCCACCACAAGAAAATAAAACGGGCGGCGCGAATCTCCCACTGCGCGGAGAATGCCGGAACCGATGTTATATATCATCAGCCCTGCCACACCGGCAAAATAAATGGCGAGGTAGGTTTTAGCAAACGGATACACCTCTACCGATTGCTCGCCGTTGAGCATCAGCCGCAAAATATACGGCGAAAGCCACAGACCGAGCACCGTGAACAGCGCACCCATAATCAACGTCATGGCAACAGAGGTGTGCACGGCACGATGCACTTCCCCCTCTTTTTTAGCGCCGAAATATTGGGAAATGACCACACCGGCACCGCTGGAAAGCCCCAGGAAAAAGCCGATCAAAATATTTATAACAGGACCTATGCTACCAACGGCGGCATAAGCCCCCGTCTGCCCGGTCTGCCCGATCACCCAGGTATCCACCATGTTATACAACTGCTGAAACAGGTTGCCGAGCAACAGCGGAAATGCAAACAGCAGGATATTCTTCGGAATACTGCCCACTGTCATGTCAATGTTCTTTCTCTTTAAGCTTAGCATGCGCATCATCTCACTTTTTGTCGATACCTGTATTGTAACACACGCCGCCGCGCATGTCCAGCGTTTGGCGTTACGCTCTTCAAAAAGTGATAATAAAAACAGCACCTGAACCAAACAACGGTTTGCCATTTGATTCAGGTGCGGCTGTCAAAATGGCAGCAATTGCCCCTATTCCGCCGTTTCCAATTCGGTGCGCAAGCGGCGAATGATCTTTTTTTCAAGGCGCGAAATGTAGGATTGCGAAATGCCAAGCAGATCGGCCACCTCTTTTTGGGTGTGTTCACGTGCACCGGCAATGCCAAAACGCAACTTCATAATGGTTTGCTCACGTGCCGAAAGGCGCGCAATGCACGCATGCAGCATGTCACGTTCTGCCTCTTGCTCTACTCCACGGTGGATCTCTTCGGGATCGCTGCCAAGCACATCCGAAAGCAGCAGCTCATTGCCGTCCCAATCCACGTTCAGCGGCTCGTCGATGGATACCTCACCACGCTGCCCCGCACATTTGCGCAAATGCATTAAAATTTCATTTTCAATACATCGCGAGGAGTAGGTGGCCAATTTGATCCCCCGTGACGGGCAAAAGGTATTGACAGCTTTGATCAGACCGATCGTGCCAATGGAGATCAAGTCCTCAATTCCCACGCCCGAATTTTCAAATTTACGCGCAATATACACCACCAAACGCAGATTATGCTCAATCAGAATGGATTTTGCTTCATCCTCATACTCTGTCCCCAAGTCACTGATTACTTCATTTTCTTTTTCCACTTCCAGTGGTGGCGGAAGAACCTCCGTTCCTCCTATGTAATGAATTTCTCCCTGCTTCGTCATTAAAAAATTGGGTTCTCTTTTTACTATTTTGAACTGAACCTTTCCCGGTATTGCCACTTTAAAAATCATTTATTTTCCCTCCTGATCTTCTGAATCATCAAGTGCTGTCCGCTTTTCTCAAACGTTCCGCTGCACATATCCGGATGTAATATCATTTGATATCTTCCGTCTGTTGATACCTTAGTCTTACTGATGCCCACAATTACTTTCTGTCCTCGTATCTTTTCCTCCTCATTGCATATCATAATCTCCGGAATCTCATAGCCTTCCATGATACCATTGCTGCGTCCTACACTTCGATACGGAATAATCTTCAACTTTTCCGGCAATCGCACTCCCTCCAGTTGTTCAAAAACATCCTCATCTACAACAGCCACCGGTTTTCCACTGACCGGTTCGGTTAAGCTATTTCCGGTATCCATCAGCGCATCTACCCACAGCTCCTGACCGCCATTCATAAAAAGTACCTTGTAAAATCTAGGATTCTTCTTCTTTTTCATTTGCTCCAGCCACCAAACAGTAATCTGATACCCTATCATTCCCGCTCCTAATATGTACCAAATACTCCCCTGCATCCTATACAAAAATGGTGTCGCAGAAAACAAGAATTTCATCATACCACCAAGGGCAAATGCATAAACAAACATATAGCCTGTTACACGAAATATTATTTTTATTTTTTTTAACTTAAAAATTACTGCTGTCATGCCTATACTGACAATCATTGGTCCCACAAATCTCTTTATAATCACCGGAATCTCCGGTACCATCAATAATAACACAAAAAAGATGGCTCCCACCGCACTTCCAAGCATCACCCTTATGCGCGTGGCAGTACGCTTCATGGTTTTTGCCGTAAGTGTATACAGATACAAATTCATAACGAAATTCATTACGAACAATGAGTCAATATATACGCTATATATAATATGCCTCCATTTTCTTGTCCCTCACCTCCCATAGCGATATTATATAGAGTATTGTCCTTTTTGTTTGTCAAAAGAGCGTGGATAAAAGGTAGTATTTACCGCGGTTTGTGACATATTCTTCTGTAGCAGTTGGGGCGCTTGAGAGTTGAATAAGCGGACGCATCGAACAGCGAAGGAAGGAGCAGACGCGAAAAAAAGTGCCACCCACATAATGCGGATAGCACCTTAAAATATCTGAATTATTTACCTTATACACTCATCTGCATTGCACATGAGAAATTCCTATTTTCTCTGTAAGAAATCCGGAATCTTGAGTGTTTTTTCTTCTACAGAGCTTCTGATATCACCCGGCTTATTGATGCCTGTAATAGGCTTAAGCGGTGCGGTTCCCATCGGCACACCGGTCGTAGCTGTTGTCACGGTAGGATTTACTCCGTTAGGTGTTACTGCACCTGCACCAAGAGAAGCCTTTCCCTGTAAGGAAGTCGGTGTCATATATCCAGGCTTGTATGTACCGAATGAAGAAGCGGCTGCTTTCGTAGCGGCATCTTCTAACCCTGTAGCAATAACTGTAATCATACAGGAATCTGCCTTAGTCTCGTCGTACATCGCACCAAAGATGATATTTACATCATCGCCGGCAAGGCTCTGAACATAATCAGCTGCATCTGCTGCATCAGAAAGAGTGATATCTCCGGATACGTTGATGATAACGTGAGATGCTCCGGAAATTGTTGTTTCCAAAAGCGGACTTTCCACAGCCATTTTAACTGCTTCATTTGCTTTGTCATCGCCTTTACCATAACCGATACCAATATGTGCAATCCCTTTGTCCTTCATAACTGTCTGTACGTCGGCAAAGTCAAGGTTGATAACTGCCGGTACATTAATCAAGTCTGTGATTCCCTGTACTGCCTGCTGTAATACTTCGTCAGCTTTCTTGAGTGCATCCGGCATGGTTGTCCGTCTATCAACAATTTCAAGCAATTTATCATTCGGAATAACGATAAGTGTATCTACATTATCCTTAATTTTTTCAATACCGTTCAGTGCGTTTACCATACGCGCTTTTGCTTCAAAGCGAAAAGGCTTCGTAACAACACCGACAGTCAAAATACCCATATCTTTTGCAATTTTTGCAACTACAGGAGCTGCACCTGTACCTGTTCCGCCGCCCATACCGGCTGTTACAAATACCATATCTGCACCTTCAATGGAC
>JAZODN010000087.1:0-2913 GCA_045597045.1 Acutalibacteraceae bacterium
CGGCCGAAACGGAATTCCGTTTCGGCCGCCGTGCGTTTTAAAAACACTTATTTTAAGATATCCGCAAATTCGTGCGGCAGCACCTTCTGCACCGCGCGATCATAACTGAGCAGACCGTTTGTCTCCTCCTCCACATCCGACACTTGCGTATACACCGCCGCGCTCAATCCTTGCCGCACCAGAGGCAGCACTTCTTCGGTATACAGCCGTCGAAGGGCCGCGACCAAGTCTTCACGTGTGCGGCATTTGCCGTAACCGTAATTCTTCTGTGCGCTGTATACGTGCCCGGGCGGTTGATAGGAATAGCCGCCAAACTCCGACAAAACCAGTGGGCGCTCCCCCACACGCAACTTCAATCGGCGAAAATATACGTGGCGGCTGTCCACGTCGGTCGCACTTCCGTGAAACCAGCCCGACGTCGTGTCAATAAAGCGCGACGTATCCAGTTCACGCAAACAACGGTACATCTCACTTCCACAGAACTGCCCCCATCCTTCGTTGAAAATGGTCCAATACACGATAGACGGGTGATTGTATAACTGCTTCACCGTGCGCTCCATCCCCTGCCGAAACGCGGCCCGTGTCGCCTCATCGCGATGCATACGGCGGTCGTTGCGGCGAAGGACACCTATCGTCGGCAAGGCCGTGTCGCGCCAAAAGCGATAGTCGCCGTTGTTCACCATATCCTGAAACACCGCCATGCCGAGTCGGTCACAATCGTAATAAAACCGTTCCGGTTCCACCTTAATATGCTTGCGCAGCATATTGAACCCAAGCGCTTTCATTTTTTGAATATCGGCGGTGTATCCTTGGGGGGCCGACGGGGTAAACAGCCCGTCACTCCAATACCCCTGATCCAACAATCCGTGGAAAAAGTAGGGTTTTCCATTCAGGCACAGGCGCGGCATACCGTCCACCGTTTCTACCGAGAGGGTGCGCAGCGCAAAATACGATTCCACACGGTCGGTCGCGGTGGTGACGGCGCAATCGTACAAGTGCGGTGTTTCGGGCGTCCAGTGCTGTGGGGAGGGGATCACCAACGTTGCCGTGCCGTTCACGATCGGCGCGGAAAGCGCCCCCACCGTGAAGGTCCCCTCCGTGACGCCGTCTGCTGTAACGGTCACGGCGTCGAGCGTCACATCAAACTTCAGGCTGCGAATATACTCGCGCGGCACACTTTCCAACCAAACCGTCTGCCAAATACCGGATACAGGAGTGTACCACATACCGTGTGGCGAGCGCGTCTGCTTGCCGTAGGGAAATTCACCGTCCAGCCGTTCGTACACCTCCACCACCAGCGTGTTTTCTTCGCACAGCACATTGGTAACGTCTATGCAAAAGGCATCGTAACCGCCGACGTGCTCTGCCAGCAAAATGCCGTTCAACCGCACCTTGGCCAGCGTGTCCACCGCACCGAAATGCAGCAACACACGCTCTTTCACAAAGCCGGAAGGTAAAGTGAAGGTGCGGCGGTAAAACCGCGCTTGCGCTTCGGGGAACACCTCCCCCACGCCGGAAAGCGCCGATTCAGGGCAAAAGGGAACCTGTATCGTGCGGTCGTAGTCTTCCTCTCCCACGGCGAACTCCCAACTGCCGTTCAAACAAAAAAACGAATCGCGCCGCAACTGTGGGCGAGGATATTCATTCCACGGTATCATCCTTCTTCTCCTCTTTCATCACACGAAACGCGAACCACAAGGTGGGAATCAACACGAGTGCCGCCACCAGTGCCGCCAAAAAGACGGTTGCATTCGGCACAAACGAAGTGGTACCGTCGTCGTTCAGAACCGTTTCGGCGTTTTTCAGCACCGCCGCACCGATAGCAGGCCCCACCACACCGGGGATCAGCACCTGCCCCACAATGCGCAGCCCTTGAAACATGCCGGCTTTCCCCTGTGGCGTGCAATCGCGGATCATGGCACCAAACACCGCCGCACCGCACAGATACCCACTCATCATCAGCAGCGAACCGACAAACACCGCCGCCGTGTTAGTGAACAGATACAGCAGCACGTAACCGCTGCCCAACATGGCAAGCGCCGGCAACACCGCCCTTTGAAATCCCACGCGATCATACAATCGGCCGTAAAACACCGTGACAACCGATGCCACGATCACCGCCGGTGCCATGATCAAAACGTAGTTTTCGAGCGCTAAACTCACGTTATAATACAAAATCAGATACGGCATAAAGATTTGAATGGAAATGCCGAACACCGCAAACGCCAACAGTGTAAGATACAGCATACGGTTTTGCTTCACCACCGACAGGCGAAATCCGTAAACAATATTGACAAAATAGCGGTCATTTTCGGGGCGCTTTGCGGCAGTCTCTTGCATCAAGAATAAGCCCAACACGCCGATAAGCAGCACCGCCGCACCGATAATGAGAAAGATCACCGTCCAGCTGGCAGGCAGCGACAAATCGAAAGCCATAAACCCACCAAACACGACCAAAATCGCCACCAACGGCATCATGGCGTTAACCCCCTCGGCCGCACCGCGCCCGGCTTCGTCGGTGGCATCGGTCAGCCACGCGTTAAACGCCGCGTCGTTGGCGGAGGAACCGAAAAAGGTCATTACACAATCCAACAGAATCGTAAGCGAAACGCCCACCGTCGCCGCCGATACGGCAGAAGGAACGATCGCTTCCAACACGTCCATGCGCAGCAGTGCAAACGCCATGATAGAGACGCCCCACAAAAGATAACCGCCGCAGATGAAGAGCTTGCGGCGCCCGATCTTATCGGACAGCGCACCGATCAACACGGTCGTCAGGGTTGCCGCCACCGCCGATGCCATCACCATGACGGAGATCGCCTCGGCCGAGGCGTGGAACATACGGTAAATGAACACGTTTAAATACATATTCTCCACCACCCAGGCGATCTGCCCGACCAAACTGAAGATCAC
>JAZODN010000088.1:0-13585 GCA_045597045.1 Acutalibacteraceae bacterium
CACCTTGGATTGCCAGCATCAAGGCGGTGTCCACACTTACCAACACCAACGCCGTGATAAGCCAGCCCACTTTTTCCTTTTTGGAAAAAAGCCAGCATAAAAAGTAAAGAGCCAGAATGACGGCGGCGATAACCACCATTACGACCAGTGCGGAGCTGTCCAAAAACGCGGTGTCGGCCCAGTCCTCCGTGTACCATTCGGCAGGTAGTTTTCCGGTGATCAGCAGACCGGTCAACACCAGAAAATACGGCACGAACAGAGAAAAGAGGAAATACGACGAGCCGTGAAAAAGGGCGATTAGAACGTTTATTAGCGTAAAGGCTATAGCCAGCAGGAGATTAGACCGCGCATTGTGAAATTTGCCGCGCAACAGATCGTGCGGGGACGCTTCTGCCGTGTCATTGGTTTTTCCAAAAAGTTTTCCCATTATACTCGCTCCTTATCGGTTATTAGGTACAATATACCACTTTTTGCATGAGTTTTCAAGAGAAAAGAAGAAAAAAGACACCGCAAAGGGTGTCTTTTTTTGGCGGAGCGGGTGGGATTCGAACCCACGAGCCCTTGCGGGCTACCTGATTTCGAGTCAGGCCCGTTATGACCACTTCGATACCGCTCCATATATGTTAACCCACGCAAAGTGGGATTAACGCACACTCACTGTTAGGATGAATGCCTACCTATTATAATGGATATGCCGGCGTTTGTCAACTGAAAATTTTAAAAATTACGCGAAAATTACACGCGCAGGAGAAAACGAAAACGTACGCATAATTATCGGTGTATACGGACACAATAGCAGCGGGTAAAAACCCGATATTGACAAAAAGGAGAATCCGTATGCGCATAGCAACATGTATGTTGGCGGTGTTGATGGCGCTGTCGCTGCTGCTTGGTCTGACCGGCTGTGGTCGCACCACCGAAGAAGAGGGCGGCACGACCACGACTACGGCCCCCACAACGACCACGACCACCACGACGACCACGACCACAACCACCACGACGACCACGGCCAGCACGGTGGCACCGACCACGATCGACGGCTTGCTGCCCGACGCTACCGATCTTATGCCGAACATGACGGGGACGACTGCGGCGCCGTAAAAAACGCAGGTCATACGGAATATCCGTGTGACCTGCGTTTTGCTGTTTAGAGTACAACCGTATGAATGGCGGTATCATCAAAGGTGACGGGGAATGTTTCGGGCAAGGCTTCAATTGCCGCCTGCGAAGCGTCTTCCTGCACGGAAGAGAGAACCTGCGCATGCCACATTTCTCGGGTGTCCACAAAATAGAAAATGTGCTGACCGTAATCCGAAACAATGGTGGTGACATCACCGGCCTTGCGCGATTCATCAAAGCACCAGTCCGTAAAGTCTTGGGTGACCGAAGGGGTGTCTTTCATTTCCCAAAAGGCACCGTCGTAGGTGGTGAAATCGGCGGTGTACTGCCGCACCAGCGCGCGGAATGCTTCGGCAGTGCGGTCGCTTGCCTCCCATGCGGTGAGCACCTCTTTTTGCAAGGCGGTCAGCGCAGCTTTGTCGCCGTAGGTTTCGCCGGAGAGGAAGAGGTGATACACCTGCGCCAACGGTGCGGTGTTTTTGGCCGGTGCTTCGGCCAGCATATACACCGTGACGTAATCTTCGCCGGAGACCAGTTTGGTTTGGCCCACGGCGGTGTCCTCTGCAAACAGCCATTTGGCAATATCGTATTCCTCGTTATATCCCACGCCTGCGGCGAGATAGGTGGAATCGTATTTCTTTTCGGCATCTTGCTTTGTTTTGCATTCGCCGTTGCTTACCATCAGATCTACGGCGGTGGCGCGGAATTCCTCAGGCGTTTTGCAGGCGAGCAGCGCTGCTGCCGCATCGGTGGCTTCTTTCACGGTCTTGTAAGTGCCTTTTTCATCCACATAGAAAAGGTAGCTTGCTACCGTGCAGGTCTGGAAATCCAATGCATACTCTTCATACAACTCGCTGATCTGTGCATCGGTCATCGACACCTTGTTATACAGCACGCTTTCTTCTGTCCAAGCGGTGTAATATAGGGTGTAAAACTCGCGCACATCATCGGCGGTGACGCCGTTATGGAAATTCGACACGTCCACTGAAAGGGTGGCTTTTTCCACCATGGTGGCGGCGGCTTTGTTCAAAACCGTACCGTTCTTTTTGGCCGAGGCGTTCAAGGTGAGCATCCATTCAAACTGCTTTTTGGCAGACGACACCAACGCTTCATACGCTTTTTCGTCCTGTTGCTTCAGCGGTTTGGTTTTGTCATACTGTTTGTAGGTTTCGGAATTTTGATATTCCATTTCCATGAAAAAGGCAATCGCGCCGTTGGACACTTGCAGATCACCGCAGGTGGCAGCAACGGCATTCGAAACGTCGGCTACACCGAACGGCTCGACGGTAACGGCATCGCCATCGCCGTTTCCGCCGGCGGTTTTTTTATCAAATAGGCCCGTGGACCAAAGCAGACCGCCTACCAGCACCAACACCAACAGGATGGCCAGCACGGCCACGGGCCAGTTGGAGGTTTTGGGCGGTTCGGATTCGGTGTATTGAAAGGCGTCTTCAAAGGGATCTTGGTCGATCACGCCTTCGGCATCCTCGATTGCGGTGCCGTCCTCTTCTGCGTATGCTTCCCCGGCTTCGGCAATTTCCTCTTCGGGAAGCAATGTGTCCTTTTGTTCTTCGTTACACATGGCGACGCTCTCCTTTTTAAAATTCATTTTCGATCGGCATGGTGGCGACGGCGTTGAGTGCCGTGTCGGCATGTCGGCCGGCGAGATATTCATAATACGCTTGCGCACCCACCATGGCGGCGTTGTCGCCGCACAGAGGCAGCGGCGGAAAATACAAGGTGATGCCGTGTTTTGCACAGCGCGCGGCCATTTCTTCGCGCAGCAGGGTGTTGGCCGACACACCGCCGGCGAGCACCAACGTGTTGGCCTTCACCGTTTCGGCTGCGCGCAGGGTGCGCGTGCAAAGAATATCGACCACCGTGTGCTGGAAGGAGGCGGCAAGATCGGGCAGGCACAGGGCCTCTCCTTTTTGTTTCGCGCTGTTCAACTGGTTGAGCACCGCGGTTTTCAGCCCCGAAAAGCTGAAATCGAATTCACTGCCGTCCACCTTCGGGTGAGGCAGGCGAAAGGCGTGAATATCACCGTCTTTGGCCAACTCGTTCAAGTGCACACCGCCGGGATAGGGCAGTCCCATGGCACGGGCAGCCTTGTCAAAACATTCGCCGGCAGCATCGTCGCGCGTTTTACCAAGCACCGTGAAACGGGTGTAATCCTCCACCTGCACCAAATGGGTGTGGCCACCCGACACCACCAGGCATAAGAACGGCGGTTTTAAATCCGGATGCGCAATGTAATTGGCGGCAATGTGTGAGCGCAGATGGTGCACGGGAATCAACGGTTTGCCGGCTGAAAACGCCAAGCCTTTGGCAAAGTTGACCCCTACCAACAGAGCGCCGATCAATCCCGGTGCCGCCGTGACAGCCACTGCATCTATCTCGTTCAGTGTCATGTCGGCGGTATCCAATGCTTCCCGTGTGAGGCTGCTGATCGCCTCCGCATGGCGGCGAGAGGCGATTTCCGGCACCACGCCGCCATAGAGTTTATGTTCTTCCACCTGCGAGGCGATGAGAGACGAGCGCACTTGCCGTCCGTAGGTTACCACTGCAACGGCAGTTTCGTCGCAGGAGGATTCAATAGCCAATATGTTCATATCCGTTACTCCTCTTTTATGTATAGCGAATACAGGGCGGCATCTTCAGTGGGGCGTTCGTAAAAACGGGGACGCATCCCATCCAACACAAAACCTTCCTGCTCATACAGTGCACGGGCGGCCGTGTTGCTTGTGCGCACCTCCAAAGTGATGCGTGTGACACCGCCCAGTGCGGCTTGGTGCCGCAGCAAGGTGCGCGCAATGCCTTCGCGCCGACGGGAAGGGTCGACCGCGATATTGGTGACAGCGCCTTCATCCAAAACGATGTGCATGCCCATGTATCCCACCACCGTATGGCCATCCAATGCCACCAGAAAGCGAGCGCGCGGATTATCCAGTTCGGTACGCAGGGCGTCTTCACTCCACGGCAGAGAAAAACAGAGGCGTTCCAACGCGGCCACTGCGGCAAGGTGGGGTTCCTGCATCGGCACGATGACGATACTCATACACTCACCTCACCGAAGAGGGTGTTGGCCAATGTGCACACGATCTCCCGTAAGCGGTCGCGCGTGCGGCGATAGCTTTCGATGCTGCCGCCAAACGGATCGGGAACGCCGCCTGTCGGCAACAGGATCTTTTCCTCTGCCACTCCGGCAGCCAGCAGCAAGGCGCGGTGGGTTTCGGTCATGACCACCAAGCGATCGGCGGCATCTGCCAGTTCTTTGGTAAGCGGACGGGAGCGATGACGGGTGATATCCAAGCCCCACTCTTCCATTACGCTCACGGCGTGATCGGCAGCCGGATCGCCGCAGGCGGCAAGTCCGGCCGAAGTTACGGCAGCGGTCACGTTGCGGCTCTTGAGTTCGGCTCGCATCAGACCTTCCGCCATGGGGCTGCGGCAGGTGTTGCCCGTGCAAACAAACACAATCGTCATCCTCTCACCTCCATTGTCTTTTATTATACGAAAAAACTTTTGGCTTTGCAATCCCCCTCTTGCAATTTTCGGGGGATATGGGTATACTAAAAGATAAGATTTCACAGATTTTTCACAAAAGGAGCCTGTCCATGCTGCATCGAGAATTTTTGCGCCCGGTCACCGAGCGTATGTTTGATTCCCGCGATTCCCGTTACCGTACCCCCTTTGGGGCGGTTGCTGCAGGGGAAGGTGTCCATTTTCGTGTGTGTTTACCGCGCGCACTCGGTTGTTGTGCCGTGCGTCTGGTGGTGGAGCCGGATGGCAAGCCGGCATTTCAGTGGGGGATGTTTTGGTGCGGTATGGAAGGGGAGAACCACGAGTGGTGGGAATGCGATTATACCCCCCAAACCGCAGGCCTTCTGTTTTATCGCTTTGCACTGGAAACCGCCCGTGGTATTCGCTTTTTGGTGAAGTCACCCGACGGCACCGCGCGTTTGGCGGATACCGGCGGTGAAAGCTGGCAGATCACCTGCTATGCGATGGATTTTACCACGCCGACATGGCTGGTTGGCGGCACGATGTATCAGATCTTCCCCGACCGCTTTGCAACCGACAACGCGCCGAAAGCAGGGGTGCCTGCCGATCGCGTGCTGCGTGACGATTGGGGCGGCGTGCCGCACTGGCAGCCGGACGCCGAGGGTAAAGTGAGAAATAACGATTATTTCGGCGGCAGCCTGCGGGGGATCACGGCACATCTCGACCGTCTTTCGGCACTGGGGATCACCTGCTTGTATTTGAATCCGATCTTCGAGGCGCATTCTAACCACCGTTACGATACGGCAGATTATGCGCGCATCGACCCGTTGCTCGGCAGCGAGGAGGACTTGAAAGCGCTGTGCTGCGCGGCAGCCCAACGCGGTATTCGCGTGATATTGGACGGCGTGTTTAGCCACACGGGGGCCGATAGCCGCTATTTTAACCGCTATGGCCGCTATGAAGAGGTGGGGGCGTATCAATCCTCCGATTCGCCGTATGCTTCGTGGTATACCTTCCGCCGTTTTCCCGACGATTATGTGGCGTGGTGGGGATTTGAAAACCTGCCGGAGGTGAAAGAAGAAGACGCCGCTTTTGTCGAGTATATCAACGGCGAAGACGGTATGGTGCGCCGTTGGCTTCGGGCCGGCGTGTCCGGTTGGCGGTTGGACGTGGCAGACGAATTGCCCGACGGCTTTTTGGACAGTTTGCGCCGCGCTGCCAAAGCGGAAAAGGCAGAGGCACTGGTGCTCGGCGAAGTGTGGGAAGACGCGAGCAACAAATTCAGTTACGGACAGCGGCGGCGGTATCTGCTCGGGAAACAGTTGGACAGTGTGATGAACTATCCGTTTGCCAATGCGATCTATGCCTTTTTAAGCGGTGAGAATCCGGATGCGTTTTTTCAACCCGTGGGGGATATTTTGGAGCATTATCCGGCACCGGTGATTCGCGTGCTGATGAATCCGCTTGGCACACACGATACGCCGCGTGCGCTCACTGTGCTCGGCGGCGAGCCGGCAGGACGCCGCGGTCGGGAATGGCAGGCGGCGGCACGGCTTTCGTCGGAACAGTATGCCGTCGGTAAGGCGTTGCTGAAATTGGCGGCGGTGCTGCAGTATTGCCTGCCCGGTGTGCCGTGTTTGTATTACGGTGACGAGGCCGGTATGCAAGGCTATCGCGATCCCTTTAATCGCGGCTGCTACCCGTGGGGGCAAGAGGATGCCGAGTTGCTTTCCTGGTATGTCGCTCTGGGGCAGTTGCGCGCGGCCAGTGCTGCGCTGCAGGACGGCGCATTTCACCGCCTGCCTGCGGCCGACAGTGTGGTGGCCTTCACGCGTGGCGAAACGTTGCTGTGTGCGGTGAATCGCGGCGAGACAGCGGTTACGCTGGCGGTGCCTGCTGCGTTTTATGACGCGCCGTGTAAACTCGGCACGGGACAGATACAAAACGGGCGGCTGCACCTGCCGCCGCTTTCCGCGGCGGTGCTGGTAGCGGAATAAAGAAAAGCCTATAGGCCAAGTATCGTTAGGGATACTTGGCCGGTTTTATTTGCCCAAAAGCGTGGGATACGGCTTTCGGCGATGTGTGGGCGAACAAAATGCCACGACAAACAAAAACTCTCTGCCGGAATTCAGCAGAGAGTTTTACTGTCTTTAGAGCACAACCGGTATGAACGCGGTGTGTGTTTTATGATTTTTACAGCAGGTCAAACCAACCGAACCATTCGGCGGAATGGTCGCCGTCGAGTGACGAGAATTCCAAAATCAGCATGTAGTCGTCTTTGCGGATATAGACAAAATGATCGGTCTGCATGTCGTCTCCTTCACCCCACAGCACCTGCGTAGCCGGATGTTCCATGCCGTCGATGGTGGCGTTGATGGCGGTGGCGGTCAGCATATCGGTCCCTTCCAGCATAGAAAGTTGCATATCGCGACATTCCGCGGCAGAGGGAAGGGACTCATACAGAGTGGTCATGTTTTCCACACGCACGGCGATCTTGCTGTCTCCATTCACGGCATACATGTCGTAAAACTCCTGCGCGCGGAGAATGGCCGTGTTGTAATCTTCGCCTTCTTCCATCGGCAAAATGGGCAGATTGCGATCGGCGATTTCTTCGTTATCATACATATCCCATCCGTCGGCCGGTGCAAACGCCAGACCGAAACGGGTGTTTTTGTAACTTGCGCCGTCATTTTCGCCGATCAGCGGCGCCGTGGTGGTCGTGACGGTGGGGGTGGCATCGGGCTGCTCGGTCGGCGTGCCTGCGCAGGCCGAAAGCGAAAAGATCAGCAGCAGTGCGAGCAAAAGTGTCCGTGTTTTCATTGGCAATTCCTCCTGTTATGTTGACGGTTCGGCAACGGCGGCTTCCAACGCTTCGCGCAGCGTGTCCAGCGGTGTCAGCCCCTTTTTCATTTTCACAGCGTAATACGGTTTTTTTCCGGCGCTGATCATCACGCGGCCGGCAAGGGCGGCGGTCAGGCGGCTGCCCAGTGCCATATTGAGCGCCTTGGGATACAGCAGCAGGCTGTCACCTTGCTGTTTTACTTCCACAATGCCCAGCCCTGCCGCCATGTTGCGCAGCAGCGCCACGTCGATCAGCCCTTGCACCGCTTCCGGCGGCTCGCCGAAACGGTCGATCAGCTCGTCATAGACGTCCAGCGAATCTTCGTGGGTGCGAATGTCGGCAATACGGCGATACACCCCGAGTCGCTGCGCGTTTTCGCGGATGTAATCGTCGGGAATGTGGGCCGAAACAGCCAGATCGATCAGGCATTCCGCATCTGCCGTCTCTTCGGTGCGGCCGGTCTTTTCCTGTTCCACCGCATCGGCCAGCAGACGCAGATACATATCGTAACCCACCGCTTCCATGTGTCCGTGCTGTTGTGCACCGAGCAGGTTACCGGCACCGCGAATCTCCATGTCGCGCATGGCGATTTTAAAGCCGGCGCCGAATTCGGTAAACTCACGCATGGCGTCCAGACGCTTTTCCGAAATGTCCGACAGCGCCTTGCCGCGCTGGAAGGTGAGATATGCAAACGCGCGGCGCGAGGAACGCCCCACACGTCCACGAATCTGGTGCAGTTGAGACAGACCGAAGCGGTCGGCGTTTTCAATGATCAGGGTGTTCACGTTAGGAATATCCACGCCGGTTTCAATGATGGTGGTGCACACCAACACATCCACTTCGTGTTCCAACATCTGTTGCCAAATGTCCGAAAGTTGTTCTTCGGTCATCTTGCCGTGGGCAAAGGCAATACGTGCTTCGGGTATACGCATTTTCAATCCGGCTGCCACCCGTTCGATACTTTCCACGCGGTTGTGCAGGTAATACACCTGCCCGTCACGGCGCAGCTCACGCCGAATGGCATCTGCCACGATGCCGTTATCGTGTTCTAAGACGTAGGTTTGCACAGGACGACGATCCTGCGGTGCTTCCTCCAAAATGGACATATCCCGAATGCCACTCATCGCCATGTTCAGTGTGCGCGGAATGGGGGTGGCCGAAAGGGTGAGCACGTCTACCGTGGGGGCCAGTTCTTTGATGCGCTCTTTTTGCGCCACGCCGAAGCGCTGTTCCTCGTCCACGATGAACAGACCGAGATCACGGAATTTTACGTCTTTGGAAAGCAGACGGTGGGTACCCACCAGAATATCGATCTCGCCGCGTGCCGCCTGCCGCAAGATCTCCTCTTGCTGTTTAGGGGTGCGGAAACGGGAGATCATTTCCACCTTCACGGGGAACCCTTCCATGCGGCGGCAAATGGTGTTGTAATGCTGGAACGCCAAGATGGTGGTAGGCACCAACAGCACGCATTGCTTGCTGTTGGTCACGCATTTGAATGCCGCGCGCAGCGCTACTTCGGTCTTGCCGAAACCCACGTCACCGCAAAGCAAGCGGTCCATCGGCACAGGGCGTTCCATATCGGCTTTGATCTCGGCGGTGCAACGCAGCTGGTCTTCGGTCTCTTCATACACAAAATGGCGCTCAAAATCCGTTTGCCACGCGCCGTCTTCGTCGAACGCAAAGCCTTTGGTTGCCATGCGCGCAGAATACAACGCGATCAGCTGCTTGGCGATATCCTTTACCGCTGTGCGCACACGCACTTTGGCTTTTTGCCATTCCTGTCCACCCAAGCGGTGCAGTTTCAAAGTGACGTCTTCTTTGGTGCCGATATATTTGGAAACCAAGTCCAACTGCGTGACAGGTACATACAGTGTGTCGCCCTTGTCATACCGCAACTTCAAATAGTCTTTTACCACCCCTTGCACCGTCAGTTGATGGATTCCTTCGTAAATGCCGATGCCGTGGGCGGCGTGCACGATGTAATCGCCGGGTGTGAGTTCCGAGATGCTGTGGATTTGTGCGCCGCGGCTTTGCCGCTTGACTTTGCCGCGCACCCGTGCCGAAGCGGCGCGTCCGTGGGTGATAACCACCCACGCGGCCTCCGGCAGTTCAAAGCCGCTGGAAAGGCCGCCGTGTGTTACCAATACACGCCCACTCAGCGGTTTTTCGGGGTGAGGTGCGTACAGTGCCGGCAGCCCCGCTTTTTGCAGATCTTCCGCAAGCACGGTGGCGGCGCGTTCTTCCTGACCGGCCAATACCACACAGGCCATGCCGCGTTTCAAATGGTCGCGCAGGTCGTCGCACAGCACCTCCACACTGCCCGACCACAGGGGGAGCTGATGGGCGGTGAGATTATACAGTGATTTCATCGCCCATTCGGAGGAACGGGCAAAGGTGTCCAGCGTGAGACAGCCGTTTTGCAGGCGGTGGGAAAGGGCATCCCAGTCCATAGCGTAGCAGGTGAGTCCACGGCACAGCTGCCCTTCCGCCAGCAGGGCGGTGATATCCTCCTCCAACTGCCACAAATAGGTGCGCGCGCGTTCCTTCACCTTGGCCGGCTCGCATAAAACAGGCAACGCATCTTCGGCGTAGTCCAGCAAAGTGGCTGGTGCGTCATACAGTAGAGGGATATATTTATCCAGTGAAGCAGGGGCGGTGCCGAGACACAACCGTTCGGCATCTGTCAGCAGGGACGCTGCCGAAGCGGCCGCCTTTCCCTTTAAGCCGGCGGCCAACGTGCGGATCTTTTCTGCCAACGCGGTGGGTTGGTCACAAAGGATCTCGGCAGCCGGCGGAACCGAAACGGCGTCCAACGGGTCGGTGCGCCGCTGGGTGAGGGGGTCGAAATACGAAAGAGTGTCCACCAAGTCGCCCCACAGCTCCATGCGCAGCGGTGCGACACTGTCGGCTGCCCAAATATCCACAATGCCGCCACGCACCGAAAATTGTCCCGCACTTTCCACCTGTGCGCAACGTTCGTAACCGGCGGCTGCCAGCGTTTCGGGCAGGTTTTCCACCGGCAACGCTTGGCCGGCCATAAAATCCAACGTATGTTCCAACAGCGCGTCGGGCGGCAGGGTGTGCTGCATGGCTGCATCCGAGGTGGCGATCACCATATCGGCATCGCCGTTCAAAAACCGTGCAAGTGCGCCAAGGCGCTGCTGCTCATATTCGCGTGAGACCGATTCCACTTGACGCAGCGACAGGTCGCGGCCCGGCAGCGTACACACGCGCTCGCCGAGTGCGGTCAAATCTTCTGCCAGGCGCACGCCTTCGGCTTCTTCGCCCACGAGAATCATCATACGCCGCCCCGTTGCCGCACGCAAGCCGTGCAGCAGCAAGGCTTTGTGTACCGTGCTCACACCCGTCACGGCGGCCGGCAAACGGTCGGCCGTTACGTCTGCGGCCAGGCGTGCAAACGCCGGCAGCCGCTGCAATCCATTCAAAAATATCGACATACCCCGTTACCTCGAATAGCGGTTCATGGCCGCATCCACCGAATCCTCCACGATCAGGCAGGCGGCCTCTGCCGCGCGTTGTGCGGCGTCTGCCACCAGCGGTGCTTCTTCTTTGCTGAATTTCGAAAGCACCCATGCTGCGAGATCGTAGTCGGGGTGTGGTTTTTCACCAACACCGATCTTCACGCGAGGAAATTGGTCGCTGCCACACAGCTGAATGATGTTGGCCATACCTTTTTGACCGCCGGCACTGCCGTTTCGGCGCACACGGATGTTACCTACCGGCAACGAGATATCGTCAAACATCACGAGCACGCGCGTGGGGGGGAGTTTGTAAAATTGCATCGCCTCGCGCACCGCTTCACCGCTGTTGTTCATATAGGTTTGCGGCATCATCAGCAGCACCTTTTGCTCGCCGATGACCGCTTCGCCGCAAAAGGATTTGTATTTCACGCGGTCGACCCGAGCATTCAGCTTTTTCGCCAACGCCTCCAGGGCGGCAAAACCGGTGTTGTGCCGTGTGCCCACGTATTTTTTATCCGGATTCCCAAGTCCCACGATCAGCCAATCTACGGGCCCGGTTGCCGTCTTTTTTAAGAACATAGACAAATCACCTCAAACGGGAAATGCGGGCATTGCGCGTTTGCACAATGTCCGTATCTGTATTATGACAGACAAAAAAGAGTTTTGCAAGAGAAAAGTGTATTATTTTTCACATACTAAGCGGTGATTTAGGGATTTTTTAAGTAAAATACCACGATTTGCAAATTTTTTGAAAAAACCTATGGAAAAATTTTTGAAAGGGTGTTATAATGAATCCGTTACTGTGGAGCGCCCTGTGAATCTCAACGCTCACAGGCAAAAAAATTCAGGAGGAATGAAAACATGAGTCACAAGTATGTATACCTGTTTTCCGAGGGCGACGCTTCCATGCGCGAGCTGCTCGGCGGTAAAGGTGCGAACCTGGCGGAAATGACCAAGATCGGTCTGCCGGTGCCGCAGGGCTTTACCATTTCCACCGAGGCCTGCACTCAGTACTATGAGGACGGCCGCAAGATCAATGATGATATCCAGGCGCAGATCATGGAGTACATCACCAAGATGGAAGAAGTGGTCGGCAAGAAGTTCGGCGATAAGGAAAACCCGCTGCTCGTTTCGGTGCGTTCGGGTGCTCGAGCTTCCATGCCCGGTATGATGGACACCATTTTGAACCTCGGTCTGAACGAAGAAGTGGTGGAGACCATGGCTGCGAAGTCCGGCAATCCCCGTTGGGCCTATGACTGCTATCGCCGCTTCATCCAGATGTACTCCGACGTTGTTATGGAAGTCGGCAAAAAGTACTTCGAGGAACTCATCGATAAGATGAAGGAAGAAAAGGGCGTGACGCAGGACGTCGAGTTGACTGCCGACGATCTGAAGGAACTCGCTTGCCAGTTCAAGGCAGAGTACAAGACCAAGATCGGCAAGGATTTCCCGACCGATCCCAAGGAGCAGTTGATGGGCGCTGTGGAAGCGGTGTTCCGTTCTTGGGACAACCCGCGCGCCAACGTGTATCGCCGTGACAACGATATCCCGTACTCCTGGGGTACCGCTGTTAACGTGCAGATGATGGCGTTCGGTAACATGGGCGACAACTGCGGCACCGGTGTTGCGTTTACCCGTTACCCCGCAACCGGCGAACCCGGTTTGATGGGTGAGTTCCTCACCAATGCACAGGGTGAAGACGTTGTGGCCGGCGTGCGTACTCCCATGCCGATTGCTGAGATGGCCGAGAAGTTCCCGGCTGCGTTCAAGCAGTTCAACGAAGTGTGCGCCATTTTGGAAGATCACTACCGCGATATGCAGGATATGGAGTTCACCGTGGAAGACGGCAAGCTCTACATGCTGCAGACCCGTAACGGTAAGCGTACCGCGAAAGCGGCTCTGAAGATCGCCTGCGACCTCGTGGACGAAGGCATGATCGATAAGAAGAAGGCCGTTGCGATGATCGATCCCCGTAACCTCGACACCCTGCTCCACCCGCAGTTCGATGCGAAGGCGCTGAAGGCGGCTACCCCCGCCGGCAAGGGCTTGGGTGCGTCCCCCGGTGCGGCTTGCGGTAAAGTCGTGTTCACCGCGGAAGATGCCGAAGCGTGGAACAACCGCGGCGAAAAGGTCGTTCTGGTGCGTCTCGAGACCTCTCCCGAAGACATCACCGGTATGAAGGCTTCGCAGGGCATTCTGACCGTGCGCGGCGGTATGACCTCCCACGCGGCGGTCGTGGCGCGCGGCATGGGTACTTGCTGCGTGTCCGGTTGCGGTGAGATCAAGATGGACGAGGAGAACAAGCAGTTCACTCTGGCCGGCAAGACCTACCACGAGGGCGACTACATCTCCATCGATGGTTCTACCGGTAACATCTACGAAGGCCTGATCGCAACCAAGGACGCTGAGATCGCCGGTGAGTTCGGCCGCATTATGGCCTGGGCTGACCAGTACCGCACGCTGAAGGTTCGCACCAACGCCGACTCTCCCCGTGATGCCAAGAAGGCTCGCGAGCTGGGCGCAGAAGGCATCGCCCCGTGCCGTACCGCGCCTCTGTTCTTCCAGGAAGCCCGTATCGACCCCTTCCGTGAGACGATCTGGCCCGACACCGCCCACGCGCGCGAAGCTGCTCTGGCTA
>JAZODN010000089.1:0-14318 GCA_045597045.1 Acutalibacteraceae bacterium
AAGGAGAACAACCTATGAAACCAAAACATCAAAAAGCAACCGCTTTCCCGGTGAAACTTCTATGGCTCGTGCTGCTTCTTGCACTGCTGATTGCCGCTGTATGTGTGACATGGGTACGTTGGCGCAGCATGCCGCCCACTGAGGACACCCCCACAACCACCACAACCGCTGCTACCACGACAAACGCCACGACAGCACCGGCCACCACGGCAACACCAACCACCACGACGGCAACCGCCGCAACAACAACAACAGCGACTACTACAACTACAACCACAACAACCACAACAACCACAACAACTACCACCACAACTGCCGCCGCAACCACCACAACCACAACGACGGCAGCCACCACAAGCGCAAGCAGCGCGACCACCACGACCGGCAACAGCACGACCACTACCACAGCGCCGAACACGGATGGACGTTACGTACAGAAGAACGTTCCCGCGTGGAATCTGCGCTTGGTCAACGGGTGGAATCCCCTGCCAACGGATTACGATTACGAAGGGAATCTTGTGGATTTCGGCAGAGGACGTCTGTTTGATTCCCGTGCCGCCGAGGCCCTGCGCCGAATGATCAACGATGGCAGTGCCCACGGCATTTGGAACGTCTCTCTCTTCCGCCCCTACGAACTGCAGGTGAAGTTGTATAACAACGAAGTGGCCGAATGGAAACGCGCCGGTTACGCTCAAGCCGAGGCAGAGAAAAAAGCCGCCACAGTGGTGGCACGTCCCGGCACCAGCGAACACCACACCGGCCTCGCCGCCGACCTGCTTTCGAACGGGTATTCGTCACTGGTGCAAAGCTATGATCGCACCAGTGGTTTCCAATGGCTGCAGGAGCACTGCGCGGAATACGGCTTCATTCTGCGCTACCCCAAAGACAAAGAGCACATCACGGGGGTCATTTATGAGCCGTGGCATTATCGCTACGTTGGGGTGGAAGCCGCAACCGAAATCATGTCGCGCGGCATTTGTTTGGAAGAATATTTGGAAGAAACTTACGGATAAATCAAACGAGGTATAGTTATGGCACAAAAGAAAGCTCCCAAAAGGCGCCGCAACGCACGCTTGCTGCTGCTCGTTGCCGCCGCTGCCACGGCCGTGTTAGGGGTCGCCCTGATCGTGACGGTCATCGGTCGCGTGTTGCACACCGACAGCAACACGCCGCCCACCGGCACCACCGCCTCCCTCACCACCACGACTACACAGCCAACCGCCCTGTTTGTGGACGGCCACTACGTGCAGCAAGAGGTGCCGGCGTGGAATCTGCGCTTGGTCAACGGGTGGAATCCCCTGTCGGCCAACTACGGCTATGAAGATAACCTCACGGATTTCGGCGGCGGTCGCCTGTTCGATGCCCGTGCGGCCGAAGCGCTTCAAAACATGCTGGCAGCAGGCAAAGCACACGGCTTGCGACCCGTGTCGCTGTTTCGCGCATATGACCTGCAGGTAAAACTGTTCAACAACGAAGTTGCCGAATGGAAAGCAGCCGGATACAGCCAAACGGAAGCGGAAATCAAAGCCTCTACCGAAGTGGCGCGCCCCGGCACCAGCGAACACCACCTGGGACTGGCAGCCGACATCCTTTCGGACGGGGTGTTCTCGTTGGAAGAATCCTTTGAAAACACCGAGGCCTTTAAATGGCTGAAAACACACTGCGCGGAATACGGCTTTATCCTGCGGTATCCCAAAGAAAAAGAGGAGATCACCGGCGTGATCTACGAACCGTGGCATTACCGCTACGTTGGGGTCGAGGCTGCAACCGAAATTATGTCCCGTGGCCTGTGCCTGGAGGAATATTTGGCCGAGATCTACCGATAACATCTAAAATAAACAAAGGGCAAGCGAATGCATCACTCGCTTGCCCTTTGTTATTTTGTTCTTATCCCACCATCGTCAGCACACCGTTGGTGTCCGCTGTATAGGTACCTGCCGGCAGCAGCCCGTTTGCTTTGGCATAGGTGATCGCCACCGTTTTGTCTCGCGTCAGCGTGCCGTGCGCGCCGCTGACGTAATAGCAGTGCCCGTCCACCTTCACCACACCGGCATAGGAAGGTGCCGCGCCGTCGGCACCGTAGTAGAATCCGTCAACAATCACGTCAAACAGCATCTTACCGTTTTGGTCAAAACGGTAGCGCGCGCCCTTGATCTTACCCGTTTCATTGACATTGGTAGCCACCTGCACGCAGTCGGTCACGTATTTTCCGCCGTCATTCACGTAATAGTAGGCACCTTCGTATTCCACCATACCGGCATACGGCGTGCACACGCCGTCAACGTAATAGTAGCCGTCGCTGTGCACGCGGGTGTCTTCAATCAGACGCCCGTCATCCATGAAGGTGCAAATGCGTTTTTTCGGGAGCAACCCGTTCAGATTGCTGACGTAATAGTTGCCCACCTGCACTTTGCCGCCGCCGTTCACGTAATATTTCGCGCCGTTCCATTCGATCATGCCCACATACGCCTCGGTCTGTCCGACGGCATTATAATAGTACCCGTCGTACACCCCCACCTGCGTGTTCATGCGGCCGTCTTCAAAGAAATAGTAGACACCGCGTTCCACCCCGGTTTCGTTCACGTTCGAAACGGTGTGCCGCCCGGTCACCACACGGCTGTTATCGTTTACGTAATAATACGCGCCGTCGAGCAACACCAAACCGGCATACGGCACGCGCTCACCTTTGAGGTAATAGATGCCATTCACGATCTCTGCTTGCGGCAATGCCTCGAGTTTTTGCTCGCGCGTTTCACCGCAGTTGCCGCAAACGAACGTTTTCTTGCCGGCTGCTTCATGCGTCGGTGCCAGTGTCACCGTGCCCTCATCCCAGGCATGACCGCTTGCAGGCAAGGTCTCCTGCACCGCAAACACTTCACCGCACAAATCGCAGTGACTGCCGGCGGTCTTGCCTTCGGTATCGCAATCGGGTGCCACCGCTTCCGTGTTGACCCTGCTGTGCGGTGCCTCGCGCACCAAGCCACACACGTCACAGACCGTGTCGCACACGTCGTCCCATGCATGCGTGCAGGGCACACAGTGCCACGTGGCATCGGTGAGCGCGGTGTTCAGTTCACTGATCAGCATAGTCTCGCTCACCGTGTAATCGCCGTAATATACGTTGCGCAGTGACGCACAGCCGGCAAACGCCCCCACACCAATGCGTGTCACACCGGCAGGAAGGGTCACGGCCTCCAACGAATAGCAGCCGGAAAACGCACGGTTGCTGATATTGGTCACGCCGTCAGGAATCGTGATCTCGGCCAGTGCACCGCACTCTTCAAATGCAGAAATACCGATATACGTGAGGGTAGAGGGCAGGTGAATCTCTGCCAAATTGACACACGCAGCAAACGCCGAATGCCCGATCGAAGTCAGCCCTTCGGGCAGGATCACCGCTGTAACGTCCATCTGCTCTGCCAACGCAAAGCGCGCGATCCCCACCACGGGATAGCCGTCCAGTTCGGCAGGAATTATGACCGCACCACTCAAATTTTCTTTCACGCCCGTAATGGTAGCGTTACCGGCGCTCACGGTATAAATGTAGGGGGGGCGCTCGAAGGAAAACGGTATTGAAAACGCCTCGCCCTCGTAGCGAACCTCTTCGCCATCTTTCAACATCACCACGTGTTCGGCCTGCAACATAATTTCTGCTGTATCCATTTCGCTGCTTTCAAAAGTTAGCGAAATTATGTCGCCCGTCTTTGCGATGGCATCCTCTGCCATAAAACCGAAATACAACCGGTTATTCTTTTCGTAATATGAGTTGTCCTTTTCTTCACGGGTAAGTTCCATATTGGGCAAAGCACTACTGTTCACTGCAGTAAGAGACAACACCTCACCGGTAGGGTAAGCAATGGAAAACTGGCCATCCAATAACGGCGCTTTAGCGTTGTACCCAATGTGGATCGTCACGGAGTCGTGGTTACTCTCCGTTGTTACGGTAAAAAAATCGGTGGGAAGCGCACCTCCGTTTTTTGGTGGTGCAGGGAATTCGGTGATTTTTTGCACCGAGAACTGCAGGATCAAGCGCGCGTCGGTGGAATCCACCGTGCCGCTGCCGTCTACGTCGGCCGTTTCCAAATTCAGGTCGGCAGCTGTGATCTTCTTCACCGCATATTGCAGCACCAAGCGCGCATCGGTGGAATCAATGCGACCGTTGCCGTCCACGTCGCCAAGCAGTGCTGCCGCGCCTTCCACACTCACCGTGTACGTTGCACTTTTGCCGCCGTAGCTCACTGTCACCGTCTGGTTGCCGCCCTTGTTCGCGTCATACCCCGTCACGGTGATACCGCTGTAAGCATACTTCATCGCAGCGGCGGTGCCATCCGCAAAGGTGACCTGCACCGTGCCGACCGTGCGGTCAAGCGCTTCACCGGCTGCATATGCCGTCTTCATACCCGACAGCGCAATCGACGAAACCTCTTTCAGCGGCGCATCTGTCTCCCACACACCGCGTGCCACCTGCTCCCAGGTGATGGTGGGCAGTTCATACACGGTATTGTCATCCACCAAGCCGGCGAGGGTACGGCCGCGGTTACCGAGCACCGTCGTGTTGGTCTCGCCCGACTGAATACCGTAACGAACACGCGTGCCGGTGGCATAACTGTCCACCACCCACGCTTGCGGCTGCGTTTTAAAGCTGAAGGTGGTCGCATGTGAAGGCGAGGTCACGATGTTATACGCCTCGCAGCCAACGTTCAGCGACATGTTGGTCGCGGTATCGCCCACGTGGTGCCCCTGGCTGTCGGTATAGCGGCCGCCCACACGCAGAATATACATGTTATCGTGTGCCGTGCTGCAGTTATTCGCATTCGCAGTATCCGCCGAAAGAGCAGGGCACCCGTTAATGCGGTTAAAATCGCCGTTGCCGTAGGCACGGCAGTTGACTTCGATCACTCTGGAACCTTCGCCATTCGGCGCCGCACTGTGATAGTTGAAGTTATCACGGAAACCGTAGGCAGCCACGCAGTTGTTCAGGTAAGCCGTGTACTTGCCGATCAAACTGAGCGTATTGTTCACACCGCCTGTGAACTTACAACCGAGATACGCAAACACCGCTTTGTCGAAGTCGCCGCCACCGAACTGATTGTTGATGTGGTCGCTCACACGCGGCATGAAACCGATATTCTCAAACACGATCGTCTGCTTACTGCACGCCGATTCATGACGGATACCGGCAAGGAAGTTATCTTCCCACTGCAGGGCAATATCCGCCACCTGCTCACCGCCACGGGGATGACAATACACGGTGGCCAGATCGTCGGACAGTTGCGTAAAGGTGCCGGGCGTGGCTTCCACTTCTGCCACCGTGTCCACAAACACATACGGGCGCGGAATGCCGTTTTCATCGGCCGCCGCAAAATTGAACAGGGTGATCACCTTAGGAGTGTGCGCCCAACTGGATTGCTTGGTGGTATACACGTTGTCGTAGCCATCCAACGGTGCCCATTTTTGCACGATATCGGGATCACTTTGCGTTTTGATCGAACCCATCCAGGTAAAACCGGAGGGGGATCCGCTTCGAATCAGTGCGTCGAGATAGACGTCAGCGCCGAGTTTCAAGTTCGCGTTGTACTGCGAGTTGTTCAGCGGAATACCGAATACGTTGGTAGCAAACATATCGTTGGCACCGCTGTAAAAATCGTCCACCAAGGTGAAGATGAAGGAATTTTGCACTGCACCATCGGCCGTTTTGTAGGCACCGGCTTTATACTGCGTAACAAAGTTACGGGAGGTGATGGGCTTATCCTTCTCGGTGCCGAGCCGCGTTTTCACTTCCGCGTTCGCATAATTCACCTTCGTGCTCAAAAAGATCTCGGTGGCCTTCGACCAATCGTGAAAACTGTCGGCATTCATAGTGGTCGAATATTCACGTACACCGTCTTCGCGCGTGATGGTGAATTTGTCCTTCATCATCGAATAAAACGGCTCCGGAAAGAGCATTTCACCGATATAGGCGTCTTCATCCGAAGCCGGTGCCCACTCCACCGTGTTTTGCAGCGTGGCGCGGATATCGGTCGCGTTGCTCGGCACGGCTATCGCCGCACCCTGCAGCACCGCACGCACTTCTCCCCGATACGTTTCGGCATGTACCACCGTAGCGGTATCTGCCGAAAGGTCGGCGGTGCCGAGTGCGGTACCGTCGGCGGCCAGCATCGTCACTGTAACAGTGCCGCCGAGAGCAGTCCCTTCCGCATAGGTCACACACACGTTCGGATAAGCCGTTTTGCCTTGCGGCGCCAGCAGCACCGCACCCGAAGCGTCGGTGAAATACAACGATTCCAATGTGAAGCCATCTGCCGCGACCGCCTCCAAACCACTCATGCTGCCGACCAGCAAGACCAGCGCCAAAAGCCAGGCGCCGCAGCGTTTTAACTTTTTCATAACCTTACCCCCTTTTTATATTTACAAGTTCACTATATCGAACATCACCTCAAAATAATACAATCTATCGGCTTTTGTTTTTATATTTATTGGCTTTTTCTTGACAATCCGTTTTCGCTTGGAATATAATGGCCAAAGGGAGGTGTTTGGATGAAGGAGGGCAATTTGCTTTTGGCATGGCAAGCCACACGTATCGAGCACGGCCGCATTGAACGCAACTGCCATGACCATAGTGAGGTGGTGTATTTTCTCACGGGCAGCGGTGAGTTTGAACTCGACGGCATGACCTTTTCTTTCACGCAAGGAGATTTCGCCTGCATTCCTCCGCACACGCCGCACGGCACGGTACACCACTCGACCGGGCAGGTGTTATACATCCGCTATACAGGATTTCACGAGCTTCCCTGCTGTTTTTCGCACGACAGCACACGCGAACTTGAATACCTGATGCGCGATCTGCTGCGCGAAACGCAAACACAGCTGTATGAACATGGGCGCATGGTCGCACTGAAGATGAACGAACTGCCTTTGCTGATCCAGCGGTGTCTGCATCACCGTTCCACACCGAAGAACTTTGAATACATCGTCAACTTTCTGCGCGAAAACTATCACACCAAGTTGCGGTTGACCGACTGCGCCCAACAGCTGCACGTCAGTTACGATTATTTTCAGCATAAATTCAAAGAGATCGTGGGGGTATCGCCACAGCAATTTTTGATAGAGCAGCGTCTTTCGGCATCCGAGCGCCTGCTGCAGGACAGCACCCTCTCCTGCACCGAGATCGCTTTCCGTTGCGGTTTTTCCACCTCGGCGCAGTTTTCCTCCCTTTTTAAAAAACGGTACGGCGTTTCGCCGCACCGTTTTCGCAAAGAGGTATGACCATATAACGAAAACAAGCCATCTCCTTCATCCGTGGGAGATGGCTTGTTTTCGTTACAGATACAGCCGCAGATCGTCCATCAGTTTTTGTTCTTCCGTAATCAGTGAGGCCGCAAGGTCAGCGGATGTTTTGTCTGCCTTCGGGAGGCGGTTGATATCCTCGCTCAAGGTCTGGATCCCCATGTTACACCCATTTATAGTGAGTTTTGCGATTTGATGATCGCGATTTTCGCTGTCCATCAGCATCCGCATTTCGGTGGTGATCCACACACTCGCCCGTGCCATGACATTGGGGTTTTCCGCCTCGGCTCCTTGGCTGCGCAGTGCCTCCCCCACGTTCTTGCCCAGCGCGCGGTGGCGGCTCAGCGTATCTTCCAAACGTGCGCGCAATTTGTCGCTTTGCGCGTGATCCAGCACCTGCTCGAAAGAATTGATGGCAGTCACCGTGCCGCGGTGGCAGCTTTGCAGCAGTTCGATCGTATCGTTCATCTTCACACATCCTTTCGTTTAAGGTGACACGAGCAATCCGCACCGGCCTCAAAGCAGCATATTTCGGTGCCTTCCGTTCTTTTTCCTTTGATAGGTGCGAAACGAAGGGCGAACGAAAATCCGCCTTCTTAAAACCGGTTCGGATTACTCGCGTTACCTTAGGCTACCTTCAGTATACCCCGATCAATCCCCCACATACACGTGCGCCGCCAAAACCGTAATATCGTCCTCATGGCCGTCTTTCGCCTGCTGCAGGCGGCGTGCCGCCGAAGCCACTTTTTCCGCCAAATTTTGCATGCTATCCTGTTTCGGATCGTAACCGCGCAAGACCTCTTCAGCCGCCGCCACGCTTTCGCTCACCGCGCCGTCGCTGAACAACAGCAGCACGTCGCCGCTTGCGAGGTGATCCTCGCTGCGTGCAAAGGTAACCTCACGCAGAATACCCAACGGCAGTGAAGAGGGTTCCACCCTGCTGACACGTCCGCCGCTGAGCAGCAGCGACACCGCCGCACCGGCTTTCAAAAACGACGTTTTGCCCGAATACGGGTCGATCACCGCCACGTCCAAGGTGGCCAAACTTTCGCTGCCACCCTTTACCATCAACGCCGCATTCACCATGCGCAGCACACTGTCGGCGCCAAAACCGGCTTGCAGCAAACGGGCAGTGAGTCCGGCCGCCATTGCCCCGTCGACCGCCGCACGGCCACCGCAGCCCATGCCGTCGGAAAGCACCAGCACCGTGCGCCCTTCGGCATCGGTAAACACCTCGGCCGCATCGCCGCACAGCCGTTCTCCCGAGCAGGTGAGCTGCGCCTGCCCCACCGCCACCTTATAGCGTGGGCGCTCGTGCAAAACCACCCGTGCAGCATCTCCCATGCGTGTGATCTGCGGCGGTTGAAACACGCGGCCGCACACTTCGGCCAGTTGTGCACGCCACGTGCCCTCGTCGATAGAAAACGCCGTATCGGAAAACATCATATCCACCGTCAGACGCTGCCCGGCCCCCACCGTGCAAAGCACCTCTGTCAGCGGCAGCGAAAACCGATCGCACACCTCGCGCACCCGTGCACCGGCCACCTCGTCCACCACCACCGTTTCGTTAAACACGCCGGACATCTCCTCCAACATCGAAGCCATGGCAAAAAACTGATCACCGGCCACCGCGCGAATTTCGGTCAAGCGGCGAAACGCGTTTTCACGCATCACAAATCGCCCGTACCCTTCGTTGATACGTGCGGTGATACTCCCTGCCTGAGGACATTCGCGCAGCACCCCTTTTAACTGCTCGCGCTCGATTTTCCCTTCTTGGCGCAGCCGCTGTGCCAAGGCGTTAAACGAGGCCATCGTATCATCAAATCCGCTTTGCCAACAGTTCCCGTAACGTGTGCAGCGGCGGCAAATATCCTCCGAAACCTCGCGGCACAGCGTACCGATATCCGGCGCACTGACAGCCGCCATACGACGGGAGACTTTGTCCACCGTGCCGGCCACCTCCTGCATGGCGCGCGAAGCATAGTCCAGTCGCCACACCACCGAACGCCGCAACCCTTCCACTGCCGGCATTTCACGGCCGCGCAGAAAAAAGCCGTTGATGTGACGGTCAAGTGAGGTGGGCAACAACAAAAACAATACGCTGCCGGCCGCCGCTTCGTATACCGTGCGTGCCACGGCAAGGCCGTTTCCGTCGGCGGTGACCACCACCGCCGAAGCGATCAAAAAGCCACCGGCCGCCGCAAAGCGGTTAACGCGCGCCAACACACCGGCGATCAAACCGCCAAAGGCCAGCGCCACCGCTGCACCGGCTTCGGTAGGCGAGGTGAGCCACAGTGCGGTGCCAAGCGCCACACCGGCAATACCGCCGCTTTGCTCCTTGCCGCTGCGCGCAAACAACAGCACCGCCACCGCCGCCAACACACGTCCGAGCGAAACGCCGCCCGGTGCCACACCGGTAAGCGACATCACCGCTACCGCCGCCACCGCCGTGACGGCCACCTGCTCGGCAGGGATCAAGCCATGCTCGGCAGGCTCACCGCTGCGCAACACGCGGTCGGCCACCGCACACACATGTGCAAAACCGCCGGCCAACACCCCTTCACACACCAACGCCGAAGCGGTGTAAATGCTGATACCGTTGGCTGTCTGCACCGCGAGACCGGCGGTGAGTGCCGCTACAAATCCGGCCAGCGGCGGCAACACGCGCGCGGCCGCCGCCCCTTTCACACCGCTAAACGACCAGCGAACACCGGCCGCCACCGTCACTGCCGCCAAATACCGAAACAAAAACAGCACGTCACCGCCGAGCACGTAACCGACCGCCACCGCCGCATAGGTAAGTAAAGCGCCGGCACCGCCGGCTGACGCCGCAAGCCCCACCCCAAACGGCGAGAGGCCGCCGTATACGCTCACGCGCGGCGTGAGGATCCCCATCACCGCCCAAAACAGCGCCACCGCAATCGGACGTGCCGAAACGCCGCCGACTCGCGTGGGCACCATTGCTTTTTCCTTCAACCTTTCCACATCCCTTATGCGTTTTTTCTTTCATTATACGGGTGGGTATGCGCCGTTTTTGTCGCAACGGGAAGACGGCACAAATTTTGTTCTTTCAGATAACCGCCGTGCATAGGATAGAGGGAAGGAAACACTGCAAAGGGGATGGATAAAGCCATGATGCGTTATTATTCGGAAGGTCATTTGATCACCACTGCCCAAAACCGTGCCGCCTTGGCCACGGCTGCCGCCCTGCGTGAGGCCATGATAAACGGCACGGTGTTGGAAGCACGCGCACTGCGTTGCGATACCGACCACAATTTGTTCGTGGAGTTGCCCTGTGGCGAGGGGATTATTCCTTACACCGAAGGTGCACTCGGCATTGCAGAGGGCACCACACGTGACATTGCGCTGGTTTCCCGTGTAAGCAAGCCGGTCTGCTTCACTGTGCAGGCGGTGGAAGAGACGGGCGGCACCGTGCGCGCTGTTTTGTCGCGCCGCGCGGCACAAGAGCGCTGCCGCACGGAGTATATTGCCCACCTCTCGGTGGGGGACATCATTCCGGCACGCATCACACGGCTGGAATCGTTCGGTGCGTTCTGCGACGTGGGGTGCGGCCTGCCGGCACTGATGCCGATTGCCGGCATTTCGGTCAGCCGCATTCCTCATCCGGCCGACCGCTTTCAGGTGGGCGATCGCATTTTCGGCGTGATCACCTCACTGGAAAACGGGCGCGTGTGTCTTTCGGGGCGCGAGTTACTCGGCACATGGGAGGAAAACGCCGCCCTATTTCGTGCAGGCGAAACGGTGGCAGGCGTGGTGCGCTCGGTGGAATCCTACGGCATTTTTGTGGAGTTGACACCCAACCTTGCCGGTCTCGCGGAATGGCGCGAAGGGGTGTTGCCGGGACAGCGCACGGGTGTGTATATAAAAAGCATTTTACCCGAGCGCATGAAGTTGAAGCTGGTCATTATCGACACACAGGACCGCACGCCGGCGCCACCGCCGAAACTGCACTATTTCCTCACCGAAGGACACCTTTCCTATTGGCGCTACTCTCCTGCCGATTGTGAAAAACGGGTGGAAACCTATTTTAATACACCTTGACAAAATGCCGTTTGATGTTACAATTAAGGTAAAGGAACATTCGAGGAGGATTTTGTATGAAAACGGTAATGACCACCGCTGTGTTTGGGTATGACAATCCGTACGATCAATGTATTCGCCGTCTGGCTGCCGCCGGATTTAACGGAATCGACCTGTGCATCGGCAATCAAAACCCTCTGCTCGGTGCAGAGTGGGAGGCGTATGCCAAACTGCTGCGCGATACCGCAAGTGAAGTCGGTGCGGCGTGCACCCATTCCCATTTGCCGGATATTCACGTGCTCTCGCCCGAAACCTTCGCCAACGCCTTCCGCGGCCTGGCGGCCACGGGGGTCGGTTGCACCGTCATTCATCCTATCTGGATGCAAAACGAAAAAGTTATTCACGATGAAGACGCATTCTTCAGTATCAACCTGCCGCTTTACAAAGCGCTGCTCCCGGCAGCGGAAACATACGGCATCAAAATTCTGTGTGAAAACCTGTTGTGGGGCCCTTCGTTGGATCCCGTTGTGATGTCCAAGCTGCAGGATGAGTTAAACTCCCCCTACTTCGGCTGGTGCTTCGACGTGGGACACGCCAACGTGTTTGACATCACCGCCGCCGATCTGATCGGGCTGAACACACCGTACTCGCTGCACATTCACGATAACCACGGCGGCAAGGAAGGCGACCGTGAACGCCGTCACGCCAGCATGTATACCGATCTGCATTTGTTACCGTATGACGGCGATATCAACTGGATGGCATTCGCCCGTGCACTGCACGACATCGGCTACAAAGGCGATTTTGTGCTGGAAGCTACCAACTCCGACACCATCGAAAATGTAGATGCGCGTATGAAAGAATTGTATAACCGCGCTCTGCGTATCCGTGCAATGATTCCCGTGGAATAAAACAAAAATCCGACCTATGCTCACGATGATAGGTCGGATTTTTATATAGTATTGAACCTTATCCACGCTCCTTGTGTCAAGAGAGGTTGGCAGGCTACACCGTCTTCCGTCACAGGCGAAACACGGCACATATTTGGCGTATGAAAACAAGAATACGTGACGTTTTCTTACTCTATCGGCTCTACCGTAAGCGCCGTTATGGCCGCCTCTCCGTCACATCGGTGTAATTCCACCGTGTTGGTGCGGCCGTTCTTCAACGGCAGCGTAAAACGCGCCTCTTCGCCCGGCAGCAGATTGATAAACGACCAATCTTCGGCATTCACCACCAGCCGCACACGCGTATGCGTTCGTTCATCGTGAGTGAGGCGCAACTGTGCACGACCGCCAAAGCCTTCCACCTTGGCATACCGCACACCCCATTCCTCCGCGATCGGGGCGGTATAACGTTGCGTGCGTTGATCGGGCAGCCGCGGTGCGTCCACCGCCGCGCACGGTGTGTCGGTTTGTTCCACCAAACGAATATCACCGTTTTCCTCAAAAAACAGCTCGTCCACGCACACCGAGCGAAGATTGCCCTGCCCTGAGATCGCGCAGTTGTGATAAAATGCATACCAATGCCCTTTATATTCCACCACCGAGCCGTGGGAGGTGTCGCAACCCGTAGGAGCGAGGTAGACACCTTTGTAATCCCACGGACCAAGCGGCGAGGAAGACACCGCATAACACAGACGGTTGTTTCCCTCCAGGTTATCGGAATAGGTCATGTAATACACACCGTTCCGTTTAAACACCCACGCCGCCTCGTGGAAATCGTGCAGGCCTTCCATGTCCTGCACGGTGCCGTCCACCGTCACCATATCCTCACACAAGCGGCAGCCGCGCGGCATGGCACCGCCGCCGAAATAGAAATAGGTCACGCCGTCATCGTCGGTGAAGACACACGGATCGATCATGCACCAACCGCCCACCGCCGTGCCGTCTGCCGTCGTCACGTAACCGATGTCGCGAAAGCCTGTTTGGGGATGGTCGCTCACCGCCACACCAAACACCCAACTGTCATTCCAGCAGCTGTCGGTGGGGTGCGGATAGTAAAAATAATATTTCCCGTTCTTAAAACCACAATCAGGAGCCCACATAAAGCCCCCTTCAGGGCGCCCCCACGGCACGTCGTCCGAACGCAAAATCTCGCCCTCATCGCGGAAATCCACCATATCCACCGTGGAGAAGACGTGATAGCGATCCATGCGGTCACAGCCGGACGGTGGATCCATATCGTGCGAAGCATAGATATACAATACGCCGTCTTGCCCCACCACCGCCGATGGGTCGGCCGTGTAAATGGTACGAATAATGGGTTTCGCAAGGTTGGTCGGTCGGGTCAAATCCATAGCGTTCACTCCTTTACAACTGCTCTTCATGAAGCACGATCCCGTGCCGTGTGAGTTCCTGCCGCAACTCTGCAACGTCACATCGCTTGGCAATCGGTGTTTGAAAAGTTGCCGTTATCATCACCCATCACCTCTTTCTTGTACTGTACCACAGGCATCAACCGCTTGTCAATGTTATAGACGACAAAAAACCGCGTGTCCAAACAGACACGCGGTTTTGCATGTGTACGAAACAGAATCAGCGCTTGCTGAACTGCGGTGCACGACGGGCACCCTTCAAGCCGTACTTCTTGCGCTCCTTCATACGCGGATCGCGCGTGAGGAAACCGGCCTTCTTCAGCGCCGGGCGCAGGTTCTCGCTGTCATACTGCAGCAGAGCACGAGCCACACCGTGACGGATGGCACCGGCCTGACCGGTCACACCGCCGCCGGCAACGCGGCATTCAATGTCGAATTTCTCTTCGTTACCCGTGAGCGCCAGAGGCTGACGAACGATGAGTTTCAAGGTTTCCAGACCGAAATAATCGTTGATATCACGATCGTTCACGGTCACTTTACCGGTACCGGCGTACAGACGCACGCGAGCAACCGACTTCTTTCTTCTACCGGTGCCGTAGAAATACGGACGAGCATTGTAATCCATTATGACAGCCTCCTTCCTTAGAATTCGTACGCTTCGGGCTTCTGCGCG
>JAZODN010000090.1:0-28170 GCA_045597045.1 Acutalibacteraceae bacterium
TCCCCCTCACCGATACCGTAAAATACGCACTCGACGAAAACCGCAACTACGTCGTACCGAAACGGGCATTGGAAGACATTGCAACCTTCTTGTAAATCCCCGCGCGTTACATCCCATACACGGCAAAATCGCCCGAAGGCAACGGCCTCGGGCGATTTTTTATGATCGCTTTTATTCTGCAGGGAACTTCGTGATCTTTTGCACGGCATATTGCAGAATCAGACGTGCGTCGGTAGAGTTGATCTGGCCGCTGCCGTCCACGTCCGCCGCCGTGGTATCCAGCGAGGCGGCACCGATCTTCTTCACCGCAAACTGCAACACCAAACGTGCGTCGGTAGAGTTGATCCGGCCGTTGCCGTCCACATCACCGAGTATAACCGTCACCTCACGCATCGCACCGCAGAGATTACAACTCGCGTCACACGCGTTATCATAGGAATGGGCATGTAGAATCACTGTATCGGTAACAACACGATTACCGTATGCGTCCGTGATCTCGCAATACACCTGTTGCCCGTTATTGTCCGTGTTCACCGTTGCCGTATAGGTTGCCATCGTCTGATTGGTCTTCACGAAAGCAATAGCCCTCGGCTCTTTGCAATACCACACGTAAGTCAACCCATCGCCCGTCGCATTCACCGTCACCTGTGCAACGTCCCCGATCTGTACAGAGGGTGCCGTGGGTTGCACCGTAACTTTAGCAAGACTGTCATAATACCAACGAGTATACCAAAATTCATCACTGCCACCGCCGTAGCTGAGCAAGGAACTGCGGTCGGCCTCACTGCCACCGTATCGCACCGTTTCTAACGCCGTGCAATCGGAAAAAGCCAGATAGTTCACCCTCTTTACACTGATCGGAATACTTACCTCACGCAACGCCGTGCAACCGGAAAACGCACCTTCACCGATCGTTTCCACCGACGACGGAATCGCAAAGGAGGTCAGTGCCGTGCAACCGTAGAACACGTAATTTCGCAGGTACGACACGCCGTTCCCCATCGTTACAGATTGAAGCGCAGTGCAATTGTAAAACGCCTCATCCCCAATGCTCGTCACGCTGTTACCGATGGTCACCGACGCGAGCGAGTAGCAACAGGAAAACGCATACTCCCTAATGCTCGTCACACCATTGCCGATGGTCACCGACGTGAGCGAGTCGCAATAGTAAAACGCACACGCACCAAGGCTTGTCACGCTGTCCCCGATCGTCACCGACGCGAGCGAGCGGCAATCGGAAAACGCATACTCCCCAATGCTCGTCACGGGATAGCCGCCCAAGGTGGACGGGATCACCACGTTACCGCTGATGGATGTTTTCACATCCGTGATGGTGGCTTCGCCGCCCGATACCGAGTAGGTATAATCCCCCTCCTTTGCCGCCGATGCCGTGAGGGAAAACTCCACCGCACCCGCAGGAATGAGCGACAACAACAGTGCCACCGTGAGCAAAACCGATATGATCCGTTTCATACATCATCATCCTTTTAGGTATAAAAAACACTCATACACGTATTATATCGCATCCTCTGCCACTTGTCATGCGATCGCCGCCTTTTCTGCTTTATGAACTAATAGCCACCGCGTTTTTTGGCACATATGACAATCGACCGCCCCTCATGTGGGATTTGTGCGCTGTAAGGCAGGGGCTCGGCTCCTGCCGTTTTGCGATCGACCGCCAAACTACGGCGGGAGGCAAAACGCCACCCCCACAATCGAACACCACCGTGCGTCGATAGTTTTGCAAACGCGCACAACAAAAAACCGCCGTTCCGAAGAACGGCGGTTTTTTAAAATCATTTTATCAGTCCGCAACGAACGGCAGCAAAGCGATCTGACGCGCACGCTTGATAGCGGTGATCAGGTCACGCTGGTGGCGGGCACAAGTACCGGTCACACGACGGGGCAGGATCTTCGCACGCTCCGACATGAAGCGGCGCAGACGAGCCACATCCTTGTAATCGATGAACTCCACCTTGTCCACGCAGAAGCTGCAAACCTTGCGGCGGCCCTTACGAACAGGGCGTGCAGAGCGCTCGGCTCCTTCGGTTCTTTCAGCCATGACAATTCTCCTTTACAAAATCAATGCATGCCGCAATTAGAACGGCAGGTCTTCGTCGGCCACGATCTCCTCGAAGTCGCCTGCGGCGGCCGTAGAGAAAGCGGGGCGCGACTCGTTATAGGCGGGCTGCTGCGGTGCACCGAAACTGGGGGCGCCGTATCCCGCGTTGTACCCCGTGTTGCCGCCGGCTTTCGCTTCACAGAAGAAAGCGTTATCCACGACAACTTCATACGCGGTGCGCTTATTGCCTTCCTTATCGGTATACTGACGGGACTGCAGCGAGCCTTGCACGGCAATGCGCTGCCCCTTGTGGAAATACCGACTGATGAATTCCGCCGTCTGACGCCAGGCAACCAGATTGATAAAATCGGCCTGACGCTGTTCCTGCCCCTTGGGCTGGAATGCGCGGTCCACCGCAATGGTGAAAGACAACACGGGGATCTGCGACTGCGTCTGACGCAGTTCCGGATCGGCGGTCAACCGACCAAGCAAACAAACCGAATTCATTTGCCAATCCCTCCTGAATTAGTTCTCCTTGCGGATCGTCATAGAACGAAGCACACCGTCAGTGATCTTGCTGACGCGCTCCAGCTCTGCCGGGAATTCGGGGCCGCTGACAAAGTTGTAGAGAACATAGAAGCCCTCTTCCTCGTCATTGATGAGATAAGCCAAGCGACGCTTGCCCCACTCATCCACCTCGCCGAGTTCCGCGTTCTGCGCGATCAAGTTCTGAAACTTCTCCTTGATCGCCGCAATGCCATCTTCACCCAAAGTCATGGAATACACAAAGACGGCCTCGTACGATGCTTTAACTGTAGGCATTTCGGTTACACCTCCTCATGGTCAAATGGCTCCGCATGGTTCACGGAGCAAGGAAGCGCCTCTGTTGCAGAGCCGCTGCGGCGTGTTGAAAATATTACACAGCCACCGATAAATTATATCAGCAGTCACACCGTTTGTCAAGCATTCTTTCGCAACTTTTCTTCTTTTCTTTTGCGACAAAATGTGCTATACTGAAACCGTAACGGGATGTGTATACGGCGGCGCGCTGTCGTCAGCAGGCTTTTTGTAAAGGCTTGCCACTTTCTATCGCCGCCTTTCACATCTGCGCCATGACCGTTTGGGAGGTGTTTTTCGTGCGGCGTATACGTCTGTTTGCGGCATTCTTGCTTGCTTTGTCGCTGCTGCTCAGCGGCTGTTTCGACATCACCCTCATTCCACCGTCACGCACGCCGCCCGATACCGCCGCCGTTACTCCCATTTGGCAAGGAATACCGCTTTACGGCGACGTGATAGAGACCGATCGCTGTGGAGATCTTTTGCAGGTTGCCATGTGGCAAAGCGGCCTGGACACCGCCGATGGAGGCATTTTTTTGTACAACTTATCCGCCAACGTTTTGTGCGGTGAACTTCGTCTTCCTGCCAAAAGTTGGGCTACCGGCTGTTTGAAAGACGGCATATACACCGTGTCGCTGACCGACGGCACCATTACCCTATACAACACCGCCTGCAAGCCACGCCTCACGTGGAAACTCGACACGGCGTTCGCCTTTGCACAGGTCAGCCGCGACGGCGAATGGCTGCTGTACGGCAACGGTCAAACCTCCACCGTGCGTCTGCGCCGTCTAAAAACAGGGGAAGAACGCGAGGTCCTCACCTTTTCGGGGTACGTCGAGACGGTCGCACCGCGTGACAACGCTTTTTACATCTGCTGCGGCGGCGAAGAACTGCTGCGTATCGACCCTGCTAAAGAATACGCTGAAGCACTGATAGTGGATGCTGCCCTTCACCGTTTCACCCCCTACTACTGTGTGGGGGCCGATGAAGGGAGCTGGCACGCCGTGTTGGCCGATCGCCCCGAAGAGGTGCTCACCCTGCCGACCGCCGGCAAGAAAGAAGACCTGCTTGCCGCCGGGCAAAGCGGCTGGCTCACCGTTTCTGCTGCAAACAAAACGACCGCCGTTCGGCTGTATCGTCCCTATGCCGACGTAGCGTGCGCCACACTGCAAGACACCGTGCTGCACGCCCTGTCCACAACCGAAGGGGCTCTTCTCATCACATCACAGGACCGCACCGCCTCCCTGTGCCGCTTCACCCCCAACGACGGGGTGCAACCGCCCGACACATCCACACGCGGCGGTGTGCGCACATTGCTGGAGGATGTGCCGATCCTGCCGCAGCACCCCCACTTCCCCACGGGCTGTGAATCGGTCAGTGCGGTAATGGCACTGCAGTACGTCGGCGAAGACGTTTCGGTCGACACCTTTATCGATCGTTATCTTCCCTGCGAAAGCGACGCCCTTGTCAAAAAGGACGGCTGCTATTACGGCCCCAATCCCTACAAGGTGTTTGTGGGAGATCCGCGCACCATCTCCTCCTTCGGCTGTATGGCCCCCGTGATCGAACGGGCAGTAGACGCCTATTTCGGCAACGCCGACCGCACGGTAAACACCGGCGGTAAATCGCTCGAAATGCTGTGCGAGCAATACGTAGCCAACGGCATACCCGTGCTCACGTGGGTCACCATTGCCATGCGCGAGGTAGAGTATCGCACCTCGTGGTATACCGAAGACGGCGAAAAATTCAACTGGCCCGGCAACGAGCACTGCATGGTGCTGGTCGGCTACGACGCCGAAAAGTATTATTTTAACGATCCCTATCTCGGCCTGCGCGTGGCCTACAACCGCACACTGGCCGAAGACCGCTATTACGCCATGGGCTGCCAATCGTTGGTAATTATATAACAAGGAGGCATACATATGAAAAAAGCTAACCGTCTTTTGTGGGGTGTTCTTTTCCTTCTCGTGGGAGCGATCCTCACCGTCAACGCACTCGGCATTGCCGACATCACCTTGTTCTTCGAAGGTTGGTGGACGTTGTTTATCATCGTTCCCAACGCGATCAACCTCTTCACGCAGCGCAACAAAGCGGCCTCCCTTTTGTGGTGTCTGTTCGGCGTGGTATTACTGCTGTGCTGTCAAGAGGTGCTGTCTTTCTCCTTGCTTTGGAAATTGGTGCTGCCTGCCGCGTTTTTGTGTGTGGGTATCAAGCTGTTGTTCGGCGCACTTTTCCGCAGCAACGGCACCGCCTTGCTGAAACGCGCCAAGCAACAGGGCTCCGTACTCAAAAACGGCACCGCCGTCTTTTCCGGCTGCGATATGCATCCGACGGGCGAAGCGTTTGAGGGCGGTGAGCTGAACGCGGTGTTCGGCGGTGTGAGCTGCGACCTGCACGAAGCGGTCATCACAAAGGACTGTGCCATTCGCGCCACCGCCATCTTCGGTGGCATCGACATTGTTCTTCCCGAAAACGTGTGCGTCAAGGTCTCTTCTTTCTCGCTGTTCGGTGGGGTGGATAACCAAGTCAGCAGCCGCGAAGGAGAGGTCACGGTGTATATCACCGCCACCGCCATCTTCGGCGGCATCGACGTGCAATAACCGCACAAGCACTGAAACGCAGTTTTTAAAAAAGCACGCCCGTGTGATTCCATGGAACCACACGGGCGTGTTGCCGTTTTATCACACGGTAAAGGCCGTATTTTCTCACCAAAACAGTGCCACAAAAATGCCGATCAGCACAAGCAACGTACACAGCAGCTTATACACGACGTGCTTCTCACGAAACACCAGCCACCCCGTCAGCACCGTGACCAGCACCGACGATTGCTTCACCACCGTCATCAGCGTCACCTCGCTGTAAGGGTTGGCGTTCGCTTCAAACAGCATGCGGTCGCCCAGCACCAGCGAAAGGCTCATCAACGGCACCCAATAGTTTTTGCCCAGTGCACGCCAATCCAATCGCTCGCGGCGAACAAGCAGAATCGCACCGTAGATCACCGTCATAAACAGCATAAACCAAAATTGCAGCTGTGCCGAGGTCATGTGCTGCATCAGCACTTTATCCATAGTACCCGAAACGGCGTTTAAAAAGCAATTCATCAGCGCCGCCGCAAGCACCGTCACGGTAAGTTCACCGCCTTCGCCGCCACACTTCAGATTGACCAACAGCAACCCTGTCACCACCAGCAGCATCCCCACCGCTTTCGCCCACGTAAATGCCTCACCCAGCACAAGCACGCCAAGCAAGGTGGAAAACACCATACGCGAAAGGTCCATAATGCCGTACAGGCTCACCGAAATGTGTTTCAGCGCCGCAAACGCGCACAGCCACGCACCGCACACCACCGCCGCTTTGATAAAGGCGAAGAAAATCAAACGGAGATCGAGCGCCAACGCCTCGGCACACGACGGCAGGGTGAACACCCAACCGATGAGGGTATAAAAAAACAGTATCTCGGTCGACCGATTTTTCTGTAACGCCGCCTTTTTCATGCCTTCGCGCGTGCCTTTCAGCAAGCCATACGCGAAAACCATCCATATCCATACCGTTTGCACAGCCATCACGTCTTGTTACCCCCTCGCACGCTTTGGGACGCGACACGTCACAAACAGATAAAACCGATCGCTGTACGGCACGATCGCCCCATCCTTCGTTTTTTGGGCGGCTTACAAAACATAAATACCCCTCCGTTCTTCCGATAGTATACTGTATCTTTCGGTCAATTGCAAGCCAAAATAATACGGCACAGCGGTTGACTTTTCAAGGGATATATAGTACAATTCAATAGAACATCCGTTCTAAAATATGGGAGGAGGTGTCGGTGGTGGACCGATTCAAACTGGTGTCAAAATATCAACCCACAGGTGACCAGCCCGAAGCGATCGAACAGCTGGTACAAAGCATCGAAAACGGCCACCGTGAACAGACGTTGCTCGGTGTGACCGGCTCGGGAAAAACCTTCACCATGGCCAACGTCATCGCGCGTGTCAACCGTCCGACATTGGTTCTCGCTCACAACAAAACCCTCGCCGCGCAACTTTGCAGTGAGTTTCGCGAATTTTTTCCTGAGAACGCGGTGGAATATTTTGTTAGCTATTATGACTACTACCAGCCGGAGGCCTACATTCCCTCAACCGATACGTATATCGAAAAGGACTCCGCCATCAATGACGAGATCGACCGTCTGCGTCACTCCGCCACCTCGGCTCTGTCCGAGCGACGGGATGTCATCATTGTGGCGAGCGTTTCGTGCATCTACTCACTCGGTGACCCGGCGGATTATCGGCAAATGGTGCTCTCGCTCCGCCCGGGCATGACGATGGAACGCGACGATTTGATTGCCCGTTTGGTGGAACAGCAATACGAACGCAACGATATCAACTTTGTTCGCGGCAAATTCCGCGTGCGCGGCGACGTGGTGGAGCTATACCCCTCGGGCGCCGAACAAAGCGTTGTGCGCGTGGAGTTTTTCGGTGACGAGATCGACCGCATCTCCGAAGTGCATCCGCTGACCGGCGAGACGGTTCGCACCCTCTCCCACGCCGCGATCTACCCTGCTTCACACTATATCGTGCCGCCCGACAAAATGGAAGGGGCACTCAAAAATATCGAAGATGAGCTGGAAACGCGCGTGGCGGAATTCACTGCCGTGGGCAAGCTGCTGGAAGCCGAGCGCATTTTACAACGCACCCGTTACGATTTGGAAATGTTGCGTGAGATCGGCATCTGCAAAGGGGTGGAAAACTACTCGCGCGTGCTTTCGGGCCGTCCTGCCGGTTCCACCCCTTACACGCTGCTCGATTATTTCCCCGAGGATTTTCTGCTGTTCGTGGACGAATCCCACGTAACCCTGCCGCAGGTGCGCGGCATGTTCGGCGGCGACCGTGCCCGCAAAGAAAACTTGGTGGAATTCGGCTTCCGTCTGCCCAGTGCCTTCGATAACCGCCCCCTGAATTTCGACGAATTTTACGAGCACGTGCATCAAGCCGTATTCGTCTCGGCCACCCCCGGCGAGTTCGAACGGGAACGCAGTGCCGTGCTGGCCGAACAGGTGATCCGCCCCACGGGTCTGCTCGATCCGTCCGTGAGCGTGCGTCCCGTCGAAGGGCAGATCGACGACCTGTTGGATGCGATTCACGAACGGGTGGCACGCCGTGAGCGCACGCTGGTCACCACCCTCACGAAGAAGATGGCAGAGGACCTTTCTGCCTTCCTCGAAAACGCCGGCGTCAAGGTGCGATATATGCACCACGATATCGATACGATGGAACGCATGGAGATCATTCGCGATCTGCGGCTCGGCGAATTCGACGTGCTGGTGGGCATCAACCTGCTGCGCGAAGGATTGGATATTCCCGAAGTATCGCTGGTGGCTATTTTGGACGCGGATAAAGAAGGGTTTTTGCGCTCGGAGACCTCTCTCATCCAAACCATCGGCCGTGCGGCACGAAACGCCGGCGGCGAGGTGATCATGTATGCCGACAGTGTCACCCCCTCGATGGAGCGCGCCCTGCGCGAGACTATGCGCCGCCGTTCCATTCAGGAAGCCTATAACCAAGCACACGGCATCATACCGCAAACCATCCAAAAAGACGTGCATGAAGTGCTGGACATTTCCGGCAAAGAAAAACGCGAAACCACTACCAAGACCTTCCGCCGCCTAAACGCGGCCGAACGCCGCCAACTGATCGATGAGTTGACGCGCGAAATGCGTGCCGCAGCCGCTTTGTTGGAATTTGAACGGGCTGCGGAACTGCGTGATAAGATTGAAGAATTAAAAAAGGTGAAAGCATGAACGACAAACTCATTATTCGCGGAGCACGGGTGCACAACCTAAAGAATATTGACCTCACCGTCCCACGGGAAAAATTGGTGGTGTTTACCGGTCTTTCGGGATCGGGCAAATCCTCACTCGCCTTCGATACGATCTATGCGGAGGGGCAGCGGCGATACATCGAAAGCCTGTCTTCCTACGCCCGTATGTTCTTAGGACAGATGGATAAGCCGGACGTCGATTCCATCGACGGACTTTCTCCCGCCATTTCCATCGATCAAAAAACCACGTCCAAGAACCCCCGTTCCACCGTGGGCACGGTCACCGAAATCTACGATTATCTGCGTCTGCTGTACGCACGCATCGGCATTCCCCACTGCCCCGTTTGCGGCAGAGAAATCCGCCAGCAGACAGTGGATCAGATCGTAGACCGTTTGCTCACCTTACCCGAAGGCACACGCATTCAGTTGCTCGCGCCCATTGCGCGCGGCAAAAAGGGCGAATACGCCAAGGAATTCGAAGCCGCACGCAAAGCCGGATACGTGCGTGCCCGTGTGGACGGCGAATTGCAAGAGCTGGCCGATCTCACGAAACTGGAAAAGAACATCAAGCACACCATCGAAATCGTGGTGGACCGTCTGGTCATTCGCCCGGACCTTGCGCGCCGTCTGGCAGATTCCATCGAAACCGCCACCGGTTTGTCGGAAGGGCTGCTCACGGTGGACGTGGTAGGCGGTGAAGAGCTTGCTTTTTCGCTGAACTATGCCTGCCCCGAACACGGGGTCAGTGTGGAAGAGCTGGCACCGCGCATGTTCTCGTTCAACAACCCGTTCGGTGCGTGTCCTCAGTGCACGGGGCTGGGCGTGAAAATGGCTATGGATGCCCGTTTGGTGGTGCGCGACGGCGCGCTTTCGATTCGGGAAGGTGCCATTCGCGCCAGCGGTTGGGATTACCGAACAGGCGCCACCATCACACGGATGTATTATGAAGGATTGGCCGCGCACTACGGTTTTTCGCTGGACACTCCGTTTTGTGACCTGTCGGATGACGTGGTGGATGTGCTGATGTACGGCAGCCGCGGCGAACGCATCAAAATGGTGCGCTCGGGTGAATACGGCACCGGCACCTATCACCACGAGTTCGAAGGCATTTTGAACAATCTCTCGCGCCGCCATTTGGAAACCAAAAGCAGCTGGATGCGTGAAGAACTTGAAACCTATATGAGCCAAACGCCTTGCAGCGGCTGCCACGGTGGGCGCTTGAAGTCCGAAAGTCTGGCAGTCACGGTGGGTGGGCGCAACATCATGGAATTTTGCGACCTTTCGGTGGAAGCGGCACTGGCCGCGCTCGACACACTGACGCTGACCGAACGGGAAGAAATGATCGCACACCAGATCCTCAAGGAAATTCGCTCGCGTTTGGGCTTTTTGCAAAACGTGGGGTTAGAGTATCTCACCCTCTCCCGTGCCGCAGGCACACTGTCGGGCGGTGAAGCACAGCGTATTCGCTTGGCAACGCAGATCGGCTCCTCCCTCACCGGCGTGCTGTACGTGTTGGATGAACCGAGCATCGGTCTGCATCAACGCGATAATGAAAAACTGATCGCTACCCTGCGCCGTCTGCGCGATCTGGGCAACACGCTGATCGTGGTGGAACACGACGAAGACACCATGCGTGCCGCCGACTTTATTGTGGATATCGGCCCGGGTGCCGGCGTGCACGGCGGTGAAGTGGTGTTTGCCGGCACTCCCAAACAACTGATGGCCAGCCGCCGTTCACTCACGGGGGAATACCTGAGTGGCCGCCGTGCCATTCCCGTGCCGTGCACACGGCGCAAAGGAAACGGGCAGTGGCTCACCGTGCGCGGCGCAGCCGAAAACAATCTCAAAAATGTGGACGTGTCCTTCAAACTGGGTGCGCTCAACCTCATCACAGGGGTATCCGGCTCGGGCAAATCCTCGCTGGTGAACGAAATTTTGTATAAGGCACTGGCCGGCAAACTCAACCGCGCTCACACGTTCCCCGGCAAACACCGCACGGTGGAAGGTCTGGACCAACTCGATAAGGTGATCGCAATCGATCAAGCCCCCATCGGCCGCACACCACGTTCCAATCCGGCCACCTACACCGGTGTGTTCAACGATATTCGCGAACTGTTTGCCACCACGCCCGATGCCAAAGCACGCGGCTACAGTGCGGGGCGCTTCTCTTTCAACGTGAAGGGCGGTCGCTGCGAAGCGTGCGAAGGCGACGGCATCGTGAAGATCGAAATGCACTTTTTGCCGGATATTTACGTGCCGTGCGACGTGTGCAAAGGCAAACGCTACAACCGCGAAACGTTGGAAGTGCTGTATAAAGGCAAAAGCATCTTCGACGTGTTGGATATGACGGTGGAAGAGGCGTGTCAATTCTTCGCGCCGCTGCCCAAAATTGCGCGCAAACTGCAAACGCTGTATGACGTGGGCTTGGGCTACGTCAAGCTCGGGCAACCGGCCACCACGCTTTCGGGCGGTGAAGCACAGCGCGTGAAACTTGCCACCGAACTGGCGCGCCGCGCCACCGGCCGCACGGTGTATATTTTGGACGAGCCGACTACCGGCCTGCACAGCGACGACGTACGACAGCTCATCGACGTGCTGCAGCGTTTGGTGGAAGGCGGCAACACCGTATTGGTCATCGAGCATAATCTCGATGTGATCAAAACCGCCGATTACATTGTGGACCTCGGTCCCGAAGGCGGCAGTCGCGGCGGCGAGGTTGTGGCAACCGGCACCCCCGAAGAGATTGCACAAAACGAGAACTCGCACACCGGGCGATATCTGCGCCCCTTGCTGAAGAAGGAGTGATAACCGTGTTGGATATGATCATCATCGGCGGCGGTGTGGCAGGAATGACTGCCGCCATCTACGCCGCACGCGCACGGCTGAACGCCGTGGTACTGGAACGAGCCTTTCCCGGCGGACAGGCACTGGAGACCCCTGAGATTGAAAACTATCCCGCCGTGCCGCGCACCGATGGCATCACCCTCTCAAACCTCATGGCGGAGCAGGCAAAAGATCTGGGGGCAGATATTCGCACGGCCGCTGTAACCGCCTGGGAGAAGATAGAGGGCGGTTTTGCGGTGCACACCGTCTCTGAAACGATGCACACACGCGCCTTACTGATTGCCACAGGCGCCACCCACCGTCCTCTTGGTGTAAAGGGGGAAGACTTGTATCGTGGCAAAGGCGTCAGTTACTGCGCCACCTGCGACGGAAGGTTCTACAAAGACAAGACCGTGGCAGTGGTGGGGGGCGGTAACACCGCTGTTGAAGATGCGCTCTACCTTTCGCGTCTGTGTAAAGAGGTGTATCTCATCCACCGCCGCGACACGCTGCGCGCCTCTCGCGCACTGCAAGAGCAGGTTTTTGCCGCCGAAAACATCACCCCCATCTGGAACGCTACCGTACAGGAGGTAGTGGGTGACACTCGCATGACGGGGTTAAAACTGCTGGCCAATGGCAAGGAAACAACCTTGACAGCAGAAGGCGTATTCGTGGCGGTCGGCATCCTCCCGAACGTTGCGTTGTTTCCTGACCTGCCCCACGATGAACAGGGCTTTTTGTTGGCAGACGAAAACGGCGTCTCCCCAACCGACGGTATCTTTGTGGCCGGCGACGTGCGCGCCAAACAATGCCGCCAACTGATTACCGCCGCCGGCGACGGTGCCGCCGCCACGAGTGCGATCGAACGGTATTTGAACGAAAAATAAGATGGTGCGCGGTGTTCCTCTTTCGGCAAAGAAACACTGCGCACTTTTCATTTTGCGCGGCTACCGCTGCTACTGTGCGCCGTTATCCGCACAAGCACGCTCGCTTCACTTTTTCTCGTGTGTTTTCACACGGCAATCACACGCAGCGCCGCCTTCTCCGTCTCCTGCACCGCCCTTGTTCCGCTTTGCAAAATCAAGCGCAATACGGTGGCGGCATGCTGACAAACGCTGTAAATTTACAATTCTTTCACACTCTGTCGAGGTTGTTGTAGTATGATAGTTCCGTTATGAAAGGTGTGAGCGTGTGTTCGGTTACGTGAGGGTGTTTCAACCCGAATTAAAGGTGCGCGAATGGGAAGACTATCGTGGTACCTACTGCTCGCTTTGCCGCATGCTCGGCAAGCGCTACGGTGTCGGTGCGCGGTTTCTTCTAAATTACGATTTCACCCTCCTGGCGCTGTTTCACATGGCGCTTGAACCCACACACACCGTCTTTTCAAAAGGGCACTGCCCGTTTAATCTGCTGAAAAAGTGCCGCCGCTGCCACGGCGATAACGCTCTCGCCTTTGCGGCAGACGCGGCCGTGCTGCTTTCCTACTACAAACTGAAAGACGACGTCGGCGACAGCCGCTTCTTCAAGCGCTGCACACGGCGTCCCTTGCTATGGCTGCTCATTCCACTCAAACGGCGCGCCGCACGGCTGAATCCCACGGTGGCAACCGCCATGGCTGCTTATTATGAAGCACAGCAAGCAGTGGAACGGGAAGGCGGCTCCCCCGACGCAGCCGCGCACCCCACCGCCACCCTGATGGCTGCATTGACCGCGTGCAGCACGGCCTCGGAGGAAGAGCACGAAGCGCGCACACGTTTCGGTTACTGCCTTGGACGGTGGATCTATTTGATCGATGCCGCCGACGATTGGGAAGAAGACCGACGCCACGGCAACTTTAATCCCTTCCCCCCCGATGAAAACGGCGAAAAGCCACGTGATCGCATGCGTGCTTCACTCAACTCCTCGCTTGCGGAGTGCGAAACTGCGTGGCACCTGCTCACGCGATATCAGTTCGACGAAATTCTGCAAAATATACTGCATTACGGCATGCCTGCCGCAACGGCGCGTGCAACCGCACCGAACGATGCCAAAATGAAAGGAGATACCCCATGACCGATCCTTATAAGGTGCTTGGCATTTCGCCCGACGCGACCGACGATCAAGTCAAAGCCGCCTACCGCGAAATGGCACGCAAATATCATCCCGACCAATACGGCGACAACCCTCTCTCCGACCTCGCACAGGAAAAGATGCAGGAGATCAACGAAGCGTATGACACCATTGTTCGTCTGCGCAAAGAGGGTGGCTCCGCCGCCAACGGCCGAAGCTACGGCGGTCGCAACGCCGATATCCGCCGCATGGTAAGTGAAGGGCGTATCGAAGATGCCGACACCCTTTTGAACGGTATTCCTGCCATTGCACGGGATGCGGAATGGCACTTTTTGAAAGGCAGCGTGCTGTATAAACGCGGCTGGCTGGAAGATGCACACAATCACTTTGCTACCGCCTGCCGCATGGATCCCACCAACGCGGAATACCGCGCCGCGCTGAATCAAATGTCCCACGGGCGGCGAACCGGCACCTATACCACCACCCCCACGGCCGGCGGCTGTGATGCGTGCGATATGTGCAACGCGCTCATCTGTGCCGATTGCTGCTGCGAATGCGCGGGCGGCGACCTCATCCATTGCTGTTAACGGAGGGAACCATATGAAAACCAGTGGAAAAGTGGCACTGGGCGGTGTATTCGGCGCGCTCGCCGTGGTGTGCTTGCTCGGCACCGTGTTCCCCTATGCCACCTTTGCGCTCCCCGCCATTGCCGGGTTGCTGTTGGTGCCGGTGGCGATCGAAACGGGCCGCCGCTGGGGCTGGCTCGCCTTCGCCGCGGTGGCGCTGCTGAACGTGTTGTTCACCCCCTCCATGGAATCCAAGGTGCTGTTTGTGGCGATCTTGGGATATTATCCGCTTTTAAAACTGTCGATCGATCCACTCCCTCCCATATTGGCGTGGCCAATCAAGTTTTTGCTGTTCAACACCACGGTCATTGCCTCCTATTGGGTCATGCTCCGCCTGTTTGCGCTGGAGGAGAACTCCTTCGAACTGTTTGGTGTCAACCTGCCGCTTTTTCTGCTGGCACTCGCCAACGTCACTTTCCTACTGTACGACCTGTGTCTCGGCCGCTTGTGGGATTGGTATATGTTGGCGGTACATCCCCGCTTAGCGCGTATTTTTCGAATGTAAAAACAGCCCATCCGTTTCGGATGGGCTGCTTCTCTTTCCTTTCACCGCACCAAACAGTTGTTGACAGCAACCGCACCATATGATAAAATATCTTTATATCGTACGTAATCATACATCTTTATTTGGAGGTGCCTACGTGTTCACTCGTTGGATAGCCGTTTTGGCCGTTATCGCCTGCCTGTTCAGTATATTAGGCGGCTGCAAACCGCAAGCGCCCACCAACCCTACCACCGCCACCACCCAAAGCACCAGCACGAGCCACACTACCGACACGGTTGTGTCAACCACGCTAAACGATAATTCGCAGGTGAATACCGCCAACACCACACTCGAAGGCGAAACCACAACGGGTGATATCACCCTGCAAGACGGCGGCACAACCGCCACCGACACCGATACGTCAGGCACCACGGGCAGCACGTCGGTCGTCGGCAGCGGCACGACCACCGCGACCGCACCTTCCGGCGAGTCGACCACCGCGAGCACACCTTTCGGCGAGTCGACCACCGCGAGCAGCATCGGCGGTGACGATCGCACCACCACCGCTGCCACCACGACGTCGGGCGGCTCGGAACAGCAAACGACCTCGACCACCGCCCCAAGCAGCGGCACTCGAACCGAAGAAAAAACATCGGGTCGCACCGAAACCACCACGCACAAGCCGACATACGGCAGCCGCACAAGCACCGACACCACCGCAACGTCCACGGTCACCGAAAGCGGCAGCACGACGACCACTACGGCACCAACTCCGATTGTCCCGGCAGGCATTCTCCCGGGCTCAGCCGAAGCCGGCTCGTCCTTTGCCACGTTGGCACGGGCACCGAAGGATGAACCCGTGACCGTCCATGCCGATACTAAACAATTCGGGCGTTTCTTGTTTACCGTGTCGGACAACAAGAGCTTGCCGTTCAACGTGGCGTGCCACGTCACGAAGGATCGCATCACCGCCCTGCTTCCGGCCAATGCGGATCTGTCTGCACTGAAGCCCACGTTCTCCTATTACGGCCACAGCGTGCTGTATAACGGGAAGGCGATGGTGTCACGTTCCACCGTAATGGATCTCACAAAAGATGTCACCTTAACCTTAAAAGCCAATAACGGCTCCACCCACACCGTCACGGTGCACGTAGAAACGATCGGTAGCGATCTGCCGTCTTTTTCGCTGTCCACTTCGGGCTATGCCACCATCGACAACACGGTGGATTACAAAGCCGCCACTTTCTCGGTAGGCGACAGCAAGACCACCGTGAAGGGGGCCGATTGCTCGGTAAAGGGCCGCGGCAACACCAGCTGGAGCTATGAGAAAAAGAGTTACACCTTGCGTTTCGACACCAAATACGCCCTGCTTGGCCTGCGTGAAAGCAAAAACTACGTTCTGCTGGCACTGCATGCCGACCGTTCGCTGCTGCGTTATCGCTTGGGTGAGTATTTGAGCCAAGCGATGGGATTGGAGTTTACCATGAACTCCGCTTTTGTGGACTTGTGGCTGAACGGCGAATATCAAGGCGTGTACGCGTTGGTGGAAAAGATCGAAGTGGAACCTGCGCGTGTCAACATTACCGACTACGTCTCCCCTGCCGTTCCCGTGAATGAGATGGGTTACCTGCTGGAATTTGATAAGCATCTATACAACAATACCACCGAAGCCGACCGCAAAAAGTGGACGGTATTGGGCAGCGGTTTTTACGATGCCGCCACTAACGAAGTGTTCTTCTATTGCGAGGCACTGGGCGGCCATTGGCTGACGGTGCGCACCACCAACGCCAAAAACCTCACCGCCGAGCATGTGACCTACATTGCTCTGGTAGTGGAAACAGTGGCCAAAGCGCTCAAGTCGGGCGACTGGGCAACCGTCTCCAAGTGGATGGACGTGGAATCCTTTGTCAACTGGTATCTCATTATGGAATACTTGAACAACACCGACACAGCGATGGAGAGCAGCGTCTATATGTATATCGACGTGGGCGGCAAATTGAAACTCGGCCCGCTGTGGGACTTGGACAACTGCGCAGGCAACCACACCGAAACCTCTTCTGCCACCGCGCATCCGCTGTTCGACAGTAAGGACGGCTGGTTCTCCTACCTCTTCAAACTTCCCGAAGCCAAGAAGGTGCTGCGCACGCGCTGGTCAGCCATGCAGCCGGTTCTGCGCAACGTGGAAAGTCTTATCGATGATACCGCCGCTTCGCTGCAGAAGGCCGCTGCACTCAACTTTACCCGTTGGCCCATTTTGGGCAGCACGCTCAGCGGTCAGCCCTCCGCCATCGGCAAGGCCGATACGTATGAAAAGCAGATCACCTATTTGAAAGACTACCTTGCCAAGCGGCAAACCGCACTGGCAACCTTCTATTCCACCATTTGAGAAAGGAACCGACCATGGGACAGGTTTTCAACCGGTTTGAAAAGAAATATCTGCTGGACGAAGACACCTATCGCCGCGTGCGCGAGCAGCTATACGAATACATGGTGCCCGACAAATACAGCACGGGTGACGGGTTTTATCTCGTGAACAACCTGTATCTGGACACAGATGACCATTGGTTCATCCGCGACTCGCTGCAAAAACCGCGGTATAAGGAAAAACTTCGTTTGCGCTGTTACGGCGAGGTGGGCAACCAATCTGCCCTGTTTTTTGAAATCAAAAAGAAGATCAATCGTCGCGTGAACAAACGGCGTGTTAAGACGGATTTTGATTCCGCCATGACCTTTATCGAAACCCACGAATCACCCGACACATCCGAGCAAAACCGCCAGATCAACGGGGAGATACAATACATACTTGATCAAAAAAGCCCCACTCCGAAGGTCGCGCTGTTTTACGATCGGCAGGCGTTTTTTCTGCCGCAAGACGATGACTTGCGCATCACCTTCGATTACAACCTGCGCGCACGGCGCACCGAATTGGATTTCGATCACGAAACCTACGGCGCCTACATTCTTCCGCGCGAAAAATACATTATGGAAGTTAAGGTCAGCACCGCCTACCCACTGTGGCTCGCGGATACCTTTTCGAAACTTCGGTTGTCCCGTATCAGCTATTCCAAATACGGAAACGAATACCGTCAATTTTTGCACAACAACTATGCCCACGGATTGTATATTCCAAAGTGATGTAAGGAGGAGCTACTCATGTTATTCGATCTGATTGCCGAACTGTTTGCCACTTCGCCCACCTCGTCTGCCGATGCGCTTGCCAATATGTTGGTGAACGGGCAGGCCAGCGCCGTGGCCTCTCACCCTTTTCTCGCCTTTGTGGTCATCGCGGTCTTCTGCTGCCTGTTTGGCGGTGTAGCCGCCGCGGTATACGGCTTTACCAAACGGGATGAGCCTCTTTCCTGGAACTTTATGATCGCCATCGCACTGTTGCCCAGCATCATTTCCATGCTGGTATACCTCACGCGTGACAGCTTTATCGGGGTGCTGAGCATGGCCGGCATCTTCACCATGGTGCGTTTCCGCAGCATCGCAGCCGATCCGAAAGACCTTGCCTGCGTGGTGTTTACCATGGCAATCGGTCTGGCCGGCGGTTCCAAACTGCTCGCCTATGCCGCTGCGGCAACCGGTGTGTTTGTGGCGTTTTTGGCGGTGGCCTATCTCATTGGTCTCACGCGCCACACCACCCGTTCACGCTGCAAGTTGAAAATCACCGTTCCCGAAAACATGTGTTGGGACAAAACCTTTGAAGAGGTGTTAAAAACCTACACCCGTCGCGCAACGCTGGCTCGGGTAAAAACGGTCGAGCTCGGTTCCTTCTTTGAATTGATGTATGACATTACTTTGAAGCCGGGAGCAGATGAAAAGGCCATGATCGATGCCATTCGCACTCGCAACGGCAACCTTACCGTGCTTTTAAATAAGCGCCCCGACTCCACCTACGATCCGATGTAACGTACATAGCGATAAAAACAGATAGAGCGTATCTTTAGCGATACGCTCTATCTGTTTTTGAAGTTTCGCACGCCGTGAAAGGCGCCGGCCCCTCGCCTTCTCTTGTCAGGCGAAAGGCGGTGAGCCCAAGTCCCACTGCACACATGTTAAAAAAGTGTCTGACTTTTGTTGTATTTCGAAAAAATTTCGATATCTTCGGGATTGCAACTGCAAGCGGTTCGTGTTATACTGTGCCTTTGGAAAGGGAGTGATTCCATGCATCGTCTTCGTGCCTATCGGCATTATCTGCAGTATCGCCGCCGCCACAAGGTGGTGCCGGCGTGCACGCGCGACATCTATAAAACCAGCCGCACGCTGTATATCATCGAAGCCGCACTGGAATATTTTGTATCCCTTTTGGTCAGCGGTGCGTTTCTCGCTAAGGTATCCACCCACCTCGGCATTTCGGATAGCCTCACCGGCATCGTCACGGCTTTCGTGTCGCTCGGATGCAGTTTTCAGATGCTCTCCATCTTTTTAAATCGGAAAAACGGCGTAAAACGTATGGTGATCGCCGCATCGGTCATCAACGAACTGCTCTTTGCCGCCATCTATCTCACACCCTTTGTGCCCCTTTCTTCCGGCGGCAAAGCGGCGGTATTCGTGGTGTGCATGATGGCGGCACACATCATTCATCAAATGTTCAATTCCCCCAAGATCGGGTGGTACATGTCGCTGGTGGATGACCACAAACGCGGTGTGTTCACCGCCAACAAAGAGATCATCTCACTCATCGGCGGCATGGTTTTCACCGCTGTGATGGGCAATATGATGGACCGTTTTGAAGCGGCCGGCAATCTCACCGGCGGTTTTGTCGTGTGCGGCATCACCCTCTTCATATTGATGGTAGGTCACACCCTCACATTTGCCTTCTCCAAAGAAAAGCCGCAGGAACCCACGGCAGAAAACAGTGCCTTTTTGCCGAAGGTGCGCATGCTTCTCAAAAACCGTTCATACATAAAAGCGGTGGCTGTCGGTGTACTGTGGAACATTGCCACCCACTGCACCACGCCGTTCTATGCAACCTATCAGATCAGCGAACTCGGCTTTTCCCTCTCCTTTGTGGCGGTGCTGGGTATCGTCTCCTCCGTTGTACGCGCCCTCTTCTCGCGCCGTATGGGGCGGTTTGCCGACCGTCACTCCTTCGCCAAAATGATGCTCTTGTGCCTGCTGCTGATCGGCGGCAGTTTCGGGGTTATGGTGTTCACCGTGCCGCAAAACGGCCTTGTGCTGTTCACCGTCTACACCGTGCTGTGTGCTATCGCCAACGCCGGTCTAAACAGCGCGCTGATCAATTTGGTGTTCGATTATGCACCGCATGATCTACGCAGCGAAGCATTGGCTCTGCAGCGCACGGTATACGGCCTCGGCGGCTTCTTTGCCGCGGTGGCGGTCAGCCCCTTGATCGCCCACATTCAAGGAAACGGCAACCGTTTTCTCGGCCTTTCGGTGTACGCCCAGCAAGTCACCTCCGCACTGGCGCTGCTCCTCACGGCAGGCGTTGCTCTTTTCCTTTATTTCGGCATGATTCGGAACAAAAAGGCGGTGACGAAATGACCTTAAAGGACGTCGCCAAACGCGCTAACGTATCGGTCTCCACCGCCTCGAAAGCCTTACGCCAGTCCTTTGATGTGTCCGAAGCGACACGCCGGCGAGTGCTTGCAGCGGCGCAGACACTCGGCTATTTTCACGAAAAGAAAAAGGTGTTAGCCGAAAACCATCGCCCCGACAGCTGGATGTTTGCAGTGCTCTGTCCCGAGGTGATCAGCCCACGCTATTCCGCCGCCGTACACGCCATTGCTGCCGCGGCCAAAGCCGCCGGCTGCAAAACCGTGATTTACAACACCGGATTCGATCGCACGGAAATTCGCGCAACGGCACAAATGTGCGTGGACAATCCACATATCGATGCAGTGCTCTCGCTGACAGACTTGCATGATTTTACCCCTTCGCCCACCGTTCCCATCGTAGTGTTTGCCGAGCAAGCCTCTTCCACCTGTTCCACCGTGCACGTCGATCTCAGCGCGGCGTTATCCGCCCTTCGCGATAAATATGCCGATGCAGCCGTTACCATTGTCGGCGAGCAATTAACGCGCAGCTATCGCCGACAGATGCTGCCGTGGCTTACCTGTGACGAGGTGATCGGCCGTGGGCGGTATGATCAGGCCGGGGCGGATGCCGCCGCACAGTTGCTCACTCGCCCCACACTGCCCGATCTCATTATCTGCACCTACGACGAGATCGCCTACGGACTGATCGCCCATCTCACCGCCCACGGTGTGGCTATCCCCAACGACACCGAAGTGGTCGCCATCAACAATAGCTACGCCTCCAAGTGGGTGCACGGCGGCGTGTCGGCCATCGCGTTTGATTACGGCGACGTATTTGATGCCGTGATACGCGACATAGTGTGCGACCTGCAGCAAAAACAGATAACCCCTCGCCATCGGCGCGTGACCACTCGTTTTGTGGAACGCAACACAACCAAACCGCCGTCCCTCTCCACCACCCCATGATGCGGATAAAACAAAAAGTGTGCAGAAATTCTGCACACTTTTTCTTATTCCTTATACCCAAGCGTACCGTTGGCAGAGGCCTTCAAATACGCGTTGACAAAGCCGTCCAAATCGCCATCCATCACCGCGTTGATGTTGCCCATTTCAAACCCCGTGCGATGATCTTTTGCCAAGGTGTACGGCATAAACACATACGAACGGATCTGGCTGCCCCACTCGATCTGTGCCTGCGTACCCTTGATATCGTCGATCTTATCAAGGTGCTCGCGTTCCTTGATCTCCAGCAGTTTGGCTTTCAGCATGTTCATCGCCGTGTCACGGTTTTGGAACTGGCTGCGTTCGGTTTGGCAAGCCACCACAATACCGGTGGGAATGTGTGTCAAACGCACAGCCGACGAAGTTTTGTTGATGTGCTGACCGCCGGCGCCGGACGAACGGAACACGTCCATCTTCACGTCTTCGGGGCGGATATCCACCTGAATGGTATCATCCAGTTCGGGCATCACTTCCACCGCCGCAAAAGAGGTGTGGCGGCGCCCCGAGGCGTCAAACGGTGACACACGCACCAAGCGGTGCACGCCGGCCTCCCCCTTCAAGAAGCCGTAAACGTTTTCACCCTCAATCATAATGCTCGCGCTCTTAAGGCCGGCAGGATCGCCGTCCACATAGTCGAGCAGTTTGTAGTTATAGCCGTGGCTTTCTGCCCAACGGGTATACATACGATACAACATCGAGGCCCAATCCTGCGCTTCGGTGCCGCCGGCACCGGCATGGAAGGACAAAATGGCGTTGCGGCTGTCGTATTCCCCCGTGAGCAGCGTAGCCAGACGCTGCTGCTCCAACGAAGCCGCGATACCGTCCACCGCCGTGGCGCACTCTTCCAGAAGAGATTCGTCCTCTTCCTCGTTCGCCAGTTCGATTAAGGTCACCGTATCGTGGTAAGACGCTACCAGCGTTTCATACGCTTCGATCTTACCCTTCAGCCGTGCCGCGCGCTGAGTCACTTCCTGCGCGCGCTCCATATTATCCCAAAAGCCATCCTCTGCCGCGCGCATATCCAACTCTTCCACTTCGGTGCGCATCTGTTTGAGGCCGATTGCATTTTGCAGATCGTCGATATCCGGCCACAGGGCTTCCAGTTTTAATTGCAATTCTTCAAATGCCAGCATACTATGCTCCTTTGCATCGTTTCTCCTTAAAGGCGAGCGATCAAACCCAAACGCCGTTTTGCAAAGGCAGAGCAGGGTTTAATCCGTCATCTTAATAGTATACCGAAAAACGCCGCGTTTGTAAAGATATTTTTTGCAAAAAATATCTTTACAAAAACCGCACGTACAAACGCCCCCTCCGCTTTTAGGGCACGCAGCGCAAAAAACGCCTCCCCCGGCGCAGGGGAGGCGTAACCAAAACCATGTTCACTTCAACATGTTGATCAATTCACCCAACGCCGGCTCAAACGCCGCGCCATACCAGTGATTGTCCAACCGGGCAGTCGTGTCGATGCACGCCACCGTGTAATCCGCTGCAATACGCGCGGCTTCCACTGCGCCTTTACCGCGCACCAACGCCCCCACGAAAGCAGAGGCATAAATATCTCCCGTGCCGTGGCAGCTGTTTTGGCGCTTGGGATGCTCATAGTAATGCGCCACACCGTTTTCGCTCACCAACACACCCGTTGTGCCTTCGGCAAACGACACGCCGGTGAACACCACCGTTTTAGCACCCAGCGCGTGCAGTTTTGCCACCAGCGCGTCGATAAACGCGCGATCGTACTGCTCGACATACGGCGTATCGGTCAAAAAGCAGGCTTCGGTAAGGTTCGGCACCACCACATCAGCTACGCCGCACAAGCCCTTCATCGCCTCCACAAACGGCATGTCAAACAGCGGATACAGTTTGCCGTTATCCGCCATTGCCGGATCCACCACACGCAAACCGCCCGTTTTCAGCACGGTCGAAAACAGCGTCTTCACATGCTCAATCTGCTCGGTGCTGCCAAGATAGCCCGTGTAAATGGCGTCAAACGTGATCTGTTCCTTCTGCCAATGTGCGGCAACAGCCGGCATATCCTCTGTCAGATCCCGGAAGGTAAAACCGCTGAAACCGGCCGTGTGGGTAGACAGTACTGCCGAGGGCAGCACGCAGGTCTCCACGCCGCACGCCGAAATAATGGGCAACGCCACTGTGAGCGAACACTGCCCCACGCAGGAGATATCCTGCACTGTCAACACTCTCTTATACTCCATTACTATCACTCCCTGCGTGATACTATACCTCTATTTTGGTAACAAGTAAATGTTCAGAACGTTATATTTTTATATAACCAGTTCGCGTCGCCGCGCGCGGCGAACACGGTGAATATGACGCTCAAAATCGCCGCTTGCGAGCAACTCGGCCAACACGTACTGCTCAAACACCGGCACGGTGCAGGAATAGAAGCCCACTGCCTCTTCAAACTGCGGCAGCAGCGAGGGCGGCAGCACCATATACCCCACACGCATCGACGGGGCCACCGTGCGCGAAAAGGTGTTCAGATAAATCACCCGTTCATCGGCACACAGCGAGAACAGCGGATCCTCATTCTTGGTGGAAACGGTCAGTTCCGAATCGTAATTATCCTCCACGATATACCCGTCGCGTCGCGTGGCCCACCGCAAATACTCCGCCCGTTTGGAGGCGCTCGCCGTCACACCGCTGGGATAACTGTTAAACGGCGTCACGTGCAGCACGCCGGCCGCCGTTTCGGCCAGCGGCCCCGACGCCACGCCGTCTGCTGCCATGCGCAACGGTGCACAGACAATGCCGTTCGCTTCATACACGCGCCGGATTTTATCGTACGCCGGGTCCTCCAGCGCAAACGTCACGCCGCGAAACATTTGCGACAGCAGGCTGTAAAGATACTCCGCACCCGAACCGATGATCACCTGCCGCGGTGTCACCGCCATGCCGTGCCGCCGCGCCAAATACTCGGCCACAGCGGTGCGCAGCTGCAGGCAGCCGTGGTTGGGGGATTTTTGCAGAATCGCCTCCCCTTGCTCAGCCAGCACCCGTCGCATGGTGCGGGCCAACACCGAAAACGGGAATGCCGTCACCTTGTGTGGGGAGGGCACCACCGTTACAGGTGCCGCCGATGCGTGCAGCGGCAGAAAATCATCTGCGCGATAGATCACAAAATAGCCGCTGCGCTCACGCGCTTCCACATACCCTTCCTCTGCCAGCAAAGAATAGGCGTGCTCGGCCGTCACCACGCTCACACCGACCTCCTCTGAAAGCAAGCGTTTCGACGGCATCTTCCTGCCGAAGGGATACACCCCTTCGGTGATATCGCGCCGCAGTTGTTCATACAGCTGCATATACGCGCTCTTTTTTGTTTTCTCATTCAAACGATACGCCATCTGGTATTACCAACTTTCCAAGTTTTGTTCAAAGTCAGTATACCAGATGGCGTTGGATTTGTAAAGATTATTCCGTCACTTCGATCTGCACGGCACGCATGGCCTGCAGCGCCGTGCGGTGGCTTTGCTCGCTCACGCCGGCCGAACAGGTGCCGTCCACCGCCACCGTCGCCTCAGGGAAAGTGGCTTTCAACAGCATCGCGTTGGAAATCACACAGATATCGGTGCACAAACCGCACAGCGTAATTGTCTCCACTTCGCCGTATTCGGCCAAAATACGCGGCAAATCCACGCTGCCGAAGGTGGACTTGTCCACCGCGCACGTAACGTAAGGCGCGAGTTCCGCGCATATCTCCCACCCTGCCGTACCTTTAAGGCAATGCGGCACCGGCAGTTTGCGGCCTTCCTGCGTTTGCAGGTAATCTGCACCGTGCGTATCCCGTGTAAACAGCACGGTGCCGTTAAAATTTTTCACCTTTTCAACCACGCGAGGTACGATGGCTTCGGCCGCCGCACTGCCGAGTGCGCCGCGCACAAAATCCTCCTGCATATCCACAACGATCAAAAAATTCATATTTCCTCCTCCATAAGCGTTTGTTCATCCGTTCACGGAAGAGACCGGCCTCTTCCGTGTAACGCGCCATCCAACGCAAAGGCACACCCTCAAACGAAGGTGTGCCCCTTTTGCATTACAGATTCAAAAAATCTTTGCGATAGTCCAGACCGAACGCATCCGCAACCGCTTTCAGTTCCGTATCCAAAATGGTGTTGACGTGCGGCATATGTGCCGTCAGCATGTAGAGCTGCGCCGCCTTCTCCACCGTTTCGATCAGGCCGAAGGTCTCGTCCATATCCTTGCCGGCGCCATAGATGCCGTGCAGGCCCCAAACCACCAAACGGTACTCTTCCATCTTCTTCGCGGTGGCTTCACCAATCTCGTTGTTACCGCAGACCATCCACGGCAGCACACCAATACCGTCGGGGAACACCACAATGCACTCAGTACACATCTCCCAAATGGTGTGGGTAAACTTCTTGTCGTTCAACTCGTGAATGTGGGTCATTGCAAGGGTGTAGGTCGGGTGAGTATGCATCACTACACGGTGGTTCGGATCCTTCTTCAAACGCACCATGTGGCTCATCAGGTGTGCCGGCAGTTCGCTGGTGAAGCGGCCGCCGTCCTTGTAACCCCACAGCAATTCCGCGGTGGTACCGTCTTTGGCAATGCGGATGATACCAAGGTTGGTTTCAGGATCAATTTCCACGTTCTTAAAGTATTTACCCGTGCCGGTCACGATAAAGATCTTGCCAATCAAATCGGTGGCATCAAAGCCGGTGGGGATGGTGCGGATCACGTTGTTCAGATCCAAATATTCCGCCACTTCCGCTTCTTCCAACATGTAGCTGATGTTACCGCCGTTACGCTCGTCCCAGCCCTGGCGATACATGTTTGCGGTGGTCCGTTTCATTTCCTCCACAAAAGGAGCAGTCAAAATGTCTTTCATGCTCTTGCCTCCAACACAGTTTTTTCATAGTCACGCACAGCGGTGATATAATCCGTCGCCACACCTTCGCGGCGCAGGAACTCATCCCATACGTCGCCGAACGGCGCGGTTTTCAACTCCTCCTGCAACACCATCAGTTCGGTCATGTTGCCGGCCTCCTGCAGCGCCTTCAGCTTCGCATTCGGCTGCAGCAGCGCAAACAACAGTGCCTTCGACACGTTACGCACACCCGTCACCCACGCAGAGATACGGTTAATGGACGCATCGAAATAGTCGGTCGCAATGAACACGCGATCCAGTGCGTCGTTACGCACGATCTCTTTCGCGATCTCACGCGTTTCATCATCAAACAGCACCACGTGGTCGGAGTCCCAACGAATCGGACGGGTCACGTGCAGCGCGATCTTTTCGTTGAACAGCAAAAGTGCCGAAATCTTATCCGACACCACTTCGGTGGGATGATAATGGCCGTTATCCATCAGCGGCGTGAGGCCGTTGGCGGTGGAGTAGGAGAGGGTGAATTCCGCCGAACCCACGGTGTACGCTTCCACGCCGATACCGAACACCTTGGATTCCAGCGTGATATACACCTTCGACTTATCATAAGGAATCGAAAGGATCTCATCGAGCGACTTCTTAAAGCGCGCACGCGGCCCCATGCGATCGCCGGGGATATCCTTGTAACCATCGGGAATCCAGATGTTCATAACGGTGGGGATGCCCGTCTCTTCTGCAAAATACTCCGCAATGCGAATGCAAGCACGGCCGTGCTCCACCCAGAACGCACGCACGTCTTCATCGGGAGAGGACAACGTCAAGCCGTCCTTCACCATCGGGTGAGAGAAATACGTGGGGTTGAAGTCCAGGCCCATGCCACGCTCTTTCGCAAACGCCACCCATTTGGCAAAGTGCTTCGGCTCGATCTTGTCGCGATCGGCGTACTCGCCATCTTCAAAGATCGCGTAGCACGCGTGCAGGTTGAGTTTCTTCTTACCGGGCATCAGCGACAGCGCCTTATCAAAGTCGGCCATCAATTCCGCCGGGGTGGTTGCCTTGCCGGGATAGTTGCCGGTGGTCTGAATACCGCCCGACAGTGCTTCCTTGCTGTCAAAACCGACCACGTCGTCACCTTGCCAGCAATGCACCGAGACGGTAATGTCTTTGAGGGTGTTCAGCGCCGCTTCGGTATCCACGCCGAGCGCCTCATACAGTTTCATAGCTTCCATGTATCTGCTCATAACGAAAACTCCTTTCAAACTTCTTGAATATCCAAGGTGCGGATCACAACGTTCCGTGCATCTTGCAACGTAAGGGTGGCATCGGCCGCCATCATCTGCGACAAAATATTGCCGGTAGCGGTGCCTTCCACCGGACCTGCCGTCACACGGCGACCGGTGTATTCTTTTGTCAGGCGGTTCAGATAACGGTCTTTACAGCCACCGCCCACGATAGCAATCGTCTCCACCGTTTTGCCGGCCACACGCTCGATCTCTTCCACCGTCTTTTTATAACTCGCGGCAAGCGAGTGGTACACCGAACTCAGCACATCGCCAAGCGGCAGCTCGGGCTTGCCGAGATAGGTGCGAATCGCTTCGATCATATTCTCGGGTGCCAAGAAGGCTTCGTTCGTCGGGTCAATGGTTTCCGTAAACTCGCTTGCCATTGCCATTTCCATCATTTCGTCGTAGGTGTATTTCTTATCCAAGTTACGGCGAATGTTCTGGAACAACCACATTCCCATGATGTTCTTAAGGAAGCGGAACCGGTATTCAATACCGCCTTCGTTCGCAAGGTTTGCCTCCATTGCCGCAGGGGTGGTCACGGGGTACAGATTCTCGGTCCCCACCAAACTCCACGTGCCGGAGGAGATAAACACGCTCTTCTCATCAATGGGACAGGCTGCCACGGCAGAAGCCGTATCGTGCGAAGGACACAAAAGCACCGTACAGTCGAAACCGACCTTTTCCTGAATCTCGGGCAAGAAACGGCCCACCACCGTGCCGGGCACAGAGGGTGTCTCGAAGATGGAGGCAGGAATTCCGAGTTTTTCCAAGATCTCGGTATCCCACTGCTTGGTTTCGGCATTCACCAAATTGGTGGTGGTG
>JAZODN010000091.1:0-9567 GCA_045597045.1 Acutalibacteraceae bacterium
CGTCTACCGCCGTGCCGCAAATGCACACGAAAGCAAAGCCGTTCTCCACACGGCGCGAATCGCAGGTGATCCCCGTGATCTCACGGTCTGCAATGGGCAGTTCTCCGTTTAAAAGTGCTGACAGCCGCATCATACAGCCACTTCCTTTCGCGATTATTCAATGGCATCCGCATAGATAAAGTTCACGGTAACCACCGTGGCACGCGGCACGGTGGTGCCGCCGGCCACACTTTGGGTAGACACCTTCGGATCCCCCGTGGCACCTGTCACCAAACCCTTTATCAAAATATTCACGCCCGACGATGCCGCCGCTTGGTTGGCCTGCGCCAGCGTCATGCCTTCAAAATTCGGCACCGTCACCGTCTTGTCGGCCGCTGTCGTTTCGGTATACAGCACTACCTGGCCACCCTTGGGGATGGTGGCGCCGCCTTCCGGCACCTGTTTGAGCACCGTGCTGCCGTCGCCCACCGTGTAATATTCCAGCCCCTGACTTTTGATCAGCGAAATGGCGGTGTTAATCTCTTTGCCCACCACTGTGGGAGTCGCACCGTTCATGTTGGCAAGCTCCGCTTCGGTATACACCGGCTCGATCCCCAAATACGGCAACGCATCCGCCAAGATCTTCTGCGCCACGGGAGCCGAAATGGTACCGCCGTAGCGAATGGGGCTGTGCGGTTCATCCAACACCACCAACACCGCAATCTGCGGATCATCGGCCGGGGCAAAGCCGCCGAACGACGCCCACACGTTGTTGTCGGTATGGGCCGTTTCGGTCTTATCCGACGTTCCCGTCTTCCCTGCCACGCGATAACCGGCCACGTAAGCATTACGCGAGCCGCCGCCGTTGACCGAGGCCGCGAGCATGGCGCTCACACGGGCCGCCGTATCTTTGGAGATCACCTGACGGCGCACGGTGGGGGTGGTGACCTTCACCACGTTACCGGCGCTGTCCAACTGTTCTGCCACCACGTAGGGTGTCATCAGATCTCCGCCGTTGGCCACGGCCGAAAGTGCCGTGATCATTTGAATAGGCGTGATTTTGAAGGTCTGGCCGATCGAGTTGGTGGCAAGCGACACGTCGCCCATCGTTTCATCATAATACAGCGCCGAAGTCACCTTCGATTCGCCCAACATATCAATGCCTGTGAGTTCGGTGAAACCGAACCCGACAAAGTATTTAAAGAAGTTTTTTGCGCCGACGTTGAGACCCAAATTCATAAACGCCGGGTTGCAGGAATTGGAGATGGCCTGCGCAAAGCTCTGCGTACCGTGAGCCGAAGGATACACGTGACAGTTCATTTTGCGGCCAAGAACGGTGAGTGAACCGCCGCAGTGGAAGGTGGTGGTTTCGTTTGCAACCCCTTCTTCAATACCCATGCAGGAGGTGAACACCTTGAACACCGAACCGGGCTCGTAAAAATCGTATACCACCTTGTTGTTCCATTGCTTTTGCAGCGCGGCCGAACGGGCGGCGGATTCCTCGTCTCCCGCAAGCTCCGCCAGTTGTGCCAGCACGTCGGGGTCGGCAATGGTGAACGGATCGTTCGGATCGTAATCCCCTTTGACCGCCAACGCCAAAATGCCGCCGGTGTTCACGTCCATCACCACCGCCAAGCCGCGGTTGGTGCAGCCGGTAGCGCGCACCGCCTCTTCCAGATACTTTTCGGCATAGTGCTGAATGGTCTGATCAATGGTAAGCACCAAACTACTGCCGTCGGTCGCATCAATGGTTTTTTCATAGCTGAGGGTATTGGGCATTTTTTCGCCCCAACCATTTTGCGTGGTAATCACGCGACCGGCCTCACCGGCGAGCGTGCTTTCATACAACGCCTCCAAGCCGTAAAGTCCTGTTCCCTCTGCACCCGTGAAGCCAAGCACGGTGGAAGCGAGCGAGCCGTAAGGATACACGCGTTTGTAGTCGGTGATAACGCGAAACACACCGCCCATCTCGTTTTCTGCAACCCATTGTGCAAGTTCTTCCACCTTTGCACGCGGAATCTTCTTCTTCACGTATTCAAACTGCGAATAGGTCTTTTGCGTCTTTGCGTACAGTGTGTCCCGATCCACCTCCAACAATGCAGAGATCTCCTCGGTAATTTGATTGCGCGCCTCTTCGGTTTTGATCGCTGCCGGCGACATAATGACCGTCCACACCAGCTGCGATTCCACCAACGTATTGCCGTTTCGGTCAAAAATCTTGCCGCGATTGGGCGAGGTGATGGTATCGCTGAGCTGCTGCGCCACGGCCTGCTGCTGCAATTCGTCTCCCTTGTTGATCTGCCAATCAAACAACTTGGCAATCACACTGCCAAAGGCAATGAACACGATCACCGCCAACACGAGCATCGCACGCACGCGCATGCCGCGTCCGGGAGCACGCCCGTTCATTTCGGGAACAGACTTTTTTTCCGAAGCCATGAAAACCGCCCTTTCGATCAAATTCATTTCGGCTCATAATAAGTACAAAACGAGAGTTGAGGTAACACATCTCAACTCTCGATAGGATCGTTGCCAACATCGTAGAGTGCCGAGCCCCTTACGACAGCATATTACGCGAAGCGGCTGCACATGCCGCGTCACTCAAACAAATATTTTACCCAATGGAAAAAGTCACCCACGCCGGCCGCAACCGCTTCAAAGAAGCCCTGCTCACCGCCGTCTGCCACTTCCAGTTTGTCACCGGCCTCCACGGTAATATACTGCAGCTGATAGCTGTCGATCTTCTGCATACCGTTCGCCGCGGCGTAGGCATCCACCTGTTCTGCAGAGGTTTGTGCCGCAAGTTCGTTCGACAAGCGAATGGTCTCGCTTTCCAAGATATCCAATGTCTCCTGCTTTTGAATGATCTCGTCGTTGATCTCGGTGATCTGCACGCGATCAAAGATCATCAGCGCCACCACGGCACACACCGCCGTGGTAACGAGCAACGCCACCGCCACGTTCACAATGGACTGCATCCGTGCGGCACGGCGCTGCGCCGCACGCACTTTCTTGCTGGGTTTTACCACCTTAAGACGGGCGGGACGTTCTTCAAACAGCGACAGATCGTACGCTTCGGTGCCCTGCACCGGCGTCTGCATAGCCATGTTCATCCCGTCCTTTCTTAACTGATTTTTGGTGTTTACTCATTTTTAGCGTGCAGCCGTTCCACACAGCGAAGCTTGGCACTGCGCGCACGCGGATTTTCTTCCAATTCGGTTGCCGAAGCCTCCAGCGGCTTGCCGACCAAAGCGGCGGCCGGCGTTTTGCCGCACACACACACGGGGAATTCCCGCGGGCAGGTGCAACCCTGCCGCCATTGCGCAAACCGCTGCTTCACAATGCGATCCTCCAACGAATGGAAGGTGATCACCGCCAGGCGACCGCCGTCTTTCAGGCAATCAAAGGCCGTGTCCAACGCTTCGGACAAGCGGTCGAGCTCGCCGTTCACCGCAATGCGCAACGCCTGAAACACGCGCCTTGCCGGATGTCCGTCGCGCCGTGCGGCGGCCGGAACGGCATCGCGGATGATATCCGCAAGTTGTATGGTAGTGAAGATCGGCGCTTCGGCACGTGCCGTTACGATCGCGTGTGCAATGCGAGGCGAAAACTTTTCTTCACCGTAATCATAAAAAATCTTCATCAATTCCGCCTCCGAAAGGGTGTTCACCAAATCGGCAGCGGTGGTGCCGCTTTGACTCATACGCATATCCAGCGGCGCTTCCATATGATAGGAGAATCCTCGTTCGGCCGTATCCAACTGATGGGAGGAAACGCCGATATCCAGCAAAATGCCATCCACCGCCGGCACGTTCAGCCCGGCCAACACGGCATCCATCTGTGCAAAGTTGGATTGCACCACCGTAGCCGGCAAGCCGGCCAGTCGTGCCGAGGCCGCAACAATGGCATCGGGATCCTGATCCAGGGCGATCAGCCGCCCCGTTGTGAGACGCGAGGCGATGGCAAACGAGTGACCGCCGCCGCCGGCCGTGCCGTCTAAATACACGCCGTCGGGACGGGGCGCCAACACCGACAGCGTTTCGTCCAGCAGCACCGGACGGTGATACCCCGAAACCTCCTGCGGCACAGCGCGCCCTCCTTTAGAATCCAAGTTCAATAAATTTTGCTTCCAACGCTTCGTCGGTCATGGTGGCCTCGCGCTCGGCCAAACGGGCGGTGCTCCAGATCTCGGCATGGTTGCCGGCGCCGATCACCGTCACCTCTTTTTCCAGGAAACCGTACGCCACCAAATGCTTCGGCAGCAAAATACGCCCTTGCGCATCCACCTCCACATCCAACGCGTTGGAGGAGATGACGCGCTGCAAATCGCGCACCTTGGAAACGGGCTGTGCGTTGATGCCTTCCATCAACTTGTCCCACTCCTCAAACGAATACAGGGAGATGCAGTGATCCAGCACTGCCGCAGCTATAAACCCGCTGCCCAGCTTATCGCGAAACTTCACGGGAACAAACACACGCCCTTTCGCATCAATGGTGTGCTGATACCGTCCGTAAAACCCTTTGGTCACTGTTCTCCCTCCCTTCACGGTTGAAAACGGCGTTTTCAATCCGATGGATTGTTGAAAAGCTGTTGAAAAGGTGGAAAACCTCCACTCTCCTCCACAAAAGTGGGTTTCAGATGCACTTTTCCCCACCATAGGAACATTATACCCACTTCTTCGAAAAATTGCAAGCCCTTTGAGAGAAAATTTTCAAAGTTTCTTTTGGTGCTTTTTGCTAAATTTGTACAGCGGCCGTAACAGCGGTGCGATTGGGTGTTGCAATCGAAGGTTAAATGTGATATTTTATGTATATAAAAATAGGGAGGCGGTTTTATGTTTTGGCGTCATTTGTTGATCGTGTTACTGTGCACGGCACTGCTCGCCACCGCTTTTGGCGGCACATTCTCAATCGCAGCAGAGGAGAAGGACCCCATGGACAACTACGTCTTATATACCATTCACACAAAAAAACAGTTTACCTATTATGCCGACGGGCGAAAATACGGTGACGGATGGAAAAAAGACTTAAACATTCCGCTTTCGGCCGCCGCACCCGAGCATCTGGCGCTGTCGATGCGCTTCTTCTTTGAAGATGCCAACGCTCCCGAAAACACCGACTTGTTCTCCAACGCCGGAAACACGATCTATTTTTCCGACGTGTTGAGTGGCACCAAGCGCCTTTCGTGGAACATCAAGAATCTAAAAACGGTGGACGGCGATGCGCTGCAGCCGGGCCAATGGAACGAGATCCTGCTGCCCTTCTCCACCGGCACCAACCTGTCTGCATGGAACTTTGCAACCGAAACATTCACCTTCTGGTGGATGGAATTCACAAACGTTCCCTCCTCCACCTATACCGTGCGTTTGTCCGACGTGTGCGTGGTGGATACCTCGCGCCCTGCGCAAAAGCAGGAGGAGAGTGAATGGGAGACCGACTATCTTGTAGGCAACATCCCCTTCACCATGAACAAAACGATTGTGGGCAACGGCGCTGCCACCGGCACCGCCGTCGCCGAAAAGACGTTCACCGCTATCGACGCTTCCAAGCACAACCCGGCCACGCTGACACTGCTGATGGATATCACCTATAAAAACCTTTCGCTGCCGGGTGATCCCACACCGCCGCTGCTGGCCGGCGGACAAATTGAGCTGACCTCCTCCGGCAAGTGTGACGAAAACGAGGCCAACTACAGCACCAGCCAACTGCGTTGGAAAGAAGGCACCCACGAATATGCCATTCCGCTGTCCTCCTTCGGTACCACCGGCGGCACGCTGGACCTTTCCTCCATTAACTACATGCGCATCTACATGAACAACTGGTCAGGCGACTTTTCCGATCGCTTGCAGATCATCGTGAACAACGTGCGTCTGGTGGATACCGCCGGTGCTCCCACGCTGCCCACCCTGTTCTCCGACGGCATGCTGTTCCAACAAAACAAACCTATGAAGCTGTGGGGTTACGGCGATGCCAACACCGCCGTAACCGCCAAACTGTATCAAGGCGGCACCTTGCTTGAAACCGTGCAGGCCACCATTCAGGAAAACGGCCGTTGGGATGCCGCCTTCACACCGCGCAAGGGCGGTTACGATCCCTACACCATCCACATTACACAAGGCAGCCACACATGGACGGTGAACGACGTACTGGTGGGAGAGCTGTGGATTGCCTGCGGCCAATCCAACATGGAGCTGTGGATCGGGCGTGATATGCACGCCACCGAGATTTTGGAAGCTGCCGACAACACCGCTATCCGCGTGTTCTGCGAACCGCTGCGCGCAGGCGGCGGCACCTCCCCCACCCCTTCGCGTGACGTAGGCGGCGCCTACTGGTGTCTCGGCAACGATAAAGCCGCACTCACCAACGTATCCTCCATTGCCTACACCTTTGCGAAAAATCTACAGGAAGAACTGGACGTGCCGGTGGGCATTGTCAATGCCGCACTGGGCGCCACCGTGATCGAAGCCTGGCTCTCGCGCGAGGCGATCGATCAAAATGACGCGCTCAAAACCGCGCTCAAATCTTTGGGCAAGTATTACGACGCCGATTGGTGGCCGGACACAGCCGGCGTGATGACTACGTGGTATAACGCGAAGATCGCGCCGCTGGCCGGCATGAATATTGCCGGCACCATCTGGCACCAGGGCGAAAGCAACAGCAGTTATTCGCACATGTACGACGATGCACTCGTCACGCTGAAAGAGAGTTGGGGCGACGTCTTTGGCTTTCCGAACGGGGACATGCCTCTCATCTTCGCCCAGATCTCACCGTATAACTACGGCATCGGCAAAGCAACCATCGGCTATCTTTCGGAAAACATGGAACGCGGCTGGGCGGTGTGCGACACCGCCACCACCGCCATGCTGCCGTTGTATGACCTCCCGTTGGAACACATGCTCGGCAGCAACACCTCCGACCCGATCCATCCGCGCATTAAAACGCCGGCCGGCGAACGGTATGCCCTTGCCGCTTTGAACATGGTATACGGCGGTCACGGCGAATACACTGCCCCTGTTTACAAATCCATGGAAGTGAAAGAAGAGGCCGTATACATCACCTTTGACCGCGTGGGCGACGGGCTGCGCAGCTTAGATGGCAGCGCCGACCTGCACGGCTTCACCATCGCCGGTGCAGACGGTGTTTACGTCAACGCCGAAGCGACTATGGTGGATACCGACACGGTAAAGGTGTGGAACCGCTACGTAGCCGCGCCGCAGCATGTGATGTATGCGTTCGATGATTTTGCACAGGCAGCAAACCTCGGCAATGCGGTCGGCATTCCGGCCTCTCCCTTCCGCACCGCCAAGCCGAACGACACGGTAAACCGGCAGGATTCCGGCAGCACCCGTTTCACCGCACAGGATTGGATATACGCCGACCGCGACGTGTGGGTATATGACGAGAGCAACACCGCCAACCACTACTACGGCTATCGCCCCTCCTTCAAGGCGGTCGGCGGCCGTTACAGCTACAGCGATGCCGTTAAAGCCGAAGGCCTCGCTTCGCTGCGTGTGGACTTCAACGGCGACTTCTTCCTCTCCCCCGTTCTGACCTATCCGCAGACGGCACAAAAATGGGGCAACTACCAAACCCTGTCGGTTCGCCTGCTCAACGCGACCGTCGGGGTGACTCTCACCATGAAGTTGACCGCCAACAACAAAACGTACGACGTGCCGCTGCTTGACGGCACCGCTGCGGTGGCACTCACCCCCAGCGGCACCGCTTTTCAAAGCTACACCTTCGCACTGAATCAACTGACCCTCAATGGTGCCGCCGTGGCAAACCCCACCGCCGTGCTGAACGCCGTAAGCGGCGTGACCTTCTGCGGTGAAGCGATCGGCGAAGGCACCCTGTTCTTCGACAACTTCTCCTTCGGTTTGACCGAAGCTGCCGAAAGCGACGAAGTTCTGAACGCCACCGCCCCGAAGGCGCTGGCCGATTACGACGATCTGCTGAACGCCATTCGCCAAGCCGAAGCGGCAGATCCCACGCTTTACACCGAAGAATCGCTCGTGCGGCTTGACTATGCTTTGAACCAAGCGCACGCGGTATGCGGACAAACACCGCCGGCCTCGCTTTTGGCCGTGACCGATGCGCTGACAGACCTGCGTGCGGCAATCGATCTTTTGGAATTGCTGCCGCCCCCCACCACCCTGCTCGGCGATGTGAACGGCGACACACGCATCGACTCCACCGACGCGCGCCTGACCTTACAATATTCGGTGCAGAAGATCACCGCCGACAAACTGGATCTCGCTGCCGCCGATGTGGACGGCAACGGCCGCGTGGACTCCACCGACGCGCGTTTGATCCTGCAGCACACGGTGAAAAAGATCAAAAAATTTCCGGCCGAAAACTAACCCTTGTATTTTTTTTGAAATCTGTTACAATACAAAAAGAACGTTTGAATGTTAGGAGACTTTCTTGTGGATACTCAAAAACCAAAGTTTTATTTAACCACCGCTATCGCCTACGCATCCTACAAACCGCACTGCGGCAACTGCTACGACATCGTGCTGGCCGATGCCATTGCGCGCTATAAGCGCCTTTGCGGTTACGATGTGCATTTTCTAACCGGCTCGGACGAGCACGGCCAAAAGATCGAAGACGCCGCGCGTGAGCAGGGTCTTTCGCCCCAGAGTTACGTCGACGGTATGTCGGCGCAGATCAAAGCCGTGTGGGATTCGCTGAACGTGACCTACGATCGCTTTATCCGCACTACCGACAAAGATCACGTCAAAGCGATCCAGGCCATCTTCAAAAAGCTGTACGATCAGGGCGATATTTATAAAAGCGAATACGAAGGCAAATACTGCGTGCCGTGTGAATCTTTCTTCACCGCCTCGCAGCTCAAAGACGGTTGCTGCCCCGATTGCGGTCGCCCCGTGACCGACGCGAAAGAAGAGGCGTATTTCCTGCGTCTGTCCAAATATCAAGACCGCTTGCTGCAGTATTATGAGGAGAACCCCGATTTCTTCCAGCCCGAGTCGCGCAAGCACGAGATGATCAACAACTTCTTAAAGCCCGGTCTGGCTGATCTTTGCGTCTCCCGTTCTTCCTTCACGTGGGGCATTCCGGTGGAGTTCGATCCGCGCCATGTCACCTATGTGTGGCTGGACGCCCTGTCCAACTACATCACCGGCGTGGGATATCACCCCGACGGCTCGGGCGAACTTTACAGCCGTTACTGGCCGGCTGACCTGCATGTCATCGGCAAAGATATCGTGCGTTTCCACACCATCTACTGGCCCATCATTCTGATGGCGCTGGGTGAGCCGCTGCCCAAGCAGGTGCTCGGCCACCCGTGGCTGCTATTCGGCGAGGACAAGATGAGCAAATCCAAAGGCAACGTGGTCTACGCCGATGAACTGGCCGCGCGCTTCGGCACCGACGCCGTGCGTTATTACCTGCTGTCGGAAATCCCGTTCGCGCAGGACGGCACCATCACGTACGAATCCTTCATTGCGAAGTTCAACACCGATCTTGCCAACACGTTGGGCAACCTGGTGAACCGTTCCATCGCCATGACCAACAAGTATTTCGGCGGCAGCGTTAATAAGCCCGCCACTCAGGACGACCTGGGCAAGG
>JAZODN010000092.1:0-10448 GCA_045597045.1 Acutalibacteraceae bacterium
TGTGTACTACAGCGAAAGCGGCTTGGTGCAGAGCTATCTCGGTTTGGTGAAGGCAAACGACGGCAACCTGTACTACGTGCAGGCGCAGGGCTCGGTCGTTCGCAACAGAGATAAGTTCTATGTGTCCAATACCAACGGCTATGTCACCAAGGGTTACTACGCGTTCGATGCGAACGGCGCACTGATCGCGTGAGCGCACTTGCAAAATAACTCTTTAAAAAACGGCTGCCGCAGCAGGACTCCTGCTGCGGCAGTTCTTTTTTGTGGGGGATGCGTGCTAATCAGTGTGATCGGCGCCAGGCTGCCGGGGACAGCCCGGTGGATTCACGGAACACTTTGGTGAAATAACTGACATTCGAAAATCCGCACAAATGCCCGATGTGAGAGACGGTGTGGGCGGTGGCGACAAGGTATTGTTTCGCTTTGGCCACACGAATACGTCGCAACTGTTCCATAATCGAAATTCCTTGTGTTTCACGGTAGCGATGGCATAACGTGTATTTGTTTGTGCCGATCGCCTGCGCGATCTCATCCAGCGAAAGGTCGTGGGAAAAGTGATTTTCCAACAACTCATCCACACGCTGCGCCAGGGGTGCGGCCGGTGAAAAGCGGTCGCGCAGCAGATCACACAGCAGGGTATACCCTGCTGCCGAGCGTGAAATCGGCGTGCTGTTTTGACAGCATAAACGGTAAAAATCTTCGAACGAACGGTTGAGGGCGGTGGAAGAGTCCCACCAAAAATGGCCGTTGGCACCATACATATCCAGCAGGGCATCGCACCCGACAAAGCAAAACCACGCGGTTTCCAACGTGTCGCTCTCGGCGCGGTAGCTTTGGGCGGTGCCTTTTCGCATAAAACAGCCTTGCCCTGCCGTGAGGATACGCTGTTCCCCACCTACGGTGAAATGACCGTCCCCTTTTGTTACCCAAATAAATTGGTGATATGCAAATCCGTCGGGACGGACGATCGGTTCCTGCATGTAGTGCATGCCGACGCTTTGTACCACCAACGGCAACGGGTATTGTTCGCCGAATTTGCGCAGATTATAATTCGTTTCGAAGAACATGAGCAACATCCTTATAGTTATACAAGTATTTTGTATTGAATTTTAATAAATTCGACAATATAATTATAGCATAAAGAGTTTTTAAAAGCAATCTCCAAGGAGGTTTTGTCATGAAAGAAAACGAAAAGCGGGCCCTTGCTATCCCCATGCTCGGCGCGGCCTATTATCCCGAAACGTGGGATGAGGCAGAGCAGGAGCACGATATTGCGATGATGGTCAAGGCCGGTTGCAACGTGATGCGTATGACCGAGTTTGCCTGGCATAAAATGGAACCGCGTGACGGTGAGATAGACTTTTCGTGGCTGCACCGTGTGATGGACAAACTGTGGGCAGCCGGCATCTCGGTCATTCTCGGCACCCCTTCGGCCACACCGCCGCGCTGGCTGCAGAAAAAAGATCCGTCGATGTATATGATCCAACACAATGGCATTCAAACCGTGCACGGGTCGCGTCGCAACTGCTGTTCCAACAACCCGACCTATCGCTATTACAGTGCACGTATTGCCGAAGCGATGGCAAAGGAGTTCGGCGAGGATGCGCGCGTGGTCGGCTGGCAGATCGATAATGAGATCAACATCAACGGTGAAGGGTGTTACTGTCCTCACTGCCGCCGTTTGTTTACCGACTATTTGCGCAAAAAATACGGCACGGTGGAAAATTTGAACCACCAGTGGGACATGGAAACGTGGAGCCAGTATTACGATTCTTTTGAGGATATTCCGGCACCTTCTTCAGCCGAAACGTGGCATCACTCCCATCTGCGGCTGGAGTGGCGGCGTTTTCAAGCCCAATCGCATATTGATTTCATCAAAATGCAGGCGGATATTCTGCATAAATACGTGAAGGTGCCTGTCGGTACCGATATGATGCCGATCCACAATATTGATTATGAGAAGATCGCGGAATTTGCCGATGTCATTCAGTTCAATCACTATCGGCAAGAGAGCAATCTGTGGGAGGTGCTGGTGTGGTATGACTATATCCGCACTTTTAAGGACCGCCCCTTCTGGAACACCGAGACGTCTACCTGTTGGAACGGTGCGGATCATATTCCGAGCCTGATCCGCAAAGAAGGGTTTTGCCGTGCACTTTCGTGGTTGCCTATTGCTATGGGCGGCGAGGCCAATCTCTATTGGCTGTGGCGTCAACACCGTGCGAGTCACGAGTTGATGCACGGGGCAGTGCTGTATGCCAACGGCCGTCCGATGCACACCTTTGGCGAGGTGCAACAGCTGGCAGAGGAATATGCACGCTGTGCGGAGTTTATCAGTGGCACCAAAGTGCCTGCTGATCTTGCGATGATGATCGATGCCGACAGCTGCATGATGCAAGGGTGCCAGCCCATCTATCCCGATGACGGGTGGCTGTATTACACGCGCACTCGTAATCTGCACACCCATTTGCGCCGATACGGTGTGCGCCCCGACCTTATTGCACCGAGTCATTCGTTCGATGGGTATAAGATTTTGATGACCCCGTTCATGACGTCAATGGAGCGCGAGGGGTTGTATGACCGTATTGAAGAATGGGTGAAAGCCGGCGGCACGTGGGTGGTTGGCCCTGTCACCGATATTCGCAATGCCGTTGGCGGCCATTATACCAAAGCGGCAACCGGTCGACTGGAGAGGTGGACAGGTGCCACCATGACCGACCAAATTCCCGATAAAGACAATCACATTGTTTGCAGCTGGAAGAACGGCGAGCCGTTTTCGGCATACGGTATGCTGCAGTTGTTTTGCGACCTGCCTTCCGATTGTGAAGTGTTGGCTTCGGTCACGGGCGGCGTGTATCCCTCGTTGAACGGCAAGGTGGTGGCCTTCCGCAAACCGTTTGGCGAAGGACAGATTATCGTGCTTGGCACCACCCCCGACGAAGAAGGTTTGGCTAAACTGCTCGACGTTGCGTGTGAATACACCCCCGTGCGCCGATTCACCTTTGAAGGTAACGTTACGGTGGTGCCTCGTCGTGGCGCGGCAGGCGAAGGTCTGGCGGTGGTGGAACACCGCGGCGAGCCGGGGTCGGTTACGCTGGAAGAACCTATGACCGATCTTATCAGCGGCAAGCGGTTGGAGGGTCGGGTGGAACTGAAACCCTTTGACGTGTTGATCTTGAAAAAGTAACAAAAACGGCCTTTGAGAAAGTTTTCAAAGGCCGTTTTCGTTACGGATTGCGTTTTTGAATGGTGGTGCAAAAGGTGAGCGATTCGCCGCTGCGCAACGTGTCATTTTCTTTGTGAAGATAAAAATTGAGAGAGACGGCTTCTTTGCGAAGGGTCTCTCTCATTCATCCTTTGGTTTTTGAGTTTGTATGGCCAGCACACCGCCGATCACCAGCAGCAGGGCAAGCGGTGTTTGCCATTGCAGCAGTTTACCGGCTTCGCCCAGCCACCAGGCAGAAAGCAGCGTGCCAAACAACGGGATGGCGCATTTATAGACGGATATCGCCGAAACGTCATTAAATTTCAACAGCAATCCCCACAGGGTGTAAGCGGCTGCCGAAATAAAACTCAAATAGCAAAGCATGCCGATACCGTTCGGCGTGAAGGTGAGGGTGCCGCCGCCAAGCAGACCGCCGAGTGCGAGCGCCGCGCCGCCGAAGAAAAATTGCCAGCCGCTGAGCAGCACGGGATCGTGCGCGGCGGAATAGCGTTTGATAAGCACGGTGGAAACGGCAGAAGCAACGGTGGAGAGCAGCACAAAACCTTCGCCGTTCAACGTGAAGTGCCAAGCGCCGCCGGCTGAATTGAGTAACAGCACGCCGCCAAAGCCCAACACACAGCCGAACAGTTTGTGCAAACTAAATCGTTCACACCGAAACACGAAGCAGGCTACAAGGATCGTTACGCAGGCCGAAGAGCCCGTGATGATGGAGGAGTTGACACCGGCGGTGTGAGCAACGCCTATGTAAAACAGAAAATATTGCAGTGCGGTTTGAAACAGCGCCAGCATAGCAATGGGCCGCACGGCAGACCGCCGAGGAAGCAGCGGCCGCTTTTGCAGCGCGCTGCCGGCGAACAGCACCAGCACACCGGCCAATGCAAACCGACATCCGGCGAACAAAATCTGTGAGGCGGTATCGTCACCTGCCACCGCAAACAGGCGGTAGCCGATCTTGATGCAGGGGAAGGCGCTGCCCCACAGTGCACAGCAAAACAGTGCCCACAGCCACGCCGTTCGTGTGCCGAACACACGTGCACGGGAAGGTGCGATCATCCTTCCACCTCCTCGAGCAACTGTCGGCACAGCGCGAGCACGGTGGGGGAGTTGGCCGAGTTTTCAAACGTCACGGTGCCCGTGTGTGCGGCGTCGTTCAAAAGGTTTGCTTCGCGTAGGCGACGCTGTGTTTCCTTGGCGGTGCCTTCACCGCCGTCGAACAGCGCGACCTCCTCGCCAAGCACTTGGCGGATAGCGGCCTTCACCAGCGGATAATGGGTGCAGCCGAGCACCACCGCATCGGGGCGCGTATCGGCAAGCGGTGCAAACAGCGTTTGCAGGTGCGCGGTCAACACTGCACCCGTTGTGACGCCTTGTTCGATCAGTTCCACCAGCCCGTGGCAAGGAAGCACGGTGATGCGTGCGTCCCGATTATACTGTGCGAGCAGGTGCTCAAATTTCTCTTGCTTCAAGGTGAGGGGGGTGGCCATCACCAAAACCGAGGGCGAGGTTTTAAAACGGGCGGCCGGCTTCAGTGCCGGCTCAATACCGATCACCACGCGATCGGGAAACTGTGCACGCAGGGCGGTGATCGCCGCGCCCGTGGCGGTGTTGCACGCCACCACCAGTGCTTTGGCACCGGCAGCAAACAGACGTTGCGCATGCTGCAGGGTCAGTGCGCGCACCGTGTCGGTGCTTTTTTCGCCGTAGGGGGCGTTGGCAGAATCGCCGAAATAGCAAAAATCTTCATTTGGCATGAGCCGCCGCAGTTCACGCAGCACGCTGATGCCGCCGAGACCGGAATCAATGACCGCAATGGGCGCTGTGTTTTCCATGTCGCCGCCCCCCTTTCTTATTTTATATTCGTTAGTATACCAAACCCTGCACAAAAATGCAACTGTACGAAAAAATTTATATAACTACTGGACTTTACGCCGTTTTTTGAGTATGATATATTCAGTGGATTTGCAGGAGGGATGTTCCGTGCGACTAATGGTGATTGACGGTAACAGTTTGATGAACCGGGCCTTTTACGGTATCCGTTTGCTTTCGACAGCCGACGGGCGGTTTACCAATGCGATCGTCGGTTTTCTGAATATGATGGATAAGCTGCGCCGTGAGGCACAGCCGGACGGTATTGCGGTGGCGTTTGACGTGCACGCGCCTACCTTTCGCCACAAGATGTATGACGAATACAAAGCCGGACGGCATGCGATGCCGGAAGAACTGCGTCAGCAGATGCCCGTGATTAAAGAGATACTCCCGTTGATGGGCTGCACCGTGCTCGAAGCGGCAGGCTTTGAAGCAGACGACATTCTCGGCACGTTGGCCCGTGCTGCGACCGAGCAGGGCGCGGAGTGCGTGCTGGCCACCGGTGACCGCGATGCGTTCCAATTGATTTCGGACAAGGTGACGGTGCTGCTGGCGGCCACCCGTGGGGGGCAACCTGAAACGGTAGTGATGGACGAGGCTGCGCTGCGCGAAAAATACGGGCTCAGCCCTGCGCAGATGATTGATCTGAAAGCGCTGATGGGCGACACCAGCGACCACATTCCCGGCGTGCCGGGTGTGGGCGAAAAAACCGCCCTTTCGTTGATGCAGCAGTTCGGTGGGGTGGAGGCGCTGTATGCAGCGCTGGATACCGCCGATCTGCGCCCGGCTTTGCGCCAAAAGTTGATCGACGGGCGCGAAAGTGCCTTTTTAAGCCGCACGCTTGGTACCATTTGCACCGATGCGCCGGTGCCCACGTCGGTGGCAGACTATTGCGGCCGTCCCGTGGAGAGAGAGGCGCTGGCACATAAGCTGGCGAGTTTGGAACTGTTTAAGTTGGTTGAACGGTGGGAATTGACCGATGCGGCAGTGGCGGCGCCGACCGCCGAAGCGGCCGAACGGGTGAGCGCGCAGGACGCGTCGCTGGATGTGGTGTGTGCTGTTGCGCGCGAAACCGGGCGGCTGGACTTGCTGCTGTGTGAAGACGGGGTGAACCTGTTGGCTGACGGCAAACGCGCTGTGGCGGCGTTGGATGACCCTTGCTTTTTGGCGCTTTATACCGACGGTACGGTGCAAAAGCGCACCCACGATTATAAGGCCGTGGCGGCGGCTTTGCTGCCGCAGATTCCTTGCGGTTTTGTGATGGATACGATGTTGGCGGTGTATTTGCTCAACCCGTTGGCGAAGGATTACACCCTGCCGCGTCTGGCCATGGAATACGCGTTGCCGCCGTTTCCCCAAGTGGAGCAAATGGCGGTGTTGGCCGATACACTCACACCTTTGTTGGAAGAGCAGGGGATGGCCGCACTGCTCACCGATATGGAGTTGCCGCTGGCACTGGTGTTGGCGGAGATGGAACGCGACGGTGTGGCAGTGGATGCCGACGGTATTGCTGCGTTTGGTGAATCGTTGCAAAGCGAGATCACCGCACTGCAAAAACTGGTGTGGGATATGGTGGGGTACGAGTTTAATTTGAATTCCCCGAAACAGTTGGCCAAAGCGCTGTTTGAGGATTTGGGGCTGCCTGCCGGCAAAAAGACCAAGTCTGGTTATTCCACCAATGCCGACGTACTGGAAAAACTGCGTGAAGAGTATCCCGTGGTGGATGCATTGCTACAATACCGTTCGCTTGCCAAACTCTCCTCCACCTATTGTGAAGGTTTGCTGAAGGTGGTGGGAGAGGACGGACGCATCCATTCCTGTTTTAACCAAACCGAAACGCGCACGGGGCGCATTTCATCGACCGAGCCGAACCTGCAAAACATCCCCGTGCGACAGGAACTCGGGCGCGAACTGCGCCGTTTCTTCCGTGCACGGGAGGGGTGGCAGTTGGTGGACGCCGACTACAGTCAGATCGAGTTGCGCGTGCTTGCACACATGGCCGACGAGCCGACCATGAAAGCGGCGTTCAACAGCGGTGAAGACGTGCACCGTATCACGGCGGCACAGGTGTTCGGCGTGCCGGAAGAGATGGTTACCCCTCTGATGCGTTCCCGTGCCAAGGCAGTGAACTTCGGCATTATCTACGGCATCGGTGCACACTCGCTGTCGGAGGATATCGACGTCTCTTACCGTGAAGCAAAGGCGTATATCGACGGGTATTTAGCACACTACGGTGCGGTGGCCGGCTTTATGGACAAAATGGTGGCAGACGCCAAAGAAACGGGCTATGCCCAAACCCTCTTCGGCCGCCGCCGCCCCTTGCCGGAACTCAAGGCAAGCCAAGCCATGCTGCGTGCGTTCGGCGAAAGAGTGGCACGCAACGCGCCTATTCAGGGCACGGCGGCAGACGTCATCAAACTGGCGATGATCCGCGTGCGCGACCGTCTGCTGCGCGAAGGTTTGCAGGCGCGGCTCATTCTGCAGGTACACGACGAACTGATCGTGGAAGCGCCGCAACACGAGGTGGCCGCTGTGACGGCGTTGTTGCAAGAGGAGATGGAACGTGCCGCCTCCCTCACGGTGAAACTCACGGTGGACGTGCACAGCGGCGACACGTGGTATGATACCAAGGGATAAGCCGTTTCAGTACGGTTTGTGCACAACTTGAAAAAAGCGTTGACTTTCAGGGTATGGTGCGATTTCATTGTTTTTGAGTACGGAACGTGCCCTTACAATATGCCTTGCACAAAAAACACAAGACAGTGAGGACAAAGAAAATGAAACGACGTATTGTAAAATGGCTGGCCCTATGTCTGGCAATCGTGGTGTTCGCCGGTGCGGTTTCCCCGGCGGCAAAGCCGGTGGTAAACGCCGCCGAACAGAACGAATGGGTGATCTACCAAAAGGGGTATGAAAACCGATTCTCCGGCACGGGGACTGCGTTGACCGCTGTGGAGGACGGTATGCGTGCTACCGTGCCTGCGGGCCAATATCTGCAGTTTACCGCCTCAAATTTGAACATCGACCTGCCGCAGGGAATGGCAAAAGGGAGTTTTAAATTCTGCGCGCAGGTGTATATCCCCGACGAAGCGTCGCTGACCTTGTTCACCGAAGGCGGCGGACAGTTTGAGGTGTTTAACACACGGTTTGATACGGATGAGATCTCGTGGAACACAAGCACCATAGCACGAACCCACACGCTGACTGTCGGATGGAACACGATCGAACTCTCGTTTTCCGAACCCAGTGACGATTCCTTGGATGCGGCACATACCATAAATGGGTTTCGTTTTTATGCCGGCGTGAGTGCGACAAAAGATTACACGCGCAGTTTGACCTTCGGCGAAATAAAAATTATGAAGCGCATCGAAGCGGCAACCTGCCAACACGCAACGGTCGCTGACGGTGCGGTGCTCTTCGGTTCCACCTGCACGGAAAACGGTGCGGTGCAGACGGTGTGTGCGCTGTGCGGCACCATTGTCGGAACGAAGCCGTTGCCACTCGCGGAGTGTATCTTGGGCGACGGCAAGGTGACCGTGCGCCCGACGATGGATAAAAAGGGCGTCTGCGAATACACCTGCGTGGCATGTGACAAGGTTACGTTTGAAGCGGTGGACGTTTTGACAGGGCTGGGCGATGTGAACGGCGACCGCAAGATCGACTCTACCGACGCGCGTATGACATTGCAATATGCGGTGCAGAAGATTCCCGAAACGGCCCTTGCGACCAAGCCGGCCGACGTGGATAAAGACGGCAAGGTGAACTCTACCGATGCCCGCTTGATTTTGCAGTTTGCTGTGGGTAGTATCGCCGAACTGCCGGCGGAACATACTTGGCAAAGCACGCGTGTGCTGCGCGACGACCTTTTGTGGGGCATCAATGGTCACCACAAGGGCTACGCTGCCTATAAAGAAGCGAATGAGGATGAAATTCTGCAGCTGGCGGCGGACATGGGCTGCAACATCTACCGCTTCAACTATAATCCCGTGGATATGAACGGCATCAATTACGTGCGCCGCGTGGCAAACAAGTGTCACGCACTCGGTATGCAGTTTATGCTGGTTTTGGATAACTACGGCGGCAGCACGCAGGATATTGCCAACCGTATGGCGCTTACGGCGCGTCATCTGGGCGACGAGATCGAATACTTCCAGATCTTTAACGAGACGGATATCTATTGCTCCAAATCGGACAGCGGCGGATTGTACAACGCGTCCGACTACACGGGCATCTCTCGCGATTACTACAATCCGCGCCGCGTGCAGGAAATGGTGGCGAAGATGACGGCGGCGCTCACGGCATTTCAGTCCGAGAACCCCACCGGCAAGATCGTCCTCAACTTCGGCCGTACCCACATCACCATGATGGATTTCTACATCGAAGCCGGTTTGAAATGGGATGTCATGGCGATCGACAACTACGAGGTGTGGAACGACAAGGGTTGGGATTATTACGATTATTTCCGCGATTGGGAACAACGCTATCCCGATTACGAGTTCATGATCGCCGAGTGTAACTATCCGTTCTTGAACGGTATGGCAACCGAACAACAGCAGCTGCAATGGTTGGATATGTTCTTGCGCAAGATGAACGATTACCGATCAGACAGATTCCTGGGCGTTATCATTTATGAATTGCTAGATCAGCCGGATTACGAAAAACAGCTGGGCCGTTATCACGGCGAGTCGCACTTCGGCTTGGTGAACACCGACGCGAATAACAATCCGACGACCCCCAAGGCGGCATATTACCACGTGCAAAAGCTGCTCGGTGTATACGAAGGGGAAGGCTGACGAAATTTATTTTTGAAAAACACTTTACAAATGAAAAAAAGTGTGATATACTCGTAGGGCTAATGGGGAACCCCCCAGGCGTGCCTCTTACCCGGACGGCGGAGAAACACCTCTTTGTGCTTTCCTCGGGCTGGGTTTGGCGGCAAATATTTTAGAAAGAGGTGAAGTGCTATGATGTTGCCGGAGGAGAAAACCGCCATCATGCAGAACTACGCGATTCATGAGGGAGATACCGGTTCGCCGGAAGTGCAGATCGCTGTGTTGACGAAGCGCATTGCTGATTTGACCGAGCATCTGAAGACCCACAAGAAGGACAACCACTCCCGTCGTGGCCTGTTCAAGATGGTCGGCCGTCGTCGCGGTCTGCTGAACTATCTGCAGAAGACCGACATCGAACGTTATCGTGCCATCGTTGCGAAGCTCGGTATTCGTAAGTAAAAAGTGAGTTTGAGGCAGGCGGAACCACCGCCTGCCTCAACCTGCTTTTTCAAAAGTCAAAAACCGGCGTGTTTACGGTGTATTTTAGCAGTGAAACGAGCCCGTTTTCGGGCGGGTTGGTTTTA